>JBBCGQ010000001.1:2302222-2631111 GCA_037200845.1 Bauldia sp.
GTGGATGAAGCCGACGAACCGCTCGCCCGGCTGAAGGCCGAGAATGCGCCCAGCCTCCTCGTCGTAGGCGACCCAGCCGGTCGTCCACTGCGCGGCGTAGCTCAGCGCGTGGGCCGCCAGCTCCAGGTTGAAGGCGGCGTTCCCGGCAGAGAGAAGTTGCTCGAATTCCGGAATCTTGGGGTGCGCCGCCGCCCGGCTGACCACCGCCACTACCAGCGGCGCCCGCGCGAAGCGCGCCCGTTCCTCCTCGATCTGCTTCTCGTCCGCCGCCGGATTGCGCGTAGCGAACAGCTTCGCCAGCGCCTCGCCGGCCTTCCGCCGCTCGTCGCCCTTGAACAGGATGAAACGCCACGGCGTCAGCTTGCCGTGGTCGGGCACGCGTGCCGCGATGGTCAGCATCTCGGTCAGTTCCGCGTCTGTCGGCCCCGGGCCGGCGAGAAACTGGGCGGAGATGGATTTGCGGGTCTTGAGCAGGTCGAGCGCGTCGGTCATGGCGCGGACTGTGGCCGATTTCGCCGGGAAAGCAAATCGACCAATGCGCGCAGTATGGGCCTTGAATTCGCCACGGAAACGCGGACTCTGCCTCACGTGAAACCCGGGGAAACCGACACGATTCCGCGCCGCTGGCGCCTGCTGGTTGCAGGCGGCATTTGCGCCGTCGGCCTTGCCCTGCCCGCGCTCGCTCAGCCGGTCGAGGTGCCGCTGCCGCGGCTTGCCCCCGACAAGGGCGCCGCGGCCGACACCACCGATGCCCCGGCGATCCCGCTCCTCTCCGCCGCCGCCGCGACCAAGGGCGCCACGCCGCCCGCCGACAGCGGAGACGACAGCGGCGACGCGATCGACTCGGGCGATTCCGGCGACGGCACCGACGACATCGGCGCCGGCAGCGGTGACGACCTCGACGCGGTCCCCGACGTCGCGCCCGATGCGCAACCCGACGTCGGCCCGCCCTCCGACATCCGCCCCGGCTCGTTCACGCTCGAGGCGCGGCTCGCCCCCAAGGGCCCGCCGCTCGGCGATGGCGTCAAGTGGCGCATCTTCGGCGACACGCCCGGCCCCGACGGCCACCTCCAGCTTCTCGGCGAGGCCGACGGCGGCATCGTCTACTTCGGCCTCAACCCGGGCACTTACTATGTGCACGCCGCCTACGGCCGCGCCGGAGCGACACGCAAGATTTCGGTCAACGGCCGCACCGGCGGCGAGGTCGTGGTGCTGAACGCCGGCGGCGTGCGCCTGATGGCCAACAACAACAAGGACCAGCCGCTGCACCAGGCGAGGTCACCTTTGACATCTACGCCCCCGACGAGGCGGGCTCGGAGGAACGCTTCCTGCTGGTCCCCAACGCCCCGCCCGGCCATGTCATCAGCCTCAACGCCGGCGTCTACCACGTCGTCTCGAAATTTGGCGAGGCGAACGCCATCGTGCGCGCCGACATCAAGATCGACCCCGGCAAGCTGACCGAGGCGACGGTGTTCCAGAAGGCAGCGCGCATGACGTTGAAGCTGGTCGAGCAGCACGGCGGCGAGGCGCTGGCCGACACCGCGTGGACGGTGCAGACCAACGGCGGCACCAACGTCGTGCAAAGCGTCGGCGCCTTCCCGACGGTGATCCTCGCTGAAGGCGACTACACCGCGCTCGCCAAGCACGAAGGCAAGACATTCGAAAAGAAATTCAGCGTCGAGGCGGGCAGCGATCGCGACGTCGAGGTATTGGCACAGTAGCGGCTCCGCCTCGCGCATTCCCCGTCGTGCACCGTTCGCATCCCCTCCGCTTTCCCCGCGAAAGCGGAGATCGAGGTGCGTCATCCTTGCCTGCCGTGCGTGCTCTGACTCCTGGATCCCCGCTTTCGCGGGGATGAGCGGAGTGGAGGATACGGCTCCGCGTTCTCGCGATGCATTCGCATCCGAGTCCTGATCCTTCCTCATTTCCTCTCCGAAAATCCGAGGGGTGGCGGGCGCCCGGCTGGTGCCGAGCGGGTAGTCCGCGTTTGTGGGCGCCATCCGGGCGCCCGCCGCGGCCGTTGTCGAAGCCGGCCGGCACTTCGGTCCATCGCGGCTAGCTCCCCGACGTAGCTTTGGGGAAGCGCCTCTCCGGCGTGCCGGCGGGGCCTCAACGCGACGAACTCAAGCCCGAGGTGGGCGGGACGGTCGTAGTGCCGACGGACCAGCCACGCTTCGCCCCGCGACCCGGTTGCGTAACCGGAGCCGGCAGGGAACCGCATCCCCGCTCCGCGACCACGAACGCCTCGAGTTGCGCCCTCGGGTGAGCGGGGATGGGCATATTGTCGGGGAGGTTTGGGTCGCGGGGATAACTTATTTTCGCGGAGACAGGCGCCTAGCCATTGGCGTCATCTCTCCCTCGGGACCAACATGCGGTCGGACTCGTGGAGAGACACCCCTCCCCAAAACCGCTTTGCGGTTTTGGCCCTCCCGCAAGGGGAGGGCTCAGCTTGCTGCACGACCCGGACTCCGCTTGAACCCTCCCCTTGCGGGAGGGTCAAAACGCCGGAGGCGTTTTGGGGAGGGGTGTGCCTCCTCCCCGCGGCCTACGCCGCCTTCGCCTCGGCTGCCTCGCGCTTGACGTCCGGCGCTTCGGCTTCCTGCTGCAGGGCCGCGACCGCGTCGGCGAGCAACATCGACTTCTGGTCCTGCGATCCGAGCCGGCGAATGTTGACGGAAGACTCCTCCGCCTCACGCCGGCCGCATACCAGGATCACCGGCACCTTCTGCAGCGAGTGCTCGCGCACCTTGTAGTTGATCTTCTCGTTGCGGAGGTCGGTCTCGACGCGCAGCCCCGCCCGGGTCAGTTCCGCCGCGACGCGTCTGGCGTAGTCGTCGGCGTCCTGCGTGATCGTCGCGACGACGACCTGCACCGGCGCGAACCACAGCGGGAAATGCCCGGCGTAATTTTCCATCAGCACGCCGAGGAAGCGCTCCATCGAGCCGCAAATGGCGCGATGGACCATGAGCGGCGTCTTCTTCGAGCCGTCGGCGTCGATGTAGAAGGCGCCGAAGCGGCCGGGCATGTTGAAATCGACCTGCGTCGTGCCGCACTGCCAGTCGCGGCCGATGGCGTCGCGCAGCACGTACTCGAACTTCGGCCCGTAGAAGGCGCCCTCGCCCGGGTTGATGCCGGTCTTCACCTTGCCGCCCGACTGCGCCTCGATCGTCTTCAGCACGTTGAGCATGATGGCTTCCGCCTCGTCCCAGGCGGAGTCCGAGCCGACGCGCTTCTCCGGCCGCGTCGACAGCTTCACGACGACCTCGCTGAAGCCGAAGTCGGCGTAGGTCGACAGGATCAGGTCGTTGATCTTCAGGCACTCCGCCGCGAGCTGCTCCTCGGTGCAGAAGATGTGCGCGTCGTCCTGCGTGAAGCCGCGCACGCGCAGCAACCCGTGCAGCGCGCCCGACGGTTCGTAGCGATGCACGGCGCCGAACTCGGCGAAGCGCAGCGGCAGGTCGCGGTAAGATTTCAGCCCGTGCTTGAATATCTGGATGTGGCCCGGGCAGTTCATCGGCTTCAACACGTAGAGGCGATCGTTGTCGTCGATCTCGTCGCCGGCCGGCTGCACCTTGAACATGTTTTCGCGGAAGGTGCCCCAGTGGCCGGACGTCTCCCACAGCACCTTGTCGAGCATCTGCGGCGCGTTGACTTCCTGGTAGTCGGCGCGCAGCCGCCGGCGCATGTACGCGATCAGCGCCTGGAACATCGTCCAGCCCTTCGGGTGCCAGAAGACGACGCCCGGCCCCTCCTCCTGGAAATGGAAGAGGTCCATCTCGCGGCCGAGCCGGCGATGGTCGCGCTTCTCCGCCTCCTCGAGCATGGTGAGGTAGCGCTTCAGCTCCTCCTCGCTCTGCCAGGCGGTGCCGTAGATGCGCGTGAGCTGCGGGTTGCGCGCGTCGCCGCGCCAGTAGGCGCCGGCGACCTTCATCAATCTGAACGCCTGCCCGATCTGCCCCGTCGAGGCCATGTGCGGCCCGCGGCAGAGATCGAACCAGTCGCCCTGCTTGTAGATCTTGATCTGCTGGTCGGCGGGAATCGCATCGACCAGCTCGACCTTGAACATCTCGCCCTTGTCGGCGAACACCTGCTTGGCGTCGTCGCGCGACCACACTTCCTTGGTGAAGGGCAGATTGCGCTGCACGATCTCGCGCATCTTGGCTTCGATCTTCGGCAGGTCGTCGGTGGTGAACGGCTCGTTGCGGAAGAAGTCGTAGTAGAAACCGTTCTCGATCACCGGACCGATGGTCACCTGCGTGCCGGGATAGAGCTCCTGCACCGCCTCGGCCATGACGTGCGCCGCATCGTGGCGGATGAGCTCCAGCGCGCGCGGATCGTCGCGCGTCACGATCTCGATCTTCGCGTCTTTCTGGATCGGGTCGGAAAGGTCGGCGACGGTCCCGTCGAGCGCCATCGCCACCGCCTTCTTGGCGAGCGACTTGGAGATGCCCTCGGCGACATCCCTGCCGGTGATGCCGGCCGGAAATTCGCGAACGGAATTGTCGGGGAAGGTCAGGTGGATCATCGTTCTCTCCTGCTCACTCCCACGTACGAGCGCGGGTAAGCTTCGGGGTGACTCAGTTAGCGTCGTCGCGCAAACCACGTCAACAGTCAAGCACGCGGTTCTACGTGAAAGGTCTTTCAGATGAGCGAAACCTCAAACGGCAGCAAAGGCTTTAACCAGCCTTGTTTCTTCAACGGAAAAGTCCTGCCAGAACGCGCCCACGCCTATTTCAATATTCAGAAACAGCACGCTCGACTGCAAGATCGAGAAATTGAATTCTCAGCTCTCTGTTTCGGCTCGCAAATAGTCGGGTCAATTACCTCGTCGTCGGGTTTCGACAACCTGCTCCACGCTTCAACGGTGGCGAATCTCGTCTTACGCAACATCGTCGATCGACTTAGTTTTGCAAATTTCTGTGGTTACGACGTGGAAGTCACGAGCATCATATCTGGTGAAGAAAGCGAGATCCTTGGTGTCTTCGAACCGGTGTTTTTCGATACGCCGGAACAGCAAGCAGCGTTCACACGGAAAGAGCTTCCATTTTTCTCGCCGGTCCAATTCACGCCCGCCCATCCGCGACTGGACCACGCCTTGAGATGCTTCAATCACGGTCTTCGTGACCGGGCCCTCACAACATTCTTCTGCTTCCTCGCAATTGAGACGGTAGCGAGAATGATTTGCGAGGTAGTGCGAGGGGTGGAAGTTCCACGTGTCCAGGAAGCTGAATGGCTACTGTTTCGAGAATCTCTTCAAGTACGTCGTGAGACTATCGACGACGATGTGAAGAAGCTCTCCGATCATTTTCGACACGGCGATTTTGTAAACACCAGTTGGCCGGAACGAAAAAAGGCCATGTCTCTGACGTGGAATGTGATTGCCAGAGCGATGCAAGTTCTAACTACAGGCCAGTCTTTGAGCGCCGAGGTGTTTCCGCCCCTGTAAACTTCAGACGTCCAGCCGCGTATCCGGGTGAATGTGGTCGCCGGTCCAGTGCCCGTAGCGCCACGGCCGATACCACGCGGCGTCCGTCGGCAAAGTCTCCGGCACCGGATCGAAGCCCGACGCGCCGAACGGCCCGCAGCGCTGCAGCCGCGCCAGCCCGATCCACGAGCCGCGCCACAGCCCGTATTTCGCGATCGCCTCCTCCGTGTACTCCGAGCACGTCGGCAGATAGCGGCACGAGCGCCCGATCAGCGGCGACAGGAACAGCCGGTAAAGCCTGATCGCGCCGATGCCGAGAAGGCCGGGCACGCGCGTGAGGGAGAGATCGCTCATCGCCCCTATGTAGGTGCCCGAACGGCGTCCCGGCAATCTGTCACAGAAACCGGCTACAGCGACGCAGCGTCGGCGCAGTGCCCGCGTGCCCTAACCGAAAATTCACCACTCGGGCACAGGCTCTGGACCGTCGTCGTGGGGTCGTCAGGGGCATCCGAGGCCAAGGGAATAAATCGTATGGCCAGCTTCATCCAGCACTACCTCGACTACCGCCGCGTCGGTATCGGCCGCCTTGCCGCCATCCGCTTTGCGTGGGCCGTCGTATCGACGCGCTCGCGTCCGATGCAGATCCGCTAGTTGCCGGTCGCCGCTCGCGCGATCGTCGCCATGCCGGTTTCGATCGTCTTGAGCACGGTCTGGCTCTTGTAGCCGAGCCCGTGCCGGCGCCCGATCCAGTGCGGATCGTTGTAGGTCAGCCAGACCTCGCCGTTCTCGTCCTCCCACGCCAGCGGCCCGCATCGGCAGGTCGAGTCCCGCCGCCTGTTCGTCTTCCATCAGGATGGTGCCGTTGACCGGGTTGCCGAACATCAGCAGCTCGGTCGGCCGCAACGTCATGCCGACCTTGGCGGCGTTGGCGGCATGATCGATGCGCAGGAACACCTCGAGGCCGACCTTCGCGACCGCCTCGCAGAGCGCGTCGATCGTGTCATGCACCGACCGCCGGCTGACCAGCGTAACCAGTCCGTCTTCCACGTGTGGACCCCCGAACCCTAGACCGCGCGCTTCGCCTCGATCTGACTTATCGCGTCGACCACCGCATCGAAGGTCAGCATGGTCGAGGCATGCCGCGCCCTGTAGTCGCGCACCGGCTCCAGAAACTGAAGCTCGGCGAAACGTCCCTCCGGCGGCGGCCCGTTTTCTTTCAGCATCTTCCGCATCGCCTCGCGCACGGCGCGAAGCTCCGCCGCGTTCGCCCCGACCACGTGCCGCGCCATGATCGACGACGACGCCTGCCCGAGCGCGCAGGCCCTGACATCATGCGAGAAGTCGGTGACGATATCGCCGTCCATCTTGAGATCGACGGTGACGGTCGATCCGCAGAGGCGGGAGTGCGCGCTCGCTGTGGCGTCCGGCGCGTCGAGCCGCCCCAGCCGCGGGATCGTCCCAGCGAACTCCAGAATCTGCCTGTTGTAGATGTCGTCGAGCATGGCCCGAATATAGCAAGCATCGCGCCCGCGGCCATCGCCGGACGGGATAACCGCGCCAACTATAGGATTTGGAAAGCTTTTTTAAGCCCTGTCACACTACTGACAGAGGGCGGCTTCCAAGCGGCTAGCCTCTGCCTATATAAGCCAGCACATTATCTCAGCGTCGGTCGCGCAAACGGGGAATCCGATGGAAGCCGTCTTCAAGAAGCCAGTCGCCGTCGCACCGGCGCGGCACATCGAGCGCCCGAGCCGCGAGGAGGCCGAAAAGGCCGTCCGCACGCTGATCGCCTGGGCCGGCGACAATCCCGATCGCGACGGCCTCAAGGACACGCCGAAGCGCGTCACCGAGGCCTACGGCGAATTCTTCTCCGGCTACGAGCAGTCGGCCGAGGTGCCGCTCGAGCGCACCTTCGAGGACATCGGCGTCTACGACGACATGGTGCTCGTCCGCGACATTCCGTTCTTCTCGCACTGCGAGCACCACATGGTGCCCTTCGTCGGCAAGGCGCACGTCGCCTACTACCCGACCGACAACAAGGTCGTCGGCCTGTCGAAGCTCGCCCGCGTCGTCGAGGTCTTCGCCCACCGCCTGCAGACGCAGGAGCGGCTGACCTCGGAAGTCGTATCGGCCATCGACGAGACGCTGAAGCCGCGCGGCATCGCCGTGATGATCGAAGCCGAGCACCAGTGCATGACGCTGCGCGGCGTCAAGGCGCATGGCGCGAGCACCGTGACGACGCAGTTCACCGGCGCCTCCGCGACGACCCGGCGGAGCAGATGCGGTTCGTGACGCTGGTCAAGGGCGGGCATTCCGGGGCGTAGCCCGGTCGCTCTTTCCTGCCGTCGCTTTTCCCCGCGCTCCGCTCCTTCCTCCACCAACTGTCATCCTTCGGCGGCGCGCAGCGCCGACCGGAGGACCCGCCTCTGCAAAGCTTCGCCATTATTTGAATGCCGCACTCGGTCCACCGGTCGAGGCCTTCGGCCTCGCCGAAGGACGACAGAGGGGATGGTGCTTTCGCGGAGATGAGCAGGTGGATAGGTTTGGCGCCTCGCTCTGAACAACCTGACTCCATTCGGGACCAAGCCGATGCCCACTGCCCAATTCGCCCCCCGCGCCGACGAGCACACCGTTGAAGCCGGCACCGCCCTCTCGCCGAAGTTCGATGCCGACGGGCTGATCGTTGCCATCGCCGTCGATGCCGACAAGGGCGATGTGCTCATGGTCGCGCACATGAACGCCGAGGCCCTCGCCCGCACCATCGAGACGCGGCAGGGCTGGTTCTGGTCGCGTTCGCGCCGGAAGCTGTGGCGGAAGGGCGAGGAGAGCGGCAACACGCTCGCCGTCGCCGACATCCGCATCGATTGCGACCAGGACGCGGTGCTGCTCAAGGTGCGCGTCGCCGGCGATGGCGTGACTTGCCATACCGGCTACCGTTCGTGCTTCTACCGCAGCGTCCCGACGGGCGCGGCCCCGACTCCGGACCTCGCGCTGGTGTTCGACAAGGCGATGCCGCGGAAGCCGTAGCGCGGGCAGGAACCTCCCGCCGCTCGTCCCCGCGAAAGCGGGGACTCACGTGACATCGCGCTCCGCTTCCCTACTCCACTCCCAAGCCACTCCACATGGATCCCCGCTTTCGCGGGGATGAGCGGAGGGCGGGAGACTGCCACGGGCACGACTCCCTCCGCTTCCCCGCGAAAGCGGGGGTCCAGGGGCCGCACCGCGCTCCGTTCTCTTTCCCGAACTCCAACCCAAACCTGGATCCCCGCTTTCGCGGGGAAAGCGGAGAGGAAAAGACGCCGCTGTATTGGCGAGGTAGGCGAGAGCAGGCTACGCCATCGCGATATACGCGCGCATCTCCTCGGCCTCGCGCTCGACCTGGCCGATCCGCGCCTTGACCACGTCGCCGATCGACACGATGCCGTCGAGCTTGCCGGCACGCACCACCGGCAGGTGGCGGAAGCGGCCGCGCGTCATCCGCGCCATGACGCTGTCGATCGTTTCGCCGTCGGTGCAGGTGACCACCGTCCGCGTCATGATCGCGTCGATCGGCTCAGTCAGTGCCGCGCCGCCGGTCGCCGCGATGGCGCGGACGATGTCGCGTTCCGAGATGATGCCGGCGATGCGCTCGCCTTCGACGACGACCAGCGCGCCGATCTTCTTGCGCGCGAGCAGCGCCACCGCGTCGGCAACCGTCTTCGCCGCCGTCGTGGTCGCGACCTCGCGTCCCTTGTCCGATAAAATTGCCGCCACGGTCATTGGGCCAACCTCCGTCGGGTTGCGTCGCCCCCAAGCCAGTGCCCAACGATGCGACCGGATTGCGGCGATGACAAGCTGCACCGCAGCAACGCCTCACGCGGCGCGCGGCACCGGATCGAACAGACGGAAGAACAGCAGCCCCGCCGCGAAGCCGCCGAGGTGCGCGTCCCACGCCACCGCGCCGCTGGCGAGGCCCGCTCCGCCGGTCAGCCCGAAGAGCAGGTTCACGACGAACCACACGCCGAGGAACATCACGACGCGCTGGTCGCGGACGAGCTGGCGGAGCGGCACCGCCGGCTGGCGATAGGCATCGAAGCCGCCCAGCGACCACATCGGCCCCTGCGGCTGGAAGATGAAGCGCGCCGCGCCCGCCATCAGCGCCGAGATGCCGGCCGATGCGCCGATCACCGGCGCCGCCGACGTCGGATAGATGGCGAGATGCACCGCGGCGCCCGCGATCGAGCCGACCGCCGAGTACGCCAGGAACCGCACCGCCCCGAAACGCCGCGCCAGCGGACTGCCGAACGCCGCCAGCCACACGCAGTTGATCAGCACGTGGCCCCAGTCGGCATGTAGGAACGCGTAGGTGAGAAACGTCCACACCCGCGCTCCGTCGCCGATCGCGGCGAGATCGGAGTAGGCATTGGGGTTGGTCTCGCGGATCGGCAGGAAGGCGAAATCGAGGATCACCTGCAGGTCGGCGTCCTGCGAGAGGATGAACACGCGGCCGGCGTGGATCGCGACGAGCAGCGCGATCAGCCCGGTGACCACCGCCGGCAGGTTGAAGATCGGCTGGCGGGTCGCCGGTATGTGCGGATTGGGGACGGGTGCGTTCATCGGTGACCGTGTCGGGGCGAACCCCGGCTGAAATAGGGCGCGGCGGCCACCGTAGCGAATGCGCCGCCAAAACAAAAACCGCCCGGCGCGGTTTGCGCGCGGCGGCTTTGGGTCGCTTCCCGTCTTCCCCCGAGAACGAAGGCGCGACTCTCGCACGCCGCCGCGCGCCGCGACACTCCGCGCCGCACATCAACCTTACCGCCGCCGTTGGCACACCGTCTGCAGTCAGAGCGGCGGGCACGGGAACAAGACGGAAAGCCTGTCCCGAACCTGGACGTGGAATCCGGCGGCGGGACGGCCGCGGGCTTCTTGCGGCCTCATAGTGGGACGACGGGGATGGCGACGATGAAACACAGTTCGTCACGCGAGCTGTTCGAATACTGGAACCGCGTGCGCGGCAGCGATCGCGCTCCGCATCGCGGCTCGATCGAGCCGAGCGACATCCGCCGTGTCCTTGCCGACACCTTCATTCTCGAAGTCGCCGACCGCGAGAATTATCTCGTGCGTCTCGCCGGCACGCGCGTCTGTTCGCTCTACTGCCGCGAATTGAAGAGCACGAACTTCTTCGATCTGTTCCAGGCCGACGATCGCTCCGCCATGCAGACGCTCGCCGCCGCCGTGACCGAGGATGGCGCCGCCGCCGTCATCACGGTCGAGGCGAAGACCGCGCGTGGCCAGGACGTCGCCGCCGAGCTTCTGCTGCTGCCGCTCCGCCACTCCGGTCCGACCTTCGACCGCGTGCTGGGTTCGCTGGCGGTGCTGGAGCGCCCCTACTGGCTGGGCACCGAGCCGGTGATCAAGCAGACCATCGCCAGCCTCCGACTAATCTGGCCGGACGAGACGCCGCGCTACGGCCGCCGCCGCGGCGACCAGCCGGAGGTGCCGCCGGCCCGCCCGGTCGCGCTCCCCGGCGCCAACGCCGACATCATCGCGATGCCGCTGCCCAACTCGCGCCGCCGCGGCCACCTGTTCGTCGTCGACGGCGGCAAGGAATAAGCGTCGGTAAACATACCAAGCGCCATCCTTACCGCTTGTTAACCGCGATGGTTGAAGATCGGCCGTCGCGGTAAAACCGAGCGCTACGCCCTAGAAATGGCTGCCCCCCAGACCTTCCGACAGCGTTCGCTGATCCGGCAACACGACCGCCGTCGCAACCAGCGCGTCACGGTCAATCTACTCGGCCGCTTCATGCTGGAAGACCGCCGCGAATTCCCTGCCAGACGCAGAACATGTCGCCCGGCAGCCTGGCGCTGACGACGCCCATCGTCGGCCGCGTCGGCGAGCGCGTCGTCGCCTACATCGACCACATCGGCCGCGTCGAAGGCCAGATCACCCGCGCCTACGACGGCGGCTTCGCCATGACCATCAACGCGACGCTGCGCAAGAAGGACAAGCTTGCCGCCAAGCTCACCTGGCTCGCCAACCGCCACGAGCTGAACCTGCCGGAAGACCGCCGTCACGATCGCGTGACCCCGCAGATCACCTCGGTCGCGGTCGCGCTCCCCGACGGCCGCGAGTACCGCGCCAAGGTCGTCGACATGTCGCTGTCGGGCGCCGCGCTGGCCATGGAAGTAAAGCCGCCGATCGGCTCGCCGCTGATGATCGGCAAGCTCCGCGCCTCGGTCGTCCGCCATTTCGAGGAAGGGATCGCGATCGAATTCGCCACCCTCCAGACGGCCGCCTCGTTGCAGCAGAATCTGGCGTAATTCTCCACATTTCCCGCCGTCAAAGCTGCCTGCCCCGCTCTCCCCGCGAAAGCGGGGGACCCAGGTGCCCCCTCCACTGTCATCCTTCGGCGAGGCCAAAGGCCTCGACCGGAGGACCACTCAACCTCGAACTACTGGCAGGATTGATGCTGCCGCTGGTCCTCCGGTCGGCGCTCCGCGCCGCCGAAGGATGACAGCTAAGGGAAGCGCCGCCGCCTCATAGTAAACAGCCGCCTAATCCAACCCCTCGCATTTGACTCGACTTATCGCGCCCAACTTATGCCGGTCTAAAAGCATCGCTGCCATAGTCCGCCTCGGGTTGGGGAGCGCACTATGTACAAGAACACTGCAATTAGACTTGCATTCTTCGGGGCGATACTTGGTTTGACTGCGGGCGTGGCTGGGGCGAGCCCGACGGACGGTGCCTTCATGGCGACCGCCGGCCGGACCTCGCAGCCGATCGGGCACTACGAATTCTGCCAGAGCCACGTCGCGGAATGCACGGTGAAGAGTTCCGGCTCGCAGCGCGTCCGCCTGACGCCGCAGCTCTGGAACGAACTGGTCGCGGTCAATGCCGAGGTCAACCTCGCCATCAAGCCGGCGACCGACGAAGAGATTTACGGCCGCCCCGAGGTCTGGGCTTACCCGACCACGCGGGGCGACTGCGAGGACCTGGTGCTGCTGAAGCGCCGCGACCTGATCGAGCAGGGATGGCCGGTTGGCTCCCTTCTCATCACCGTGGTGCGCCAGACGAACGGCGAAGGCCACGCGGTGCTGACGGTCGAAACCGACCGCGGCGACCTCGTGCTCGACAGCCTGCAGCCCCGCGTCCTGGTGTGGAGCGATACCGACTACCAGTACGTCAAGCGGCAGTCGGAAACGAACAGCGGGCAGTGGATGGCAATCGACGATGCCCGCACGAATTTGGTCGGCAGCCTTACGCGCTGAAAATCTCTTCGCGGCGATATTCGCGCCGCTGCCGACCAAAGCTTAAAGGGGAAACGTATCTGGAGACCTGGACCTGGTCGCGTCCCACCCCCCGTCCCCAAGATCAGGTCCTTGAGAGCCGGCCCCCGCCCCGGGGCCGGCTCACTTTTTTTGTGGTGCCGCGATCAGCCGACGGTGACGACGATCTTGCCGCGCCCGTGCCCGGTCTCCAGCGCGCGATGCGCCGCCGCGATGTCGTCCAGCGGAAAAGTGGCACGCACCAGCGTGCGGAGCTGACCCGCGGCGGCGAGATCGAGCAGCTTCTGCAGTCGCGCACCGTCGCGTTTTCCCTGCGGCCAGCGCACGCCGAGCTCGCGCCAGCGGCTATCGCCGATGCTGACGATGCCGGCGCGGTCGATGCCGAGCGTAAGCGCGTAGTCGAGCGCCTCGCCGCCCACCGTGTCGAGCACGGCCGTCACCGGACTTGGGGCGGCGGCCGCGATCCGGTCGGCGAAGCCTGGGCCGGATGCCACCGGTATCGCGCCCAACTCCCGCAGGTAGTCGGCGTGGGCGGCACCGGCGACGCCGACGACGCTGGCGCCGGTGTTCAGCGCAAGCTGCGCGGCGAAGGCGCCGACGCCGCCGGCGGCACCGAAGATGAGCAGCACGGCGGCGGGCCCCAGCGGCAGGATCTCGATGGCGGCATCCGCGGTCTGCGCCGTGGCGCCAAAGGTCGCGGCTTCGGCGAAGGACACGTTGTCCGGTTTCCGGGCGATGTCGAAGGCCGGCGCGACGACGTACTCCGCCGCGGCGCCGAAGGTCCGGCGGCCGGCGACGGCCTCGCCGACCGACCAGCCCGTGACGTCCGGCCCGAGGTCCGCGATGACGCCGGCGAATTCGTTGCCGGTGATCAGCGGCAGGCTGCTCCCCGGCGGCAGCGGAATCCGTCCGGCGCGCGCCTTCCAGTCGAACGGCTGCAGGGCTGCCGCGCGCACACCGATCAGCACCTCGCCGGCGCCGGGAACGGGTTGCGCAACATCGACCACAGACAGGGCCTCCGGCCCGCCGAAGGCGGAAAACTGTGCTGCTCTCATGACGCGTCTCCGCCGTTGAATCGCGATGGCGCTCGCCGCGCCTCGTTCCTATATGGGCGGAAATCGTTGGTTTGAAGGGAAGCGCGCCAATCGGCGACGGCGTCCCTCGCCAGAGGGACCGCAGCATGCTCGATATATTCGCCCAGCCTGAACCGGAAGGGTCGCCGCGCGAGGACGCCGCGCTGCTCGATGCCTACTCGACCGCCGTCGCCGGCATCGTCGAGCGTGTCGGGCCGACCGTCGTGCGCGTCGAGACGCGGCAGACCGCCGGCTCGCGCCGCGGCGGCACCGGCTCCGGCGTCATTCTCTCGTCGGACGGGCTGATCCTCACCAATAGCCACGTCGTCGCCAGCGCCGCGGTCATCGGCCTTGCCGACACCGAAGGGCGCACCACCGATGCGCAGTTGCTGGGCGACGATCCCGACACCGACCTCGCGCTCATCCGCGCCAACGCCGCGCGCGACCTGCCGGCCGCGACCCTCGGCGTCTCGCGCACGCTGAAGCGCGGCCAGTTGGTGGCAGCGATCGGCAATCCGCTGGGCTTCGACTGGACGGTCACCGCCGGCGTCATCTCCGCCCTCGGCCGCTCGCTGCCGACCGGCACCGGCCGGCTGATCGAGGACGTCATCCAGACCGACGCGGCGCTGAACCCCGGCAACTCAGGCGGCCCGCTGGTCGCCTCGAGCGGCGAGGTCATCGGCATCAACACCGCCGTCATCCCCGGCGCGCAGGGCATCAGCTTCGCGGTGGCCAGCGATACCGCACGCTTCGTGCTGGGCGAGCTGGTGCGGCACGGCCGCGTCCGCCGCGCCTTCATCGGCGTCAGCGCCGAGACGGCAGTCGTGCCGCGCCGCTTCGCGCTCGCCGCCGGCCTTGCCGGCAATACCGGCGCGGTGCTCCGCACCATCGACCAGACCGGCCCGGCCTCGGCTGGTGGCCTGCTCACCGGCGACGTCGTCGTGGCGCTGGACGAGGTGCCCGTCGCCGGCGTCGGCGATCTCATCCGCCTGCTCACCGCCGACAAGATCACGCGCGTCGTCGCCGTCGATGTGCTGCGGCTCGGCAAGCCGCGGCGGTTCTGGATCGGGCCGACGGAGCGTGCGACGAAGCGCCAGCGCCCGAAGGGCTAGCGGTCGAGCCCGTTGGCGAAGCGCCGCCAGTTGGCGGCGTAGTGCGCCGCCGAGCGCTTGTTGCGCGCGATCTCGTCGTCGGTGAGGCGGGCGCGCAACCTTGCCCGGCGCCCCGATCACCAGCGAACCCGCCGGGATCACCTTGCCCTCGGTCACCAGCGCGCCGGCGCCGACCAGCGAATTGTCGCCGATCACCGCGCCGTTGAGGACGATCGCGCCCATGCCGATCAGCACGTTGTTGCCGATGGTGCAGCCGTGGACAATGGCGCGGTGGCCGATGGTGCAGCCGATGCCGACCGTCGCCGGGAAGCCGGGGTCGGTGTGCACGACGACGTGCTCCTGCAGGTTGGAGTCGGCGCCGATGACGATCGCCTCGCCGTCGCCGCGGACAACCGCGCCGAACCAGATGCCGACGCTGTCGCCGAGCGTGACGTTGCCGATCACCGTCGCGGTCGGCGCGATCCAGTAGCGGCCGTCGGCCGGCAGCGTCGGTGATTTTCCGTCGAGACTGTGGATCGCCATGTCAGGCGAACGTATCCCGCAAATTGAGCGCGAGGTCGAGCACCAGAACGCCCGAGCACACGCTCCACAGGAGCACGACGAAGACGCCGAACAGCACGGTGCCGACCGCGTTCCGGTCGCTGATCCGCGACTTCATCACCATGTCGAGCACGATCACCGCCCGGTGACCGCGCACAGGATGAACGTCACCGCCAGCGCGGTGATGCCCTTGCCGAGCAGCGCGAAACGCGGCGCCTCGGCGGTCATCATCTTGTAGAAGCTCGCCGCGACGCCCGAGGCCACAAAGCCCACGGCGGCGCAGTAGAAAACCAGGAACCCATCGTGCAACACGGTCGCCGTCCCGAAAAACGTCCCACGCGGATACATCCGCCCCACCGTTGAGCGGTGGGTGCAAGGCGCGTACCGTCCGTTAAGCATGCGATTCGCCTCTCCCAAGGGCATGGAATCGCAAAGGCTTTCCCGGTTGGGGTCGCTGGGCGGTCGGATGGCGGATGTTTCGATAAGACACAAGCTCGGACGCACGCCGCCCGCTCCCGCGGCGCCGAAGCCCGCGCCCGTTCCGCCGAAGCCGGCGCCCGCCAAGGCCGCCGCGCCGAGGCCACCGGCGCCGCCGCGCGACGTGCCGCGCGCCTGGCAGCCCAACCGGCCGCTGGTGCTTATCGCCGCCGTCATCCTGCTGATCGTCGCGTTCGGCGGCCTGACGCGCACCGTCATTCAGGTCTACCACGACGCCATGCTGCTGACCGGCCTCACGGCCGACGCTACGCCGGTGAAGCTCGCGATCGGCGCCGAGGAACTGGCCATCCCCGGCAACATGCTGCGCTCGGAACGCACGCGCCGCGGCGGCCCGGTCGAGCGCGCCGATCTCGCGCTCCACTGGCCGAACCTCGAGGGCTACACCGAGGCGCAGTCCGACGCCTTCCGCGACGACGGCCAGAACGCGCCGATCGTGTACGCCACGATCTCGACGCGCGACGAGCCGCTCGATTCCACCGGCCGCCTCGACGAGGTCTACGCCCGCTTCTTCGTCGACAAGCCGCTGCCCGGCCCTTCCGGCCTCGTCGGCCGCAAGCTCAGCGCCGAGTCGGGCTATGGCGACGAGATCGTCTACTTCATGCCGTCCGAGCCGCGCCCGTTCGTCGCCCGCTGCCTGGCGGAAGCCTCGCCCGAGGTGCCCGCGACTTGCCTCCGCGACGTCAACTTCGGCCGCGGCCTGTCCGTGCTCTACCGCTTCAACCGCGATCTGCTGACCGATTGGCGCACGCTGGATGCCGGGATGCAGAAGCTGGTGGCGGGGTTCGTGATCCCGAACTGACGCTTTGCCGGAACTACCCGCAGCCGTCGCCCCGGCGAAAGCCGGGGTCCAGCGACGTAGGTTGAGGCAAGCTTTGCGTCCCGCGCTGGATCCCGGCTTTCGCCGGGATGACGGAGAGAGGGCGCGGAGAAAGCGGAGAGCTACTCCAGGTCGATATCCAGAATCGCCATCGTGAAATTGTAGGAAAGGTCGCCGTCTTCGTCGTCGCGATAGATCACGCCGATGAACTCGTCGCCGATGTAGACCTCGGCCGAGTCGTTCTTCTGCGGGCGCTGTCTCACTTCCATCTGCGGCATGTTGAACCGCTTGCGGAAATACGCTTCGAGTTTCTGGATCTCTTTGCGATCCATCTGCCGCCCCTCTTTCCTCAGCATTCCTCGAACGTCTGGTCCATCGCGCGGACCGATTCGGCGTTGCCGCCGATCTCGCCGATGACCTTGGCCGGCACGCCGGCGACCGTTGTATACGGCGGCACCGCGTGCAGCACCACCGATCCCGCCGCGACCTTTGCGCCTTCGCCGATCTCGATATTGCCGAGAATCTTGGCGCCCGCGCCGATCAGCACACCGTCGCGAATCTTCGGATGGCGGTCGCCGGTTTCCTTGCCGGTGCCGCCGAGCGTCACGTCCTGCAGGATCGAGACGTTGTCGCCGACCGAGGCGGTGCGCCCGATGACGATGCCGGTCGCATGGTCGAGCATGACGCCGCGCCCCATCGGCGCCGCCGGCGAGATGTCGGTGGCGAAGATCGACGACGAGCGCGCCTGCAGGTAGAGCGCGAAGTCGCGCCGCCCCTTCTTCCACAGCCAGTGCGCCAGGCGATGCGTCTGGATGGCGTGGAAGCCCTTGAAGTAGAGCACCGGCTCGATGTGCCGGTCGCAGGCCGGATCGCGATCGTAGACCGCGGCGATGTCGGAGCGGAACGCTTCGGCGATCGACGGATCGTCGGCGACTGCCTCCTTGTAGGCAAGGCGGATCACCTCGGCGTTGACGACGCTGTTGTCGAGCCGCTGCGCGACGCGGTGGATGATCGCATCCTCCAGCCGGTCATGGTTGAGGATCGTGGCGTAGACGAAGCTCGCGATCGCGGGCTCCGCGGCGCAAATCTGCTGCGCCTCGCGCTTGATCTGGTCCCAGACGGGATCGACCTCGCGGATCGCTTCGGAATGCTTGGCAACCATGGCTCAAAACCTCGAAAAGGCGCGGGACACTATCACAAGCCGCGCCATCCGCCAGCCGGCCCCGCGGAGACATAACGGCCGCCGGTTAATGAACGTTCCCGCCAGTTAGGCCTCGAATCCCACGAGCCAAGCCTCCCCTCCGCTTTCCCCCGCGAAGGCCGGGGACCCAGGAGCCGCGCAAGGCCCAAGAAGCGAGGCGATTTCTAACACCTGGATCCCCGCCTTCGCGGGGAAAGCGGAGTGGGAGATGGCGCCCCCTCCTAACTCCCCCTTGAGGGGAGGTCGAAATCGCCCGCCGGGCGATTTCGGGTGGGGGGTCGCGTTCTAGTCCAGCGGTGAATGCCGCGCCAGGAACGCCAGCACCCCGGCCTTATACGTCCGGTCGCCGACCGCCAGCATGTGGTCGCGATTGGGAATGTCGAGCACCTCGGCATCGGGGATGACGTGCGCCAGCCGCCGCGCCGAACCTGCCACGGCATCCTTGGTGCCGACCGCGACCAGGGTCGGCGCCCGTATCCGCGCCACCGCCTCGATCGGCACCACCTCGCGCTGGCCGATGATGCAGGCGGCAAGCGCCTTCCGGTCGCTCCGCGACAGGTCGATGAACTTGCGGTACGCCCGCCCGGTGTCGCCGACGGCATCCTCGAGCGTCGGCGCCTCGAGCGCGGCGACGATCTCCTCCTCGTCGCCGATGCCCTCGACCATGCCCATCCCCATGCCGGCGATGATCAGCGCCCGCACCTTCTCCGGATGGGCGATGGCGAGCACGGCGGCGATCCGCCCGCCCATCGAGTAGCCCATGACGTCGGCGCGCGGGATACCGAGATGGTCGAGCAGGTTCGCCGCATCCTCTGCGAGCAGCGCAGGCCGGTACGCGGAAGGCTCATAGAATTTCTGGCTCTGCCCGTGCCCGCGCACGTCCATGGCGACCACCCGTCGCCCGGCGCCGGTCAGCGTGTCGATCCACCCGGTTGCCTTCCAGTTGATGGCGTGGCTGGAGCCGAAGCCGTGGATCAGCAGGATCGGCGGCCCGGCGCCCACATCGACGTAGGCAATATCCATGCCTTTGGAAGAAAAGTGATTCATCGAAGCTCTCGTTCGCGGCCTGCACATAGCGCAGGAATGCGAAATGACGAATACCCGCACCTGTCGTCCCCGCGAAGGCGGGGACCCAGTACACAACGACCGGCCGGCGTTTACTGGATGCCCGCCTTCGCGGGCATGACAGACAGAGTTGCCGCCGCTATTGTCCCGGCCACTAACGCAAGGAAACTGACATGGCCGACCACGTCGTCCCCCATTTCCAGAACACCGCCGGCGTCCGCGCCATCGCCATCGGCGTCAAGGAATTCATGTGCGTCGGCGCCAATCCGCCGTTCGACCACCCGCACATCTATATCGACATGGGCGACGCCGACGAGAAGGTCTGCCCCTACTGCTCGACCCTCTACCGCTACCAGGCCAGCCTCGGCGCGACCGAGACCGACCCGCCCGGCCACCTGTTCGTAGAACGCGCCGCCTGATCGTGGAACGCCTGTGGCGATCAACCCGCAGGCGAAAGGCGGCGACCGGCAGACGATAGTCGTCGTCGGCGCCGGCATCGGCGGCTTGACCGCCGCGGTGGCGCTTGCCGCCGCATCCTTCCGCGTCATCGTCGTCGAGCGCGCCGATCATCTTTCGGAAGCCGGCGCCGGCATCCAGATCGCACCCAACGCCGGCCGCATCCTCGCCAATCTCGGCCTCGCGACGAAGATCGCCGCCGCCGCGATTGAGCCCGATGCGATCGAAGTGCGCAGCGGCACCAGCGGCAAGGTCATCGCCACTATCCCCGGCGCGGCCTATCGCGCCCGCTACGGCGCGCCCTATCATGTCATCCACCGCGCCGACCTCCAGTCGGTGCTCGCCGCCGCGGTCGAGGCGAATCCGAACGTCACGCTGGAGCTCGGCGCCACCGTCGCGCAGACGCTGCCGCAGCCGAACGGCCTGCTCGTCCGCATCCAGAAGCCGGGCGGCATCGACGTCGTCCCGGCCGTCGCGATCATTGCCGCCGACGGCGTCTGGTCGACGTTCCGCGACAAGATCGCCGGCAGCGCGAAGGCAACGCCGACCGGCCGCACAGCGTGGCGCGCGCTCCTCGCCGCCGATGTCGGCCGCGATCTCGTCTCGATGACGCGCGTGAATCTCTGGCTCGGCCGCAACGCGCATCTCGTGCACTATCCGGTGGCGCAGGGTTCGGCCGTCAACATCGTCGCCATCGTCGATGAGGTCTGGGACAAGCAGGGCTGGAGTGCGGTCGGCGATCGCGCCGAGATCGCGCGCCGCTTCCACGACTGGCCGCTCCGCGCCCGCCACCTCATCGCGGCGCCGGTGTCGTGGCAGAAATTTTCCATCAATCGCGTCAATGCCGGCGCACCGTGGACCAGCGAACGCCTGGCGCTGTTGGGCGACGCCGCCCACGCCATGCCGCCGTATCTCGCGCAAGGGGCGGCGATGGCCATCGAGGATGCCGCGGTGCTCGCCGAAACGCTGCGCGGCGTGAGCGACATCCCGGCGGGGCTCCGCGCCTACGAGGCCGCGCGCAAAGCCCGCGTCGCCGCTGTCGCCAGGGCCGCCGAACAGACCGGCCGCCAGTATCACTACGCCGGCCCGCTCGCCTTCGCCCGCGACACCGCGCTCCACTACGCCGCCGAGCGCCTGATCCTCGAGCGCAACGACTGGATCTACAACTGGCAGCTCAGCGCCGGATGACGCCCATCCAGCGCAGCACCCAGTAGGTCAGCCCGGCAGCCAGCGCCCCGACGCCGACCGCCCACAGCGAGCCGTGCGTGCCATGCGCGAACGGCAGGTCGGTCGTGTTCATGCCGAAGATGCCGGTGACCAGCGTCGCCGGCAGGAACACGGCGGTCAGCACCGACAGCGCGTTGAGGTTCCGCGCGCTCTCTTCCGAAAGCCGCGCGCTGATCTCTTCCTGCAAGAGCCGCGCCCGCTCCTGCACGGCGATGACTTCCTGGTCGAGCGCATCCAGCCGCTGCACCAGCCGGTCGGTGGCGATCTCCAGCGACGCGGTCTTCGCCTCCTCGTCCGACGCCTCGAAGCGGTCGAGCAGCGCGCGCAGGCTCGCGACCTGCCGGTGCAGCCGCACCACCGTGCGCCGCACGCGGCCGACGCGGCGCCGCTCGTCGGGCACCGAGTCGATCAGCACGAGGTCCTCGATGCGGTCGAGGTCCTTGCCGAGGTCGTCCATC
This sequence comes from Bauldia sp., assembly GCA_037200845.1. Taxonomy (NCBI): domain Bacteria; kingdom Pseudomonadati; phylum Pseudomonadota; class Alphaproteobacteria; order Hyphomicrobiales; family Kaistiaceae; genus Bauldia; species Bauldia sp. The sequence continues at coordinate 2,323,363 of JBBCGQ010000001.1, forward strand.
AGCCCGTCGATGCCGGCGGTCGCCCGCTCGACGATCGCCTCGATCAGCGCGGCGGCGCCGGCCAACTTGCGCCCGGCGACCAGCGCCGCGCGTACCGCCTCGACCGACTGCAGCGATTGCCGCCGGCCGGTGACGACCAGCCTCTCGGTCATCGCGAAATTGAGGTAGCCGGTCTCGTCCAGCGAGCGGTCGAGGGCCCGCACCAGATCGGAGAAGACGCCGTAGACGCAGTCGCCGGTGGTGTAGAGTTGCTGGTGGTCATGCAGCGCAACGAGCAGTGCCCGCGCCACCGCCGGCACCGAGGCGGAATTCGCGATCCACTGGCAGGCGCGCTTGTCGGCAAGATTGAAATGCAGCCACAGCCAGTCGCCGTTGTCGGTGGCAAGATCGACCGGCTGGTCGGCCGGCAGCTCCACCGAGCGCCCGTCGGCATGGAAGCGGAGCGCCATCACCAGGCCGGGCAGCATCCCCTGCCCCATCGGCCCGCCGAGCAGCGCGAAGCGCGGCTTGCCGTCCCCCGCAGCGTCCATCTGTTTCCCGTCTCCGAGCCGCCGACCGCAGCGACGCACCGATCCGTGACAGGCGCATGAAGGCCTGGGGACCGCGGTGGATAAACTAGCTGCGCCCGATGGCTGCCGTCGCCGCGCCCATGCCGACCAGGCAGGTCGCGCCGGCGCGATTCATCCAGGCGAGCACGCCCGGCCTGCGGATGCGGTCGCGCAGCTTGTCGGCGGCGAGCGCATAGGCGAGCGCGTTGATTGTCGCCAGGACAACGAACGTCGCCTCGACGATCGCGAACTGCGGCAAGAGCGGCCGCGCGTGATCGATGAACTGCGGCACGAAGGCGACGAAGAACGCGATGCTTTTCGGGTTGAGCGCCGTCACCGTGAAGGCGTGGAGGAAGATGCCGCGCGTCCGGGGCGCCGCCTCGGCGACATCAGGCAGCACGGGGCTGGCGCGCCACAGCCGCACGCCGAGATAGACGAGATACGCGGCGCCGATCCATTTCAGCACCGTGAAGAAAGCCGCGGAGGTGAGAAGCAGGGCGCCGAGACCGGCGAGCGACAGCGTCATCGCGGTGAAGTCGCCGAGCGCGACCCCGGCCGCCATCGCGACGGCAACTTTCCGCCCCTGCGTCAGCGCGTAGCTGACGACGAGGAGCACCGTCGGACCGGGAATAAGCAGAATGACAATCGACGCCGCCAGGAATGCGATCCAGGTGGCGAACGTCATTATCGTCTTAGGCGCGTCCACCCGCGCGTGTCGGCCGCTCGACCTTCTTCGGCATCGGCAGCAGGCCTTCGCGCTGGAGCTGCTTGCGGGCGAGCTTGCGTCCGCGGCGGATGGCTTCGCCCTTCTCGCGCGCCTTGCGCTCGGACGGCTTCTCGTAGAACGCCTGACGCTTGAGCTCGCGGAAGATGCCTTCGCGCTGGAGCTTCTTCTTCAACACCTTCAACGCCTGATCGACGTTGTTATCGCGCACCATGATCTGCAAAGGGATGTGCCTCGAAAGAATCGATTGGAGGCGCGGGTATAGCCCGAAACGGGAACTAATCAAGCAAAATAGCGGTGGTGCGGACGCCCGGGGTCGAACCGGGACGGAGTTGCCTCCGAGGGATTTTAAGTCCCTTGCGTCTACCAATTCCGCCACGTCCGCGCCGCCGCTTGGGTAAGCCGCGGCCCTAAGGATAGCAAGGACGCCGATTATCGTACGATAGGTCTTGACGCCTCAAATAGCGCCCATTAGATATATCGCACGATACAACGGAGAATACGAACATGCACAATCATTGGCGCGACGAGAGAATGGCCTGGAGCTTCGCGGGACGCGGCGGCCCGGGTAGCGGCGGCTGGAGCAAGCACGGGCGCGGCGGCGGACGCGGCGGCTTCGGCAGCGGTGCCTTCCGCGTCGGCAAGATGCTAGCCGACGGCGACCTGCGCGTCGTCGTGCTGGCGCTGCTCAAGGACGGCCCGCGGCACGGCTACGACATCATCAAGGCGCTGGAGGAGAAGTCGAGCGGCATCTACAGCCCCTCGCCCGGCGTCGTCTATCCGACGCTGACCTACCTCGAGGAAGTCGGCTACGTCTCGGCGACCACCGAGGGCAACAAGAAGGTCTACGCCATCACCGACGCCGGCCGGCAGCACCTCGAAGAGAACCGCGACCTTGCCGACATGGTCCTCGACTCGATCGAGAAGTTCGGCCGCAAGATGGCCCAGGCCCGCGCCTGGTGGGAAGGCGACCGCAAGGGCGGCCCGAAGGCCGACCGCGACATTCCGGGCGTCATCGACGAAGTCAACGACGCCCGCCGCGACCTCAAGGAAGCCATCGCCGAGAAGCTCGACCAGGCGGCCGAGGACGTGCAGCGCCGCGTCGCCAAGGCGCTCCGCGACGCCGCCAAGGCGATCCGCGGACTGAACAACCGGGACGACGTGATCGACCTTTAGCGGCGCATCGCCGATCTCTATCTGCAAAGGGCCGGAGACCCAGTCTCCGGCCTTTTTTCGGCCTTCACTTCGCCCCCTCCCGCTTTCCCCGCGAAGGCGGGGACCCGGGAAGTGCCGCGCGCAGGTCCGCGAGGCTTGAGCCCAGGGTTTCCCCTGGGTGCCCGCTTTCGCGGGGATCAGCGGAGAGCGGGTTACGCTTCGGACAAAATCACCCGCTGGTCACCGCGACCGGTCCGGATATATATCCGCCTGCACCGCTTCTCCTCGCAGGCAGTCCTACCCCGTGAACGCTCCCACCAAGCCCGGCGCCGTTGCCGCCTCCGGCGATTCCGCCGTCTACGCGATCCTGATCGCGGCCAGCGTCTCGCATCTCCTCAACGACACCATCCAGTCGCTGCTGCCGGCGATCTATCCGCTGCTCAAGCAAAACTTCGCACTGTCGTTCGCGCAGATCGGCATCATCACGTTTGTCTTCCATGTCACCGCCTCGCTGCTCCAGCCCGTGGTCGGCATGGTCACCGACAAGCGGCCGATGCCCTTCTCGCTGCCTATCGGCATGGGCGCGAGCCTCGTCGGGCTGCTGCTCCTGTCGGTCGCGCCCAACTATCCCGTGCTGCTGATCGCCGCGGCGCTGGTCGGTGTCGGCTCGTCGGTGTTCCACCCGGAGGCCTCCCGCATCGCGCGGCTCGCCTCGGGCGGTCGCTACGGCTTCGCGCAATCCTTCTTCCAGGTCGGCGGCAACATCGGCTCGGCGCTTGGCCCGCTGCTCGCCGCGGCGATCGTGGTGCCGATGGGCCAGCACAGCATCGCCGGCTTCTCGATCATCGCACTCATCGCGATCGTCGTGCTGTGGAACGTCAGCGCCTGGTACAAGACCAACCACCTTGGCGACAAGCCGCGCGTCGCGCCGCGCCCGCCGGTGCCGACCGGCCTGTCGCCGGCGCGCACCGTGATCGCGCTCGCGATTCTCGTGATCCTGGTCTTCTCGAAATACATCTACATGCAGAGCATCTCGAGCTACTACACGTTCTATACGATCACGACCTTCGGCGTGTCGGTGCAGACCTCGCAGATCCTGCTGTTCGTCTTCCTCGGCGCCGCCGCGGCCGGCACCTTCTTCGGCGGCCCGCTCGGCGACCGCTTCGGCCGCAAGTACGTCATCTGGGCCTCCATCCTCGGCATCCTGCCGTTCACGCTGATCCTGCCGCATGTCGGGCTTGGGACGACGATCGTGCTGACCGCGATCATCGGCGCCGGCCTCGCCTCAGCCTTCCCGGCGATCGTGGTGTTCGCGCAGGAACTGCTGCCCGGCAAGGTCGGCATGGTCTCGGGCATCTTCTTCGGCGTGGCCTTCGGCGTCGCCGGCATCGGCGCGGCAGCGCTCGGCGCGCTCGCCGACGCCACCAGCATCGGCTTCGTCTACAACGTCTGCGCCTTCCTGCCGGCGATCGGGCTGCTGACGGTGTTCCTGCCGGACATCGAGCGGGCGAAGCGTGAAGCCGCGGCTTGAACTAGGCAGCCACTCCCCTCCGCTGTCATCCTTCGGCGGCGCGAAGCGCCGACCGGAGGACCAGCACCGGCAAGCATGTGCCGCTGACGTAAGCCGTGCGCGGTCCTCCGGTCGAGGCCTGCGGCCTCGCCGAAGGATGACAGCGGTGGGGATGAGCGGTCGCTAAACCCGAAACTACTCCGCCAAAAACTTCGCGAACGCGTCCTTGTGGTCCGGATGCCAGCGCGACAGCGGCGGGCGGTTCTCCGTGATGTCGCCGGCCGCCCATTGGATGCGCTTGAAGTCGACGGCGTTGGTGACCTCGTTGTCCTCGCAGATGATGTAGAAGTCGCCCTGCGCGAGCCGGTCAAGCAGCACGTCGACGATCTGGCCCGGCCACCACGCACCGGCCGGCTTCGGCCCGCCGTCGCGGGCGGTGAGACCGGTGTGCACCCAGCCCGGCACGAGCAGGTGCGCGCTGACCTTGCAGCCGGCCGTGTTGCGCAGCGTGTGCTGCAGCCCCTCGGTCAGCACCTTCACGCCCGCCTTGGAGACGTTGTAGGCCGTGTCGCCGGGCGGCGTGGTGATGCCCTGCTTCGAGCCGGTGTTGACGATCGCCGCCGGCTTGCCGGCCGCGATCATCGCCGGCGCGAATGCCTGCACGCCGTTGATGACGCCCCAGAGGTTGGTGCCCAGCACCTTCTGCCAGCCGGCGTAATTCTCGATGGCGCTGCCGCCACCGCCGGTGCCGGCGTTATTCATCAGGATGCCGACGTCGCCGAAGGTCGCCATGACCTTGTCGCGCAGCGCCTCGACCTCGGCGAGCCGGCTGACGTCGGTCCTCACGGTCAGCACCGTGCCGCCGATCTCCTTCGCGGCGGCCGACAGGCGCGCGTCGTCGAGGTCGGCAATGGCGACGTTCATGCCGAGGGCGGCGAAACGCTTGGCCGCGGCAAGCCCGATGCCGCTGGCGCCGCCGGTGATGACGGCAGTGCGGCCGGTGGTGATGGCGGGGTGGTTGGGCATGATGGTTTTCCTCTGAGCCGGGAAGGAAACTAGCGACGCCGACGTACATTGGAAATGGACCGCTCCACGTCGCTTCCCGCGAGGCGGGGTCCAGGAGGTGAGGCTATGCCGCGGCGGCGAGTTTGCCTCGCTACCTGGGTCCCCGCTTCCGCTGGGAAAGCGGAGATGGATGATCGAGGCGCGCGAAAGATGCTGGCGACCGCGCCCCCTCGCCCTCTTTCTCTGGGCTCGCTTTGCTCGCGAAGAGAAAGAGCCCTCTCCCACGAGGGGAGAGGGGACCAACTGGCGGCGGCGTATTCTCCTCTCGCCTCGTGGGAGAGGGCTTCGGCTCTTGTGGGCGGAGCGAACTAGAGACGAAGGGTGAGCTGGCGCCTCCCTCAGACAGCGGCCTCGCCTCAATGGCTCACACGACCAGCCGCGACGGCTCCATCACGGCCATGCGCTGGCGCTCGCCGACGATGACGCGGCGCTCCACGTCTTCCATCGACATCGGGCGCCCGTAGAGGAAGCCCTGGAAGGCGCGGCAGCCGAAACGGCGCAGAAGCAGCGCCTGCATTTCGTTTTCGACGCCCTCGGCAATCGCCGCCATGCCGAGGTTGCGCGCGATGTTGAGAATCGTCTGCACGATGACGCGGTCGTTCTGGTCGGTCTCGATGTCCTGCACGAACGAGCAGTCGATCTTGAGCGCGTCGATCGGCAGGCGCTTCAAATGCGACAGCGACGAGTAGCCGGTGCCGAAATCGTCGAGGAAAATCTTGACGCCGTGCGCCTTGAGCGCGACCAGCGCGCGCTCGACCTCGCGGGCGTTGTCGAGCATGACGTGCTCGGTGATCTCGATGGTCAGGCGGGCCGGATCGGCCCCGCTCGTCTCGATCGCCGAGGTGACGAGATCGACCAGTTCCGGCCCGATGCGTCGGCCGCCGATGTTGACCGCCATCTGCAGGTGCTTCAGCGCCGGATTACGGCCCCAGCGGTTGAGCGTATCGCACGCCGTGGCCAGCACGTAGGCGTCGATCCGCTCCATGAAGCCGGCGCGATCGGCGAGCGGGATGAAGATCGCCGGCGGAATCGCGCCGCGCATCGGGTGGTCCCAGCGCAGCAGCGCCTCGACGCCGAAGGGCACGCCGGCGTCGTCCACCTCGGGCTGGTAGTGCAGCTTGAGCCGCCCCTCCTCCAGCGCCTGGCGCAGTTCGTTGGTGAGCGTCTCGCGCTCCTCCAGCACCGCCTGCATCTCGCTGACGAAGAACGACGCCGAGCCGCGGCCCATCGCCTTCGCCTCGTACATCGCCATGTCGGCGCGCTTCAGCAATTCGTCGACGCCGGTTTCGCTGCCGCGGAAGAGCGTGACGCCGATGCTCGCGCTGGTGTGGAACGGAAAGCCGTCGAGAATGAACGGCTCGGCAAGCGTGGTGTGCAGCTTCTCGACCGTGCGGCTCACCTGCTGTTCGGCGACCTCGCGCCCGACGGCGAGGCCGTGGATGAGGATGACGAATTCGTCGCCGCCGAGCCGCGCCACCAGATCGCCGCCGGCGACGACCGGCAGCAGGCGGCGGGCGACGTCGACCAGCAGGCGGTCGCCGAAATGATGCCCCTTGGTGTCGTTCAGCACCTTGAACTGGTCGAGGTCGATGAACAGCAGCGCGCTCCAGCGGCCGCTGTGCCCGGGCGCGTCGATCGCCGCCTGCAACTGCTCGACCAGCGCGCCGCGATTGGGCAGGCCGGTGAGCGTGTCGCGGTAGGCGAGATTGTAGACGTGCTCCGCCGCCTTCTTTTTCTCGGTGATATCGGTCAGGCAGCCGTGCCACAGCACCGAGCCGTCGGGCTGCGGCTCGGGCACCGACTGGCCGTGCACCCATTTCACGACGCCGCCGGGCAGCAGCAGCCGGTATTCCAGATTGCGCGGCGTCAGCGCGGTGCCGGATTCGGCGAAGGAAGCCACCAGCCGCGGGCGATCCTCGGGATGGACGCGCGAGAAGATCAGCGCCGGATCCTTCTGCGCCGCTTCCGCGGTGATCCCCATGATGTCCTTGATGCCGACGCTCATGTACGGCATCTCGGTGCGCCCGTCCGCCAGGGTGCGCTGCTGGTAGAGGCAGCCGGAGACCAGCGAGGCGATCTTCTCGGTGCGCAACTGCAGCTCCATCCGGCGCACCGCGTCGGTGACGTCGCGGACCGTGCCCTCGATGTAGCGGGCCGCGCCCGATCGCCGGTCGCGCACGACGCGGATGTTTTCCTCCACCCACAGGGGCTCGCCGGTCTTGTAGCGCTTGACCTGCGAGATCAGGCCATCGACGCGGCCGCGCTCGGCCAGCATGCGGTTGACCTCGGCGCGGCGGCCGGGATCGACGTACCAGTTCCGCGCCATGTCGTGGGCGTGCTCGAGCAGCTCCTCGTCGTCGGCGAAGCCGTGCATGCGATAGACGGCCGGGTTGGCCTGCAGCACGACGCCGTCAAGCGTGCAGCGGCAGACGCCGTCGCTGATGTTCTCGTAGAGCTCGCGGAAATTGCGCTCCGTCTCGCGCGCATCGAGCAGCGCGTTATGGCTGCGCAGATAGAGGACGCCGAGCGTCAGCGCGGACGCCGCGAGGCCCGCCGTCGTTCCGAGAAGAACGACCAGGTTCAGATGAGAGAAATCCATGCGCCGCCCGCGCCACTCGACTGGCTATCCGGGCGTCAAGCTAGGCCGTGAACCGGAAAGATACGATTAAGCCGTGGGTTGAAAATTTGCCGCTAATTTTAGGAATGTCAGCCGGCCGTGTCCTGCGCGATCGGAGGCTGGAACGACCAGCCCATATCCCACGGGAAATAGATCCACGTGTCCTGGCTCACTTCGGTGACGAACGTATCAACCAGCGGTCGGCCGGCCGGCTTGGCATACATCGTGGCGTAGTGCGCCTTGGGCACCATCTCGCGCACCAGCTTGGCAGTTTTGCCGGTATCGACCAGATCGTCGATGACGAGGACGCCCGCCCCCTGCCCGCCGCCGAGATTGACGATCTCGTTGCCGATCGGCTTCAGCACCTGCAGCCCGCCCTGGTCGCGGTAGTCGTGATACGAGGCGACGCACACCGTCTCGATCAGCCGGAGGCCGAGCTCGCGGGCGATGATCGCCGCCGGCACCAGCCCGCCGCGGGTGACGCACACGATCGCCTGCCAGTTCGCCTTCTGCCCGGAAAGCCGCCATGCCAGCGCGCGCGAATCGCGGTGGAACTGGTCCCAGGAAACCGGAAACGCCTTCTCCGCCCGTGGCTCAGCCATGGTGCCCCTCTGCCTTTGCCGGAAGATCGCGGCAGCGCCGCTAAAATGACAATCTAGCCGAAACTGCGCTCCACAAGAAAATCAGCGTTTGGACAGGCCGGCGCGAACCTCGGCGAGCATCGCCTTGACGGCAGTCTCCGCCTCGGAAAGCCGCGCCTCATCGCGCGAACGCAGCACCAGCGACGTCGTAAAGCCGACGCCTTCCTGAAAGCCGGGATAGCTGCCCATTGCTACGTCGGGGAATTTCGCCTGCACCGCGCCGAAGGCTGAGGCGATGTCACCCTCCTTGAGCCCGGCGTCGATCGAGACGGAATGCATCTTCGCGCCCGTCGGTAGGCTCGGCGCCAGCGCGTCGAGCATCGCGTGCATGATCGACGGGACGCCGGCCATGACGTGCACGTTGCCGATGGTGAAGCCTGGCGCTTTCGACACGGAATTGGCGATCAGCGATGCGCCCGCGGGAATGCGCGCCATGCGCAGGCGCGCCTCGTTGAGATCGGCCTCGGCGATGCGCTCGCGCAGCATCGCGCGCGCCCGCGGATCGACGTCGATGGTCGCGCCGAACGCCTTGGCGATCGCGTCGGCGGTGATGTCGTCGTGCGTCGGCCCGATGCCGCCGGTGGTGAAGACGTGGTCGTAGCGCGAGCGCAGCGCATTCACCGCCGCGACGATCTCCGCCTCGACGTCGGGCACGACGCGCACCTCGCGGAGGTCGATGCCGATCGCGGTCAGGTACTCGGCGATGTAGCCGATGTTCTTGTCCTTGGTCCGGCCGGACAGGATCTCGTCGCCGATGACGAGGATCGCGGCGGTGACGATCGTTGTCATGGCACCTCGTCCACGCCGATCAGGGTGAACCGACGCTCCGCGGACCCGAGGTAATAGTCGTTGATGCTGGCAGCGATCGCCGCGAGCGCCGCCGCCCCGTCGCCCGCGGCTAGTTCGTCGGCGCCGCACGGCGCGTCAGGATACGCGTCCTTGCACGACGCGACACCTTCCTCGGCACTGGATGCGGCGGCGGAAACGACGCCGGAGACGACGCTGACGTCGGACGGATCGTCATCCGAGACGTAGTCGAACGCCAGGCCGAGATTGGCCTCGGCATCTTCCGCCTTCCTGTCGGCCAGATCGACGAGGCCGCGGAGCGCGAGGTAGGTGACGTTGTCCGGCTCGTCGGCGAGTGCGTCGTCGAGCACCTTTGCCGCTTCGTCGATCTCGCCGCGCTGCAGGTGCGCCTGCGCCAGCAGAGCGCGCGCGGCCGCCGGGTCGGGGCCGTCGTCGGCAGGGCGCGCGACGCCGTAGCCGACGCGCGCAATCAGGTGCTCCGCCTCCGTGATGCCCGCCCAGGCGTCGTCATTGTGGATGAAGGCGAGGATGCGTTTCACCTGCGCCTCGTATCTTTCCTCCGGCGTGATCAGGCCGGAGAGAATCTGGTCGCAGCCGACTCCGGCGTATTGCGGCTCCGGCGCGTCGCAATCGTTCCACGCGCCGGGGGCTTCCTCGCGGCTCATGCGGCGCACGTCGCGGCGCAAGAACTCGCCGAGGATGCTGGAGACGAGATCGGCGGCGGCGTGCTCCTTGCCGTAGAGCGGCAGCGCGGCGGCGCCGCATTCGGCCTGCGGGAAATACTTCTTGCACTGGGCGACGGCAGCCACCGGATCCGCGACCCATTGTTCGGCGAGCGATTTCAACGCCACAAGCGTCCCGTCTTTCGGCGCCTTCGCCAGCAGCGCGGCGGCCTCGCCGCCCGCCTGCCCGGCACCGCCGGCGGCGAAATGCGCGAACGCCGTCAGCAGCGGTGCGCGGGCGTTGGCCGGGTCGGTCGCAGCGACGGTGCCGAGAAGATCGAGGGCCTTTGCCGGGTCGCTGTTGCGCAGGTAGGCGACGGCATATTGCGCGAGGAAATCGGCGTATTCGGCGTCCGGCGGCGAGGCACCGCCGTCCTTTTCGACCTCGCCCAGCGCGGCGTCGAATTCCACCATCGCGTACTTCAGGTTGTCGCCGCCGCGGCCGAGTTCCGCGTCCGCCTCCGCCGCGTGCAGGCGGAACAGCTCGATCGCCGACCGCTCGCTGCCGTCCTGCAGCGCCGCGGTGCACGCCTCGACGGCGAAGCGCGGATCGGCGGAGAGGCAGTCGTCCTCGACCGCCGTCCCGGCATGGGCGCCGGCCGAGGCAAGCAGGATCAGGCCAAGGGACAGCAGGATCGGGCGGTACAAGGGAGGCTCCTTTCGGGGAAGCAGGGCGGCGACTCTATGCTATCCCCTTCCCGCCCGTCACCTCGCTGGCGCCGTCCGATGCGCTTCTCCCCACCCTTGACCGAAGCCACCCTGGTGCGGCGCTACAAGCGGTTCTTCGCCGACGTCCAGTTCGCCGACGGCAGCTTTGCCACGGCGCACATCGCCAACCCGGGCGCCATGCTGGGGCTGAACACGCCGGGCCTCCGGGTCTGGGTCGAGAAGGTCGTCAGCAAGACGCGGAAGCTGCCGTGGTCGCTGGAGATCGTGGAACAGGACGGCGCGCTGGTCGGCGTCAACGCCTCCCGGCCGAACAACCTGGTCGCCGAGGCCTTGGCGCTGGGCGGCATCGCGGAGTTTGCAGGCTACGACGTCATCCGCCGCGAGGTGCGCTACGGCACCAACTCCCGCATCGATTTTCTGCTCGCCGGGGCCGGCAAGCCCGACGCCTACGTCGAGGTGAAGAACGTCCATTTCTCCCGCGCCAAGGGCCGGGCGGAATTCCCGGATTCGGTCACCGAGCGCGGCGCCAAGCACCTCCGCGAGCTGGCGGCCATGAAGGCGGCCGGCCACCGCGCCGCTATGCTCTATCTCGTCCAGCGCGACGATACGGCCGCCATGTCGATCTCCCGCGACCTCGACCCGGCCTATGGCGCGGCTTTTGACGATGCCCGACGCGCCGGCGTCGAGATGCTGGCCTACCAATGCCGCCTTTCGGTTGAGGAAATCGCCGTCACTACCCCGCTGCCGGTGCTGCTCGTCTGACGCTTGCGTGGCAGGCCCAAAGTCGCCATATCCTTGGGGATCATGACCAGCTACGTCGAAGCCGCCCTCGCCCCCGTCCGCAATGACGGGCAGATCAAGTTGCATAACGCCGCCGATTTCGCCGGCATGCGCCGTGCCGGCCGTCTGGTCGCCGAATGCCTCGACGCGGTCGAGGCGATCATCGAGCCCGGCCTGCCGACCATCGAGATCGACAAGTTCATCTACGACTTCGCCCTCGCCCATAGCGCCCTGCCGGCGACGCTCGGCTACAAGGGCTACATGAATTCGACGTGCGTCTCGACCAACCACGTCGTCTGCCACGGCATCCCGAGCGAGAAGCCGCTGCGCGACGGCGACATCGCCAACATCGACGTGACGCTGATCGTCGACGGCTGGCATGGCGACTCCAGCCGCACGGTCCAGGTTGGCGACGTGAAGCGCGCCGCCGAGCGCCTCGTCGACGTCACCTACGAGGCGATGATGCGCGGCATCGCGGCGGTGAAGCCCGGCAACACCACCGGCGACATCGGCTTCGCCATCCAGGAATACGCCGAGGGCGAGCGCTGCTCGGTCGTGCGCGATTTCTGCGGCCACGGCGTCGGCCGCGTCTTCCACGACGTGCCGAACATCCTCCATTACGGCAGCCCGCGGGATGGCGTCGTCTTGAAGCCGGGCATGATCTTTACCGTCGAGCCGATGATCAATCTCGGCCGTCCGCACGTGAAGGTGCTCGCCGACGGGTGGACCGCGGTCACCCGCGATCGCTCGCTGTCGGCGCAGTTCGAGCACACCGTCGGCGTCACCGAGACCGGCCACGAGGTCTTCACGCTGTCGCCGAAGCATGCGGAGATCGACCGCACGAGCGCATGAGCGGCCTTGAGGATAAGGGCGGCATGCAGCCGGCGGAAACCGCGGCGCCGCACTTTCACGGCCACCGCGAGCGGCTGAAGACGCGCTTCCGCGAGGCCGGCGACTCGCTCGCCGACTACGAGTTCCTCGAGCTCCTGCTGTTCCAGGCCGTGCCGCGGCGGGACACCAAGCCGCTCGCCAAGACCCTCCTCACCCGCTTCGGCAGCTTCTCCGAGGTGCTCGCCGCGCCGGAAGCGCAACTGCGCGAGATCGACGGCATCGGCGACGGCGTCATCCACCTGCTCAAGCTAGTGAAGACGGCGGCGCAGCGCTTTGCGCGCGACAAGATCACGGAGCGGCCGCTGCTTGGTTCGTGGAAATCGGTCATCGACTACTGCAAGGCCGCGATGGCCTTCGAGCCGATCGAACACTTCCGCGTTCTCTTCCTGAATAAGAAAAACCAGCTAATAGCCGACGAAGTTCAGCAGCGCGGAACCGTCGATCACACGCCCGTTTACCCCCGCGAAGTGGTCAAACGGGCATTGGAACTTTCTGCAACCGCCATCATTCTTGTTCACAATCACCCCTCAGGCGATCCCACGCCTTCGACCGCCGACATCCAGATGACGCGGCAGGTCGTCGATACGGCTAAGCCATTGGGAATTATGGTTCATGACCACATCATCGTCGGAAAGGGCGGCCACGCGAGCTTTCGGGGGCTAAAGCTGATCTGAGGCCGCAGGGGCCTTGGCTTTCCGTCACATAGGCGTCACATAGTCTTGCTTTTGGGGTCACAAATGAAAGACATTGTGCACCGCAATGACGCTCACTGATCTGATTCTCTTCTGCTTGGTCGTCGCGGCGTCAGCCCATTTCATCAGCATTGCCGTGCTGGTGGCGCGGTCTTATCTGAAGCCGCCGAAGCAAGCCCTTAACCGCCCCCCGGTGACGATCCTTCGTCCCGCCTGCGGCATCGAGAATCATATCGAGCGCACGCTCGAGTCGGCTTTCTTCATCGACTATCCGGAATTCGAGATCGTCTTCTGCGTCCAGCGCGAGAACGATCCGATCATCGCCGTGATCGAACGCATCATGGCGCGGCACCCGGGCGTGCCGTCGCGCCTGCTGATCGGCGACGACCGCATCAGCATGAACCCCAAGCTCAACAACCTGGTGAAGGGCTGGCGCGAGGCGAAGCACGAGTGGATCGTCATGACCGACTCCAACGTGCTGCTGACGCCCGACTACATCGACACGCTGCTCGCCCGCTGGACCCCCGGCGTCGGTCTCGTCTGCTCGCCGCCGGTCGGCACCGAGCCGGACGGCGTCGGCGCCGAACTCGAGTGCGCCTTCCTCAACACGTATCAGGCGCGCTGGCAGCTCACCGCCGACGTCTTCGCCATGGCCTTCGCCCAGGGCAAGACGATCTTCTGGCGCCGCGCCGATCTCGACAACGCCGGCGGCATCGCAGCGCTCGCCTCCGAGCCCGCCGAAGACGCGGCCGCGACCAAGGTCGTGCGCAACGCCGGCTATCGCGTCCGCCTCGTGCGCAATCCGTGGCCGCAGCCGCTCGGCTACCGCGCCGTCCGCGATATCTGGAACCGTCAGCTCCGCTGGGCGCGTCTCCGTCGCGCCACCTTCGCACCGCTCTATGCGCTGGAGATCGTATCCGGCGGCTTCCTGCCGCTGACCATGGCGGCGATCGTGATCGCGCTGGGCCCCGCCACATGGCCGGGCCTCGTCATGCTGTTCATCGCGTGGTACGCGGCCGAATTGCTGCTCGCCTCGCGCATGGGCTGGCCGATCTCGCCGCGCATTGCGCTGATGATGTTCGTCCGCGACCTGGCGCTGCCCGCCCTCTGGGTCGCCGGCTGGACCGGCAACACCTTCGTCTGGCGCGGCAACGCGATGGACATGAAGACCAGCCAGCTTGCTGCCGCCGCGCCCGAGGTGCCGACGCGGACGCTGGCCGATCACGCGCTGGCGCTGCGCATCCGCGGCGCCCGCGCCATCCGTTCGTTCCGTGCCTTCGGGACTCCCCGCGCCGTCGGGGCCCGTAGCCTTCGCCCGAGTCCGTTGCAACGCTGGACCTGGAAGACTGGGAACAAGACACGATGAACGCCATCGCCCCCGCCCGCACCCACCGCACGCTGTTCGTCTCCGACATGCATCTCGGCACCAGAGGGTGCCAGGTCGGGCAGCTCCTGCACTTCCTCGCCAGCCATGAGGCTGAGACGATCTACCTGGTCGGCGACATCATCGATGCCTGGCGGCTGGACGTGCGCTGGTACTGGCCGGACGAGCACAACGCCGTCCTCCGCCTCCTGAAGCGCAAGGCCGAGCAGGGCACGCGCATCGTCTACCTGCCCGGCAACCACGACGAATTCGCCCGCCAGTACATCGGCTCGAAGAGCGAGGCGCTGGAGATCCACGACAGCGTCATCCACCAGGCCGCCGACGGCAAGCGCTACCTCGTCGTCCACGGCGACTGCTTCGACCCGATCCAGTCGAAGGCGCGCTGGCTGGCCTTCCTCGGCGACAACGCCTATGTCGCCGCGCTCGCCATCAACACCGTCGTCAATCGCGTCGGCCGCGCCTTCGGCATGCCCTACTGGTCGTTCTCCAACTGGGCCAAGATGCGGGTGAAGGGCGCCGTCAATTTCATCGGCCACTACGAGGCAAGCCTCGTCGCGGCCGCCCGCGAGAACGACGTCGACGGCGTCGTCTGCGGCCACATCCACCGCGCCGCCGCCCACGACGAGTTCGGCCTGCGCTATGTCAACTGCGGCGACTGGGTGGAAAGCTGCACCGCCGCGGTCGAGCACGATGACGGCCGCATCGAGATCATCGGCTGGGCCAACCTCGAGCCGGAAGCCGTCCAGCCGGACGTCGAAGACGGCGAGAGCGAGCAGGCGATCGCGTAGGCAAGCAGGGAGGCGAGACACCCCTCCCCCAAACCGCCTGCGGCGGTTTGACCCTCCCACAACGGGAGGGTTCATCTTGCTGAAACAGCGTGCTGCAACAAACGCCGCTTGAGCCCTCCCCTTGTGGGAGGGACAAAACCGCATCGCGGTTTTGGGGAGGGGTGTTCCTCCTCCGTGCAATGCCGCAACCCTCACCCTCCGCCTCTGGTTCGCTTCGCTCGCAAGAGGCGAAGCCCTCTCCCCTTTGGGGAGAGGACGGTGGAGCTGGCGTTCTTCTTGCACGGCCTTCCGCCAAGTCCGTAGGATGACTCCGGGCGAGTTCAGGTAAGCTGCTGCCGATGCCGACTGCCTTCAACGAGATGTTCGCCGAGTCGGGCGCCCCCCGCGCCGGCTACGAGTTCCTCCAGCGCTGGCTGGCCTCGACGCCCGCCGACCTGCTTTCCCACCGCCGCACCGAGGCCGAGCTGCTCTTCCGCCGCATCGGCATCACCTTCGCCGTCTACGGCAACGCCGACGGCGAGGAGCGCATCATTCCGTTCGACATCGTGCCGCGCGTGCTCACCAAGGCCGAGTGGCAGCGCCTGTCGCGCGGGCTGGAGCAGCGGGTGAAGGCGCTGAACGCGTTCCTCGCCGACGTCTACGGCAGGGCCGAGATCATCGCCGCCGGCAAGGTGCCCGCCGACCTCATCTACCGCAACCCGTACTTCCGGCCCGAGATGGCCGGCGTGAAGCTGCCGCACGACATCTACGTCATGATCGCCGGCATCGACGTGGTGCGCGTCGACGACCAGGACTTCTACGTGCTGGAAGACAACGCCCGCACGCCCTCCGGCGTCTCCTACATGCTGGAGAACCGCGAAGTGATGATGCGGCTGTTCCCCGATCTCTTCGCGGTCAACCGCATCGCGCCGGTGGAAAATTATCCGGAGGAACTGCTCGCCACGCTGAAGTCGGTGGCGCCGCATTCCGCCCCCGACGACCCGACGGTCGCGCTGCTGACGCCCGGCCCGTACAACAGCGCCTACTACGAGCATTCGTTCCTCGCCGACAAGCTCGGCATCGAGCTGGTCGAGGGCCGCGATCTTCTCATCCGCGACAACATCGTCTGGATGCGCACCACCGAGGGACCGAAACGCGTCGACGTGCTCTACCGCCGCCTCGACGACGACTTCCTCGATCCCCTCACCTTCCGCCCGGATTCGACGCTGGGCGTCCCCGGCCTGATGAACGCCTACCGCTCCGGCAACATCTCGCTCGCCAACGCCGTCGGCACCGGCGTCGCCGACGACAAGGCCGTGTACTCGTACATGCCCGAGATCGTGCGTTTCTATCTGGGCGAGGAGCCGATCCTGAAAAACGTGCCGACCTGGCGCTGCCGCGAGAAAGACTCGCTGGCTTACGTGCTCGAGCATCTGCACGAGCTGGTGGTCAAGGAAGTCTCTGGCTCCGGCGGCTACGGCATGCTGATCGGGCCGACCGCCGACGCCGAGACCCGCCGCGACTTCGCTCTGAAGCTGAAGGCGAACCCGGACGACTTCATCGCCCAGCCGACGCTGGCGCTGTCGACCTCGCCGACCTTCGTCAATGCCGGCATCGCGCCGCGCCACGTCGACCTCCGTCCGTTCGTCCTCTCGGGCGGCGACAAGGTGCGCATCGTCCCCGGCGGCCTGACGCGCGTCGCGCTCAAGGAAGGATCGCTGGTGGTGAACTCGAGCCAGGGCGGCGGGACCAAGGATACCTGGGTGCTGGACGCATGAGGTGGGTGGCGCATCCGCTGCGCTGCGGTGCTCGCCCGTTCACGGGGGAGCTGTCGGCGAAGCCGACTGAGGGGGCCGGCCCCCTCCACCATGCTGCGCATGGTCCCCCTCCCCCGCTTTGCGGGGGAGGATCAACCAGGACAGCACCATGCTGAGCCGCACCGCCGATGCCCTGTTCTGGCTGGCGCGCTATGTCGAGCGCGCCGACAACACGGCGCGCATCATCGACGCCGCCTCGCGCCTTGCCGCGATGCCGATTTCCTACGCCGGCGAATCGAACGAGTGGGAGTCGGCGCTCGCCGCCGCCGGCGCGCTGCATCTCTTCGGCGAGCGCACCGCCGACCGCGACACGGTCATCGACTTTCTCGCCTTCTCCGCCGACAACCCGTCGAGCATCAAGAATTGCCTGGGCACCGCGCGCCACAACAGCCGCGCCGAGCGCACCGCGCTCACCGCCGATATGTGGGAGGCGATCAACGCCGGCTGGCTGGAGCTGAAACGCTTCGACGGCGCCCGCATGGACCGCGACACGCTCACCCAGTTCCTCGGCCGCGTGAAGGACGCCTGCCTGCTTTTCGACGGCGCCGCCTATCGCACGATGCTCAGGAACGACGCGTATTTCTTCCTGCGCCTCGGCGTCTATCTCGAGCGCGCCGACTCCACCGCCCGCATTCTCGACGTGAAATATCACCTGCTGCTGCCGGAAGGCGCCAGCGTCGGCGGCGGCCTCGATTATTTCCAGTGGGCGTCGATCCTGCGCTCGGTCTCGTCGCTGACCGCGTACCGCTGGGTCTATCACGAGAGCCTGAAGCCGTGGCTGATCGCCGACCTGCTCGTGCTGAAGGAGCAGATGCCGCGCTCGCTCGCCTCCTGCTACGAGAATCTCTGCGCCTTCCTCGACGAACTGTCGCTCGCCTACGGCCGTCAGGGCCCGGCGCAGCGCGTCGCGCGCTCGATCCGCACGCGGCTACAGAATGCCTCGATCTCGGACATCTTCCAGAAGAAGGGCCTGCACGAGTTCCTGACCGAGTTCATCGCCGACAACGGCCGCCTCGGCAACGCCATCACCGAGCAGTACCTGACCTGACATCATGCGCATCCGCATCCGCCACGAGACGGCCTACGCCTACGCCACACCGGCGACGCGCGCGATCGAGGTGCTGCGCCTGTCGCCGCGCGGGCACGACGGCCAGTTCATCCTCGACTGGCGCATCGACGTCGACCACGACTGCCGTCTCGATCAGTCGTCCGATCCGTTCGGCAACACGCTGCACGCCTTCACCGCCGAGGGTCCGCTGAACGGCCTTACGATCGTCGCCGAAGGCCAGATCGAGACCAACGATACCGCCGGAGTGATCAACGGCCAGATCGAGCGCTTCCCACCGCTTATCTTTCTGCGCGACACCACGCTGACCACGTCGAACGCCGCGATCCGCGATTTCGCCGACACGATTGCCGGACGCGAGGCCGGCAGCCCGCTGAAGGTCATGCACGCCGTCATGCATGGCATCCGCGAGCGGCTGCGTTTCAAGGTCGACGCCACCGACACCGGCACCAGCGCGACGGAAGCCTTCGGCCTCGGCCAGGGTGTCTGCCAGGATTTCGCGCACATCTTCATCGCCGCCGCGCGCCACCTCGGCATCCCGTCGCGCTATGTTTCCGGCTACCTTTGCCGCGACGACTACATCCAGCAGGAGGCCGGCCACGCCTGGGCCGAGGCCCTGATTCCCGACCTCGGCTGGGTCGGTTTCGACCCGGCGAACGGCGTCAGCCCGACGGAAGCCTACGTCCGCGCCGCCATCGGCCTCGACTATCTCGGCGCCGCGCCAATCCGGGGCGTTCGCTACGGCGGCAGCGGCGAAACGCTGGCCGTGCACGTCCATGTTGCGGACATCACCCGCGGCCGTTGAAACCACGTCCCGCTTTTTTCATTGCGACTCGTGGCTAAACCCTCAAAATCCCCCCGCGGTTGGGGAGCCGGGGGCGAGCGTAGCTATGCGGGCAATGCCATGACCTATTGCGTGGGCATCCTCGTCCGCGAAGGACTGGTGATGATCGCCGACACCCGCACCAACGCGGGCCTCGACAACATCGCCACGTTCCGCAAGCTGCACGTCTTCGAGAAGCCGGGCGTCTGCGCGCTGGGCATCGCCACCGCCGGCAATCTGGCGGTGACGCAGTCGGCGCTGACGCTGGCGAGCGAGGGCATGAAAAATCCCGAGACCGGCGCGCTCGAGACGCTGACCGACATGCCGTCGATGTTCGCGGCGGCGAAATTCCTCGGCCGCGCCGTGCGCGAGGCGCGAAACGAGATCGGCGAGACGCTCGAGCAGGAAGACACCAGCGCCTTCCACGTCTCGATGCTGTTCGGCGGCCAGATCCTCGGCGGCCGGCTGCGGCTGTTCATGATCTACGCCGCCGGCAACTTCATCGAGGCGACGCCCGACACGCCCTATCTGCAGATCGGCGAGCACAAATACGGCAAGCCGATCCTCGACCGCTCGGTGACCGAGTCGACGACGCTCGACGAAGCGCTGAAGCTCGGGCTGATCTCGATGGACTCGACCATCCGCTCCAATCTCTCGGTCGGCCTGCCGATCGATATTCTCACCATCCGGCGCGACACCGAGAAGCTCGAGTTGAGCTACCGCGTCGAGGCGGCGGAGCCCTACTTCCACGATCTCCGCGAGCGCTGGTCGGCTGCGCTGCGCGCCGCCCACAAGGCGATCCCCTCGCCGCCGTATAAATCGAGATGACAGCCAAGGTTGCCCTCGTCACCGGCGGCGGCTCGGGCATCGGCCGCGCCGTGGCCCTCGGCCTCGGCCGCGCCGGATATTCGGTCGTGGTCGCCGGACGGCGCATCGGGCCGCTGGAGGCAGCGGCGCGCGACATCGGCAACGGCGCCATCGCGGTGCCGGCCGACGTCGGCGACCCGAAATCGGTCGGCGCACTTTTCGCCCGCGTGAAGCAGGCTTTCGGCCGGCTCGATCTGCTCTTCAACAACGCCGGCGTCAGCCTGTCGCTGCCGATGGACGAGATCAGCTTCGAGCAGTGGCAGGCTGCGATCGGCGCCAATCTCACCGGCCCGTTCCTGTGCACGCAGGAAGCCTTCCGCCTGATGAAGGCGCAGGCGCCGCAGGGCGGCCGCATCATCAACAACGGCTCGATCTCGGCGCACGTGCCGCGCCCCAACATGGCGCCCTACACCGCCACCAAGCATGGGATCACCGGCCTGACCAAGTCGACGGCGCTGGAAGGCCGCCAATGGAACATCGCCTGCGGCCAGATCGATATCGGCAACGCCGCCACCGACATGACCAGCCGCATGCAGACGGGCGCCTTGCAGGCTAACGGCACCACCGCGACCGAGCCGCGCTTGGACGTGACCCACGTCGTCGATGCCGTGCTCTACATGGCCGGCCTGCCGCTCGACGCCAATGTGCTGTTCATGACGGTGATGGCGACGACGATGCCGTACGTCGGGCGGGGCTAATTCAGCCGCAACTCCATCGACACCGCACGCACCTCGCTCGGCGTGATCAGCCGCTTGTGCGCGACCTTGACCGAGTGCAGCGGCCCGTCGAGCTTCGCCTCCCAGAAATCGAGGAAGTCGCGCAACTTGGGAAAGCGCGGGGCAATGTCGTAGCCCTGCCAGACGTACGTCTGCAGCAGCGAGCGGTGGTCCGGCAGGCGGTAGAAGATTTCCGCCGTCGTCAGGCCGTAGCCCTCGAGGTTCCTGAAATCGAACGCGGTCATCAGCCCGACTCCTCTGCTGGCAGGTTCACGCTCCTGTCATGCAAAAGCAACGCCGGTTTCGCGGATTCGTTCGCAGGGTCAAATGATTAGCAGCATGCCGCCGAGGCTGCTGACAAACACAGACGGCAGTCGGCACGGGGCAATCGGTAGTCGGTAGCGGAGATGCTCCGACTGCCGACTGCCGACTTCCCAATTGCCGCCCTACCGCGGCGGCCGCTCGCCGTGCGCTGCCGCCATGTTGGAGCGGTTGAGCTTCTCGCGGAGGCTCCGTTCGACCGCGAGCTCGATCGCGTCCTGTAACTCCGTGTGGCTGTCGAGCAGGCGATAGAGGCGCGTCGCCTCGAAGCCCAGGTAGCGCACCGGCGTGGCGCACACGGCGGTCGCCATCGCCGCCTCGCCGGTCGAGATGCCGGTCTCGCCGAGCAGCGATCCGGCCGTGACCTCCGCGACCTTCTTGCCGTCGACGATGATGTCGACCTGGCCGCGCACGACGAAACAAAGTTCCGCGATGCGCTCGCCGCTCCTGGTCAGCACCGTGCCGGGCACGACCTCGCGCCAGCGCCCTACCGCCAGCAGCCGGCGCACCTGGCCGGCATTGAGGCCGGGCACCGCCTGCTCGTGGAACATCTGCTCCTCGGCGCTGAGCCGGCCGCCCCAGCGCCAGTTGATGGCGCGAACGATACGCACCAGTGCGACCAGCACCAGCAGCGCCCACCAGAAGCCTTCTGTGGCATTGAAGCCGAAGTAGATGGTGGTGACGCCGCCGACCAGCCCGGCGGCCAGCGCCAGCCAGCGCACTAGCGCGATGGTCGGCATCGCCACGGCGACGACGATGAGGAACAGCGCCACGTGGTGGGCAAGCGCGGTCGGCGAGAGAATATCGGTCAGCCAGAGATTCATGCCGCGACCATACGCAATTTCGCGCTCCGGAACATCAGGCCGGCTTGCCGCCCAGCGCCGCCAGCGCTTCCGGCGTATCGACGTCGAGCGCGATATCGGCGCCGAGCTCGATTTCGACGACCGCGTCGCGGTGCGCCTCGATCAGCCGGCGCCCGCCGGTATCGCCCGTCACCGCCATCAGTTCCGGGAAGAAGCGGCGCGACCAGACCACCGGATTGCCGCGCTGGCCCGCGAACGACGGCACGACGATGCCGCCCGGGCGGAACGCCTCGATCAGGCGATCGACGGTCGCCGAAGTGACCGCCGGCATGTCGGCGAGCAGCACGACGGCGGCGTCGACATCGTCGAACAGCGACGCAAGCCCGGCGCGGAGCGAGGTCGACAGGCCGCCGGCAAAGTCGGGATTGTGCACGCGCGCCACGTCGAGGCCGGCGAGCGCGGCCTCGACTTCCTGCGGCGCGTAGCCGGTGACCACCGTCAGCGACGCGGCGCCTGAGCCGACCGCCGCTTCCGCCGCGATGCGCACCAGCGGCCGGCCGCCGATGGTCGCGACCAGCTTGTTGGCCTCGCCCATGCGGCGCGAGGAGCCGGCGGCGAGCAGCAGCGCCGCAATCTTCGGCGCCGCGCCGGCGCGCGGCTGCGGCCGCGTCACGATCTCGCCGAGCAGGCCGCCGACGCCCATCGCCGCGACATCGTCCGAGGTGACCTCGAGCCCGGCGAGCATGCGCGCCAGCACCCAGTCGAAGCCGTTCTCCTTCGGGCTCCGCGCGCAACCCGGCGCGCCGATCACCGGCACGTCGCCGATGCGCCCGAGCACGATCAGGTTGCCCGGATCGACCGGCATGCCGAGGCGCGTGACCGCGCCGCCCGCCTGCCGGATCGCCGCGGGGATGACGTCGTCGCCATCGACCACGGCGGAAGCACCGAACGCGATCAGCAGGCCGGCACCCTGCCCGGCCAGCGCCGCGAGCGACGCCGCGACCGCATCGGCGTCGTGCGCGACGCGATCCTCGCGCAGCACCGACGCGCCGGCCGGCGCCAGCCGCTCGTCGAGCAGGCGGCGCGTCTTGTCCATCACTGCCGGTTTGACCGACGGCAGCGTCGTCGCCACCAGGCCGACCTTCATCGCGCGGAACGGCGCGACGCGGATCGCCGCGCCGGCGTTTGCTTTGGCCAAAGTCGCACGCGGAACGGCGAACGGGATGATCTTCACCGTCGCGATCATCTGGCCGGCCGCGACGGCGGCGTATTCCGGCACCGTCGCAACGGTGATGGCGGGATCGACGCGGTTCAGCCGGTCGATGGCGGCGCGGTCGATGACCACGACGCCGGACGCCTCGGCCGTGAGGTTGGCGCGGCCGGTGAAGGGACGTGCCGCGCGCACGCCTTTGCCGGCGAGCAGCGCGGCGATCGTGGCCGCGGCCTCATCCTCCGGCACGTCGTCGACGTCGAGGCGCGCCACGGTGACCTCGGCGATGCCGGCCGCGGCAAGTGCTGCGATGTGTTCCGCGGTGAGCAAAGTGCCCTTGCGGAGCGCACCGTCGGCAAGGCGCACCGAATGGGCGAGGATCGCGCCGCCGGCTGCCGCGACCGGCACGGGACCGAATTTCACGCCGCCGCTTCCTTCGCCACGGCGCCGCGACTGCGCAGCGTCGCGATCACCTCGGCGAGGATCGACACCGCGATCTCGGCCGGCGACTGCGCGCCGATGGCAAGGCCGATCGGCCCGCGCACGCGCGCCACCGCGCGCTCGTCGAGGCCGAGGGCGCGCAGCCGGTCGAGACGCTTGGCCTGCGTCTTCCGGCTGCCGAGCGCGCCGACGTAGAAGCATTCCGCACGAAGCGCCGCCTCCAGCGCCCCGTCGTCAATCTTCGGGTCATGCGTCAGCGCCGCTATTGCCGTGAACGGATCGAGGCCGAGTTTCGGCAGCGCGTCCTGCGGCCACTCGGCGATGAGCGTCACATCGGGAAACCGGTCGGGCGTCGCGAAGGCCGTGCGCGGATCGACGATGGTCATATCGAAGCCGGCCAGCTTCGCCATCGGCGCCAGCGCCTGGCTGATGTGCACCGCGCCGATGACGATGAGGCGCGGCGGCGGCAGGTGGACGGTGAGGAACGTGTTCGCCTCGCCGACGGTGCCCGACGCGCCGGAAGCAAAGCGCCGGCGGAGCTCGTCGGCGAGCGGATCGCCGTCGTAGCCTTCGTGCTCGACCACCAGGCGCAGGTGGCCGCTGGCGAGATCGGTGACCAGGATCGCCGCCTGCCGCTTCTGCCGCGCCGCGTTCAGCCGCTCGAGGATGTCGAGTTTCATCTAGTCGAGCTTCTCGACGTAGACCTTGATCCGCCCGCCGCACGACAGGCCGACGCGCCACGCGGTCTCGTCGGCGACGCCGAACTCCAGCATCTTCGGCTTGCCCGCGGCGATCACGTCGAGCGCCTCGCCGACCACCGCGCCCTCGACGCAGCCGCCCGAGACGGAGCCCTCGAAGTTGCCCTCGCCATCGACGATCAGGTGGCTGCCGACGGGGCGCGGCGCCGAGCCCCACGTCTCGACCACGGTCGCGATCGCGACGTCGCGCCCGGCCTTCCGCCAGGCTTCAGCGGCGGCGAGTACGTCGAGGTCCGGTGTGGGCATGCGTCGGCGCTCCGATGTGTCCGGCTGAATATAACGCGGCACTCCGCCTCCGTCATGGCCGGACCCGCGCTGCGAACCAGCCCACTCTGCTTTCCCCACGGGGACGCAGGAGGTTCAGTACGAGACGCCAGCTCCCGGCAGACTTCCGGCACCTGGATCCCCGCTTTCGCAGGGAAAGCGGAGGGGGCACGCCCGCTCAGACTTACTTCGCCACCGACACCCGCCAGATCGTGTTGTTGCCGTCCTCGCTGACCAGCAGCGCACCGTCCTTGGCGACCGCCACGCCAACCGGGCGGCCATCGACCGCGTCGTCGTTGAGGACGAAGCCGGTCATAAAGTCTTCGTACTCGCCGGTCGCCACGCCGTCCTTCATCGGGATGCGCACGACCTTGTAGCCGGTACGCGCCCCGCGGTTGGACGAGCCGTGCATCGTGGCGAAGGCGTCGCCGCGATATTCCTCCGGGAACATCGCGCCGTCGTAGAAGACGAGTCCCAGCGGCGCCGAGTGCGGCGCGAGCAGCACGTCGGGCACCGTGACCTTGCCCTTGAGGTCGGGCCGCTCGCCGGCGTGGCGCGGATCCTCGTGGTCGCCGATGTAGTACCAGGGCCAGCCGTAGAAGGCGCCGTCGGCGATGTGCGTGATGAAATCGGGCGGCACGTTGGCGCCGATGCCGTCGCGCTCGTTCGCCGCGCACCACAGCGCGTTGGTCTTCGGCTGGATGGCGATGCCCGAGCAGTTGCGGATGCCGCCGGCGATGATGCGGCCCTCGTTGCCGGACGGGTCGAAGGTGAAGATCGAGGCGCGCCCCTGCTCCGCCGACCACGCCGCGCCGACGCCGAGCGCCGCCTCCAGCCGCGCGATCTCGTCCGGCGATTTTTGCGGCAGTCCGTCCGCCGCGTTGGTCGCCGATCCGACGGTCAGATACATGAGCCGGTTGTCGGGCGAGAAGAGAATGTCGCGCGTGTTGTGGCCTTCCGCCGGAATGCCGCCGAGCACGGTGCGCGGCCGCGTCTCGGCCTTGAGGTCGCCGCTCTTGTAGGGGAAGCGGATGATGCGATTGCTCTCCGCGACGTAGAGCCAGACCGGATCGTTGCCGGCCGGATAGAACGCGATGCCGTAGGCGTAGCCGAGATTCTCGGCAAAGACGCTGCGCTCGCTCACCTTGCCGTCGGCGCCGGTGCGCAAGACGGTGATCCGCCCTGCCCCGCTTTCGGCGACGAAGATATCGCCGTTCGGCGCCACGCGGATGACGCGCGGTCCCTTGAGGTCGCCGGCGAACAGATCGACCGCGAAGCCCGGCGGCACGGCAGGCTTCGCGTCCGCCGGCATCGGCAGGATCGGCGCCAGCGCGGCGGCGCCGTTTTCCGGGGTGAGATTTGCCGCCGGCAGGTCGGCCGGCGTGATCAGGCGGCGAACGCCGGGACGGTCGGAGTGCCAGTCGCCGAACGCCGCCTCCCCGGTCAGCGTGCCCTCCGCCGAAGCCGCGGCGGCGCAGAGCAGGAACGGCACGGCAAGCGTCAGGCCTTTCAGCATCGCGTCCGCCTCCCAGCAAACGGAAAGCCCGGCGGTTTGCGCCGCCGGGCTCTAGGTCTTACGGCCCGCCGAGACTACGACGGATTGACGTCATGCGAAACGCGCCAGATCGAACCGCTGCCGTCGTCGGTGACGATCAGCGCGCCGTCCTTGGCGACGGCGACGCCCACCGGACGGCCCCACACCTGCTCCGACGACATGCCAAAGCCGGTCATGAAGTCTTCGTAGGCGCCGGTCGGCTTGCCGTTGTCCATCAGCAGGCGGACGACCTTGTAGCCGGTGCGCATGCCGCGGTTCCACGAGCCGTGCATGGTGGCGAACGCGTCGCCCTTGTACTCCGGCGGGAACATGCCGCCGTCGTAGAAGGCGATGTTGAGCGGCGCCGAGTGGGCCTGGAACAGCACGTCGGGCACGGTCACCTTGCCGGCGAGGTCGGGACGCTGTCCCTTCAGCGGCGCGCGCGGGTCCTCGTTCGAGCCGATGTAGTACCAGGGCCAGCCGTAGAAAGCGCCGTCCTTCACCGTGGTGGCGTAGTCCGGCACGAGGTTGTCGCCGAGCCCGTCGCGCTCGTTGGTGACGCACCACAGCGCATTGGTCGCCGGCTGCAGCGTCATGCCCGAGCAGTTGCGGATGCCGGTCGCGACGACCCGCATGTTCTTGCCGTCGGGATCGTAGGCGAGCACCGCGGCGCGCGCCTCCTCCTCGTTCCACATCTCGCCCAGCGGATGCGACGCCGCGAACTGCGCGATGCCGCCGTCGGGCAGGCCACTGACGTCCTCGCCGATGTTCGAGCCCGAGCCGACGGAGAGGTAGAGCGTCTTGCCGTCGGCGGAGAAGGCGATGTCGCGCGTCCAGTGATGGTTGGACGGCACGTTGGGGATGATGGTCTCGGCCGCCGCCGTCGCCTTCAGGTCGCCCGCCTTGTACGGATAGCGCACGACGCTGTCGGAGTTCGCCACATAGACGTATTGCGGATTGTCGAGCGGATAGAACGCGATGCCGTACGGCTGGTTGAGGCCGTCGGCGAAGGTCGAGTCCTGCGCGACCTTGCCGGAAGCATCGAGACGCAGAACGTGGACGGTGTTGGCCGAGGAGTCGGCGACGAACAGGTCGCCGTTCGGCGCCACACGCACGACGCGCGGCTGCTGGTAGCCCTGCGCCAGCAGATCGACGGTGAAGCCTGCTGCTACTATCGGCTTCGCGTCGGGCGGCCGGTCGACCAGGCCCGGCGCGTTGGAGGCAGACTCGGTCGCGAACGGCGCCGGCAGGTCGCCCGGCTTGATCAGACGCCGGACGCCCGGCGCCTGGCTGTCCCAGCCGCCGAAGGCGGCCTGGCCGGTCAGCACCTGGCTGTCGGCCGCAAACGATGGCGCCGCGGCAAATGCCGCCGCAAACGCCAGAAGGATGGTGGATTTCCGCATGGCTCGCTCCTGCAGTCGTGGAGTGCGCCCCCGTGGCAACGGAAATGGGGCGATGGCGGGCCGCTTCAAGGGACGCTAGATATTCGCCGATGACCGAAACCAACGATCCGCGCGATCTCGTTGCCTGGTACGCCGAGGTGGGCATCGACGTCGCGCTGGAGGAAGCACCCGTCGACCGCTTCGCCGCGCGCGCGCCAACGCCGCAACCGGCGGCGTCAGCGCCCATGCCGACGCCGGCCGCACCGTTATCGTTCGACCGCAACGCGCCGCTCCCGCCACCGCGCACGCTGATCGCACCGGCCGCGCAACCGGCAGCGCCGCCCGACGAAACGGCGCGCGCCGCGCGGGCCGCGGCGCAGGCGGCGAACACGCTCGACGAACTGCGCGCCGCGCTGGAAAATTTCGAAGGCTGCGGCCTGCGCAAGACGGCGACGCAACTCGTGTTCGCCGACGGCACGCCGGGCAGCCGGGTCATGCTGGTCGGCGAGGCCCCGGGCCGCGACGAGGACATCCAGGGCCTGCCCTTCGTCGGCCGCTCGGGCCAACTGCTCGACCGGATGCTGGCCGCCATCGGCCTCGACCGCACGTCGGTCTACATCGCCAACGTCGTGCCCTGGCGCCCGCCGGGCAATCGCACGCCGACGCCGCAGGAGACGGCGGCCTGCCGCCCGTTCACGCTCCGCCAGATCCAATTGTCGAACCCCGATTTCCTGATCTGCCTCGGCGCACCCTCGGCCGCCGAATTGATGGGCAACACGCAGGGCATCCTGAAATTCCGCGGCCGCTGGCATGACTTTGACACCGGCACGCGCACCATCAAGGCGATGGCGACGCTCCACCCCGCCTATCTTCTGCGCCAGCCGCTGCAGAAGCGGCTCGCCTGGCGCGATTTCCTGATGCTGCGGGAAGCCTTGAATTCCGGGGCGGAGACGGCGAAGACTGGCCCTTGAGAATCACGCTCGTCCGCCTGAGATGTCCTCCCAGCTCGTCGCCGTTGCCTCGCTGCTCCTCGGCTCGGCCTTTCTGCTGATCGCAGGCGGGCTGCACGGCATCCTGCTGCCGGTCGTCGGCGCCGAAGCCGGGTTCAACCTCACGGAACTCGGCCTTCTCGGCACCGGCTGGTCGGCGGGCTTCATCTCCGGCTGCATCCTTATTCCGCAGATCGTGCGCCGCGTCGGCCATGTCCGTAGCTACGGTGCCCTGGCCTCGGTCGCGGCGGTGACGATCCTGCTCAACCTGCTGTTCATCAACGCGCCGGCGTGGATCGTCGTCCGCGCCATCAACGGCTTCTGCTTCGCCGGCGCGGCCATGGTGGTGGAAAGCTGGCTGAACGAGCGGGCGACGCGCGAAAATCGCGGCACGATCTTCTCGGTCTACCAGATGGTGAACTTCGCCGCCTCGACCACCGGCCAGCTTCTGATGGTCATCAAGCCGCCGTCCGATTTCTTCTTTTTCGCCATCGGCGCGATTTTCTACTGCCTGGCGATCCTGCCGACGGCGCTGTCGACGGCGAAAAGCCCGCAGCCGCTGAAGGCCGCCAAGCTCGACGTCCGCCGCCTCTATGCGATCTCGCCGGTGGGCGCCGTGGTCTCCTTTCTCGTCGGCCTGGTCAACGGCGCCTTCGGCACGCTGGGGCCCGTCTACGCCCAGCAGATCGGGCTGCCGACGCGCGATATCGCTTTCCTCATGGCGGGCGCGCTCATCGGCGGGTCGCTGATCCAGTTTCCGCTGGGCCGCCTGTCGGACCGCACCGACCGCCGCCGCGTGCTCATCGGCGTCGCCATCGGCGCGGCGGTCATCGGCCTCGCCTTCTTCGTGTTCCGCCCGCATGCGCCGGCGGTGGTCATCCCCCTCGCCATTGTCTTCGGCGCCATGATTTATCCGATGTATGCGCTGACCGTCGCCCACGCCAACGACTTCGCCGCGGCGGACGAATTCGTGAAGATCGCCTCGAGTTTGCTGCTGCTCTACGGCATCGGCACGATGTTCGGCCCGCTCGCCGCCGCCTGGGCCATGGGCCACCTGGCGCCGGAGGGCCTGTTCGCCTTTACCGCCGCCGTGCATGTCGTGGTCGTCGGCTACGTCGCCTATCGCATCAGCCGGCGCTCGACGCTGAACGTCGTGCTCCGCGACACCTTCCGCGGCCTGCCGATCGGCAAGACCGCGACCCACGAGAGCGCCGCGCTCGACCCGCGCTCGGCGGTGCCCGAGCCGGCGCCGGAAGCGGCCGACGCGGCAATGCCAAAAGAATAAACACGCGGCAGTCGGTGCCGAAAGAATGAACAGCGGATGGCTGCGACGCAGTTGTGTTGCGCCCTTCAGGTTGATAACCCTAATCAATTAAAGGAAGCCGGCTCGACCCGGCCTCCGGCCAAAAGGCCATTGAACAGGGGACACAGGGGCGAATGGAGTACTTCGTTCAGCAGTTCATCAATGGCGTCACGCTTGGCTCGATCTACGGGCTGATCGCGATCGGCTACACGATGGTGTTCGGCATCATCGGCATGGTGAACTTCGCGCACGGCGACGTCTTCATGCTCTCCGCCTTCATCGCGCTGATGGTCTTCCTGATCGTCACGACCTGGCTTGGCATCGGCTCGGTGGTCGTCGCGATCATCGCCATGCTGCTGATCAGCATGGTGCTCACCGGCGCGTGGAACTGGGCGATCGAGAAGGTCGCCTACCGACCATTACGAGGATCGTTCCGCCTGGCGCCGCTCATCTCGGCGATCGGCGTCTCGATCACGCTCTCCAATTTCGTGCAGGTGGCGCAGGACCCGCGCAACAAGCCGATCCCGCCGATCGTGCGCGACGTCTTCACCGTCTACCACGCCGCCGGCTCCAACTCGTCGATCACGCTGTCGCTGAAGCAGATCATCATCGTGCTGGTCACCGCGACGCTGCTCGCGATCTTCTGGTACATCGTGCAGAAGACGCCGCTCGGCCGCGCGCAACGCGCCTGCGAGCAGGACCGCAAGATGGCGGCGCTGGTCGGCGTCGACGTCGATAAGACCATCTCGCTCACCTTCGTCATGGGCGCCGCGCTCGCCGCCGTCGCCGGCACGATGTTCCTGATGTTCTACGGCGTCGTGAATTTCTCCGACGGCTTCTCGCCGGGCATCAAGGCGTTTACCGCCGCGGTGCTGGGCGGCATCGGCTCGCTGCCCGGCGCGGTGCTGGGCGGCATCCTGATCGGGCTGATCGAAGCCTTGTGGTCGGCGTATTTCTCGATCGACTACAAGGACGTCGCCGCCTTCTCGATCCTCGCCATCGTGCTGATCTTCCTGCCCCAGGGCATCCTTGGCCGGCCCGACGTGGAGAAGGTTTAGGCCATGGTCGATACCGCCCCGACAGCCGACTTCCGTCCCGAAGGCGCCCAGATACTGGAAGAACAGGGCATCGCCGCCGCGCAGGGCGAGCCGCCCATCACCAACGTCGGTCAGGCCGATTTCGGCCATGCGATAAAGGAAGCGCTGATCGCCGGCGGCGTCGCGCTGGCGCTGTTCGGTCCCTTCCTCGGCCTGCTCACGGCGCAGAACGTCCGCAACGAACTCGTCCTGGTGACGCGGCCCGGCCTGCTCGCCACCGCCGTCGGCATCGTCGCGGTCGGCCGCTTCCTCATCGCCTATTTCTACGCGCCCTACGCCACGCGCCGCCGCGGCGCGCCGGCGAGGGTCAAGGCCGCGCCGCAGTGGCAGACCACGCTCCGCCGCTTCTTCATCCCGATCGCGATACTGCTGCTCGTCCTCTACCCGCCGATCGTGCTCGGCACGAGCGGCATCCAGGGCTCGATCAAGTGGGTCGATAACTTCGGCGTGCAGATCCTGATCTACGTCATGCTGGCGTGGGGCCTGAACATCGTCGTCGGCCTCGCCGGCCTGCTCGACCTCGGCTACGTCGCCTTCTACGCCGTCGGCGCTTATTCCTACACGCTGCTCGCCATCCACTTCGACCTGTCGTTCTGGGTGCTCTTGCCGGTCGCCGGCCTTCTCGCCGCGGCCTGGGGCGTGCTGCTCGGCTTCCCGGTGCTGCGGCTGCGCGGCGACTATCTCGCCATCGTCACGCTCGCCTTCGGCGAGATCGTGCGCCTGGTGCTGGTCAACTGGCGCGACGTCACCAAGGGCGGCTTCGGCATCACCTCGATCCCGAAGATCACGTTCTTCGGCATGCCGTTCGACGCCTCGCCGAACGGCTTCGCCGCGCATTTCCACCTGCCGCTCTCGTCCGCCTACTACAAGATTTTCATGTTCTACCTGATCCTGGCGCTGGCGCTGTTCACCGCCTGGGTGACGACGCGGCTGCGCAAGCTGCCGATCGGCCGCGCCTGGGAATCGCTGCGCGAGGACGAGATCGCCTGCCGGTCGCTCGGCATCAACACGACCTCGACCAAGCTGACCGCGTTCGCCACCGGCGCGATGTTCGCCGGCTTCGCCGGTTCCTTCTTCGCCGCGCGCCAGGGCTTCATCAGCCCGGAATCGTTCACCTTCATCGAGTCGGCGATGATCGTCGCCATCGTCGTGCTCGGCGGCATGGGCTCGATCATCGGCGTCGCGGTCGCCGCCGTCGCCATGATCGGCGGCATCGAGAGTCTCCGCGAGCTCACCATCCTCAAGGAAGTCTTCGGCCAGGATTTCGAGCCGACGCAGTACCGCATGCTGCTCTTCGGCCTCGCCATGGTGCTGATCATGCTGTGGAAGCCGCGCGGCTTCGTCACCGCGCGCCAGCCGACCGTGTTCCTCAAGGAGCGAAAAACCATATCCGGGTCGCTCACCGGCGAAGGGCATGGCTGACATGGACAGTGCCGCGGCAGCCGACCTGCCGATCATCGCCGTCGATCACCTGACCATGCGCTTCGGCGGCCTGGTAGCCATCAACGACTTCTCGTTCCGCGGCAAGCGCGGCGAGATCACCGCGCTGATCGGCCCGAACGGCGCCGGCAAGACGACGGTGTTCAACTGCGTCACCGGCTTCTACAAGCCGACCGAGGGGATGATCCGGCTGCGCCAGCGCGGCGGCAAGGAGTTCCTGCTCGAGCGCATGCCCGACTTCCGCATCGCCTCGCGTGCCAAGGTCGCCCGCACCTTCCAGAACATCCGCCTATTCGGCGGCATGACGGTGCTGGAAAACCTGCTCGTCGCCCAGCACAACAAGCTGATGGTCGCCTCCGGCATGTCGCTGTTCGGCATTCTCGGCCTGCCGAGCTACCGCAGGGCCGAGCGCGCCGCGGTCGAAAAGGCGCGCGACTGGCTGAACGAGGTCGGCCTCATCGACCGCGCCGACGACGCCGCCGCCGACCTGCCCTACGGCGCCCAGCGCCGCGTCGAGATCGCACGCGCCATGTGCACCGATCCCGAGCTGCTCTGCCTCGACGAGCCCGCCGCCGGCCTCAACGCCCGCGAGTCGGCGCAATTGAACGAGCTGCTGATCGGCATCCGCGACAGGCACGCCACCTCGGTGCTGCTCATCGAGCACGACATGTCCGTGGTCATGGAGATTTCCGACCACGTCATCGTGCTCGAATACGGCATCAAGATTTCCGACGGCACGCCGAGCGAGGTGCGCAACGATCCGAAGGTCATCGCCGCCTATCTCGGCGTCGAAGACGAGGAAGTCGGCACCGTCACCCGCCAGCTCGAAACGGCGGAGACGCACTGATGGCCGAGACCAACGGCGCCGCCCCCCTCCTTCAGATCCGCGGCGTCACCACCTTCTACGGCAAGATCATGGCGCTTCGCGGCATCGATCTCGATGTGCACGCCGGCGAGATCGTCGCGCTGATCGGCGCCAACGGCGCCGGCAAGTCGACGCTGATGATGACCATCTGCGGCAACCCGCGCGCCCGCGACGGCAGCATCCGCTACGACGGCCGCGACATCACCAAGCTGCCCACCCACGAGATCGCGCGCCTGCGCGTCGCCCAGTCGCCGGAAGGCCGCCGCATCTTTCCGCGCATGTCGGTGTACGAGAACCTGCAGATGGGCGCCTCGATCGACAACGGCCAGCATTTTGAGGAAGACGTCGAGAAGGTCTTCACGCTTTTCCCGCGCCTCAAGGAACGCATCAACCAGCGCGGCGGCACGCTCTCCGGCGGCGAGCAGCAGATGCTGTCGATCTCGCGCGCGCTGATGGCGCGCCCCAAGCTGCTGCTCCTCGACGAGCCGTCGCTGGGCCTCGCCCCGATCATCTCGTCGCAGATTTTCGCCTCGATCCGCGAACTCAACCAGTCGCAGAAGCTGACGGTGTTCATCGTCGAGCAGAACGCCTACCAGGCGCTGAAGCTGTCGCACCGCGGCTATGTGCTGGTGAACGGCAAGATCACGATGTCGGGCACGGGACGCGAACTTCTCCAGCGGCCCGAGGTGCGCGACGCCTATCTCGAAGGCGGCGTGAAACACTGACGGCCGGACGACAGGAGCAGGTATGCAGGGCGTAATCTACGAGGGCCAGTCGATACTGCTGTTCATCTTCGTCACGATCGGGCTCGGCGGCGGCGCGGCGTGGGTGAGCGGCCGTTCGACGGCGCAGATGTGGCGGCCGTGGCCGATCCTTCTGCTGTCGGTGCTGGGGCTCAGCGTCGCCGTGCGCTTCATGTACTACGCACTGTTCACCCAGACTTTCTTCAGCCTGCACTACTACTTCGTTGACGCAATAATCCTGCTCATCATTGGCACTATTGCCTACCGATTTACGCTGGCTCGCCAGATGGTTGCGCAATATGGCTGGCTTTACGAGCGCACCGGTCCTTTTTCCTGGCGAGCACGACCGGGCGCAGACCTGCCGGCTCACGAAAGCAAGTGACAAATCCGCAAAAACCGGCATAAATCCGCACCATGATGGCGGCCTGGGAATTTCTCCCTGCGTGCGCCCTGCAAGTCACTGACCTGCCAACTAAAATCCTTCAATATTGTTCGTAACAGGGGAACTACACATGAAGTCAAAACTCCTTTCGGGCGTGGTATTTGCTGCCGCGCTCGCGTTCGTCGCCCACGCGTCGGCCGCTGAGATCAAGCTCGGCGTCGCCGGCCCGCTGACCGGCCCGAACGCTGCTTTCGGCGCCCAGCTCCAGAAGGGTGCTGAGCAGGCCGTCAAGGACATCAATGCGGCCGGCGGTGCTGGCGGCAACACCTTCACCATCGAGCTCGGCGACGACGTTTCCGATCCGAAGCAGGGCGTGTCGGTTGCCAACAAGTTCGTCGGCGACGGCGTGACCTTTGTCGCCGGTCACTTCAACTCCGGCGTCACCATTCCGGCCTCGGAAGTCTACGCCGAGAACGGCCTGCTGATGATCACCCCGTCGGCCACCAACCCGCAGGTCACCGAGCGCGGCCTCTGGGACGTGTTCCGCACGTGCGGTCGTGACGACCAGCAGGGCGCGGTTGCCGGCAAGTACATTGCCGATCACTTCAAAGACGGCAAGATCGCCATCCTTCACGACAAGACTCCGTACGGCCAGGGCCTGGCTGACGAGACCAAGAAGGCGATGAATGCCGCCGGCGTGACGGAAGTCATGTACGAAGGCATCAACGTCGGTGACAAGGACTTCTCGGCCCTCATCTCGAAGATGAAGGACGCGGGCGTCACGGTCACCTACTGGGGTGGTCTGCACACCGAAGGCGGCCTCATCGTTCGCCAGTCGGCTGACGCCGGCCTGAAGTCGCAGTTCATCTCCGGCGACGGCATCGTCTCTGACGAGTTCGCCTCGATCGCCGGCCCGGCCGCTGAAGGCGTTCTGAACACCTTCGGTCCGGATCCCCGCCTCAATCCCGATGCCGCTGGCATCGTGAAGGAATTCCGCGACGCCGGCTTCGAGCCGGAAGCGTACACGCTTTACACCTACGCCGCGGTCCAGGTCATGGCGCAGGCCATTACCAAGGCCGGCACGACGGACACCAAGACCGTCGCCGAGACCATCAAGTCCGGCGGCCCGTGGAAGACGGCGATCGGCAACCTCGAGTACGACTCGAAGGGTGACCGCAAGTCGCTCGACTACGTCATGTACATCTGGAAGAAGGGCGCCGACGGGAAGATCACCTACGTTCAGCAGTAGGCCTTCACGCTTCAGCGTTTGAAATACGGAAACCCCGGCGGCAACGCCGGGGTTTTTGTTTGCGCCGGGCGCGGGCTCGCCTGCGCGGTTGTCGCGAATTGCGCGCCGCCCCTGCCCCGTGTCAGGCTCGCGCCATGCTCCGCTCCGCCGTCCGCATCGCGATTCTTGGCGCAACGCTGATCGTTGCCGGCGTGGCGCATGCCGACATCGTCATCGGCGTCGCCGGGCCGATGACCGGGGAATTCGCGCCGCTCGGGGCCCAGATGCGCGCCGGCGTCGAGCAGGCGGTCGCCGACACGAACGCCGCCGGCGGCATCGGCGGCGCCAGGCTGGTGCTCGAAGTCGTCGACGACGCCTGCAATGCCAAGAGAGCGGACGCCGGCGCGAGCGCGCTCGCCGCCAAGGGCGCGGTGTTCGTCGTCGGCCACCTGTGCCTCAAGGCATCCATCGCCGGCGCCGCGGTATACGCCGCCGAGCACATCGTCCAGATTTCGCCGGGCACCACCTTCGCCGGCTTCACCGACGACCGCGCCGGCCCGGGCGTCTTCCGCCTCGCCGGGCGCGACGACGCCGAGGGCACCTTCGCCGGCCGCATGATCGCGCGGCGCTACACCGCCGGCAACGTCGCCGTGGTCGATGACACCACCGCCTACGGCAAGTCGCTCGCCGATGCGGCCGCCACCGCACTCGACGGCGCCGGCAAGCCGATCGTACTCCGCGACACCTACGCGCCCGGTGGCAAGGAGTACAACACGCTGGTCTCGCGCCTGCAGGCCGCGGCAATCGACGTGGTCTACCTCGGCGGCGCCAACCCGGAAGCGGCGATCATCGCCAAGGCGATGAAGGCGCGCGGCATGACCGCCACCATCGTCGCCGGCGACGCGCTGCTCTCGCCGGACTACGCCGACCTCGCCGGCGATGCCGCCGAGGGCACGCTGGTCGCCTACCCGAGCGACCCGCGCGCCGCGGCCGCCGCCGCACCGGTCGTGGCGGAATTCGCGGCGAAGAACATCGACCCGGCCGGCTACACGCTGCCCGCCTACGCCGCGGTCCAGGTCTGGGTCGCCGCCGCCAAGGCCGCCGGCGGCACCGACTTCGACAAGCTCGCGGCGGCGCTCACTGCGGGATCGTTCGCCACCGTCGTCGGCCCGGTCGCCTTCGACGAGAAGGGCGACCTCCGCGATCCCCGCTACGACTGGTACGTCTGGCGCGGCGGCGACTACGCCCCGGCGGGCTTCTGAAATTCGCGCGCCCGTGCTAGTCCGCGCGCCATGAGCGGACCCATTCTCATCGCACCTTCGATTCTGTCGGCGGACTTCGCCCGCCTCGGCGAGGAGGTGCGCGCGATCGACGCCGCCGGCGCCGACTGGATCCACGTCGACGTCATGGACGGGCACTTTGTGCCCAACATCACAATGGGCCCGAACGTCGTGAAAGCGATCCGGCCGTACACGCAAAAGCCGCTCGACGTGCACCTGATGATTGCGCCGGCGGCGCCCTACCTCGCGGCCTTCGCCGACGCCGGCGCCGACCGCATCACCATCCACGTCGAGGCCGAGCGCGAGGTCGCCGCCTCGCTGGCCGCGATTCGAGCCAGGGGCAAGAAGGCGGGCATCACGCTGAAGCCCGCCACGCCGGTCGCGTCGATCGCACCGTTCGTCGATCAGGTCGACCTCGTGCTCGTGATGAGCGTCGAGCCAGGCTTCGGCGGCCAGGCGTTCATGCCGGCGGCGCTCGGGCGCATCGCTGAGATCAGCGCGCTGCTCGGCGGCCGGGATGTGCCGATCGAGGTCGATGGCGGCATCACGCCGGACAACGCCGGGGCGGTGGTTGCCGCCGGTGCGACAGTGCTGGTGGCCGGGTCGTCCGTGTTTCGCGGCGACTACGCGACGAACATCGCGGCGCTGCGCAAGGCCGCCGCCGGTTAGGCCGCGACCTCCACCTCCCACGGTGTCATGCCCGCCTCCTCTCGGGTGTCATCCCCGCGAAGGCGGGAATCCGGTAAACACCGGCGGGACTTATCGGCACCGACCGCGTCTACTGGGTCCCCGCCTTCGCGGGGACGACACTGGGGAGCGGTCGTCCGCCATTTCACGACGCAGAATCAGACACTGCGCCGCTCCCCCGCTCGTCATCCCGGCGAAAGCCCGGATCCAGTCATGGAACGCGAACGCTCGACAATTCGACTGGACCCCGGCTTTCGCCGGGGTGGCGAGGGAGGGATGCAACCCACATGCCGTAGAGCCCGCGCCTGGCTTCGATTGTCGCGGTGGGCACGGTCTGATAAACGCACCGCGACACGAAAATCGTACCGGAGCGACCGATGATTCCGCGCTATTCGCGCCCCGAGATGGCGGCGATCTGGTCGCCTGAAACCCGCTTACGCATCTGGTTCGACATCGAGGCGCACGCGCTGGACGCCATGGCGGCGATCGGCGCAGCGCCTAAGGCCGCGGCGAAGGCCGTGCACGCCAGGGGCGACAACGCCACCTTCGACATCGCCCGCATCGACGAGATCGAGCGCGAGACGCGCCACGACGTCATCGCGTTCCTGACGCACGTTGCCGAGATCGTTGGGCCCGAGGCGCGCTACCTGCATCAGGGACTGACGTCGTCGGACGTCGTCGACACCGCCTTCAGCGTGCAGCTCACCCGCGCCGCCGATCTGCTCATCGCCGACGTTGACGCGCTGCTCGCCGCGCTCCGCCGGCGCGCGCACGAGTACAAGGACACGCCGACCATCGGCCGCAGCCACGGCATCCACGCCGAGCCGACGACCTTCGGCCTGAAGCTCGCCGTCGCCTACGCCGAGTTCGTTCGCGCCCGCCGCCGCCTGCATGCCGCGCGCGAGGAGATCGCGACCGCCGCGATCTCCGGCGCCGTCGGCACCTTCGCCAACATCGACCCGCGCGTCGAGGAGCACGTGGCGCGTGCGCTGGGGCTGCGCCCCGAGCCGATCTCGACGCAGGTCATCCCGCGCGACCGTCACGCGATGTTCTTCGCCACCCTCGGTGTCGTCGCCTCGTCGATCGAGCGGCTGGCGACGGAGATACGGCATCTGCAGCGGAGCGAGGTCGGCGAGGTCGAGGAATATTTCGCGCCCGGCCAGAAAGGCTCGTCGGCGATGCCGCACAAGCGCAATCCGGTGCTGTCGGAGAATCTCACGGGCCTCGCACGACTGGTGCGCGGCATGGTCACCCCGGCGCTGGAGGATGTGGCACTCTGGCACGAGCGCGACATCTCGCACTCCTCGGTCGAGCGCGTCATCGGCCCCGACGCGACCATCGCGCTCGATTTCGCGCTGGCCCGCCTGGCCGGCCTGATCGACAAACTGGTCGTCTACCCCGAAAAGATGCGGGCCAACCTCGACCGCCTCGGCGGCGTCATCCATTCGCAGCGCGTGCTGCTGGCGCTGACCGATAAGGGCATGAGCCGCGAGGACGCCTATGCCGCCGTGCAGCGGAGCGCCATGCAGGCCTGGGCCGGCAAGGGCGATTTTGCCGCGCTGCTCAAGAAGGACAAAACCGTCACCGGCCGCTTGAAAGCCGCCGAGATCGACACACTTTTCGATGTTGGGTACCACCTGAAAAACGTCGACGTGATCTTCCAGCGCGTCTTCGGTCTTGAGCCGGCGAAGAAAAAGCCCGGCCGCAAAGGATAGCCATGAAGCCGATTTACGAAATCAGCGCGCCGAAGATCGACGGCACGCCCGCAAAGCTTGGCGACTACGCCGGCAAGGTCCTGCTCATCGTCAACGTCGCCTCGAAGTGCGGGCTGACGCCGCAATACGAGGGGCTGGAGAAGCTCTACGCCGACTACAAGGACAAGGGCCTCGTCGTCCTTGGCTTCCCGGCCAACAACTTCGCCGGCCAGGAGCCGGGCTCGAACGAGGAGATCCAGGATTTCTGCCGCTCGACCTACGGCGTCGATTTCCCGATGTTCGGCAAGGTGTCGGTTGGCGGCGAGGATCAGGCGCCGCTCTATCGGCTCCTCACCGAGTCGGCACCGCCGCGCACGCTGAGCGCGACGCCCAGACCCGGCGCCGTCGCCAAGCAGGCGGAAAAGGGCGTGCGCTGGAACTTCGAGAAGTTTCTGGTGAGCCGCAACGGCGACGTGGTCGCCCGCTTCGATCCGGACCTCGTGCCGCTCGATCCGATCCTGGTCGGCGCGGTGGAACGCGAACTCGGCGCCTAGCGGCCGCTACAAATGCAAATGGCCGGGCAAAGCCCGGCCATCGCGATATTCCTTGAACCGTGTCGCGGCTACTTCGCCTTGAGGGCGGAGAGCGACGTATCGATCGACAGGCCGACCATCACGCGCGAGTCGCACTCGTCGCCGTTGGCGCCGTAGTAGGTTCCGCAGTCGCTCGCCGAAAGATTGGTTGCCGTGTAGCGCAAGTCGATCTTCGCCCACTCCACCGGAGCGTAGTAGATGCCGGCGTTCCAGGTCGTGTACGGCAGGTCGCTGTTGCTGACCGCTCCCAGCGCACCAGACACGCCGAAGCCGTGCGGCAACGTGATGTCGGCGTTCGCCTCGACGTACGTCGCGGACGGATCTTCCGGATTGACGTAGAACTGCGCCCCGATCGTCGTGTTGTCGTTCGCGGCGATGTCGGCCTTGGCGTATAGCTCACCCGCGCCCGCCGTCGACAGAGTCGAGGCCGAGGTCGCGTAGTTGTAGCCGAAGTCCAGCGACACCGGCCCGACCTCAGGACGTACGCCGGCATAGAAATCGATCTCGGTATCGGTCACGCCGTCGAACTCGGTATTCGACGCCCAAACACCACCGTAGACGATGCCGATGCTCGGCTCGATGTAGCCGGACACTGCCGGCTTGTGTTCCGTCTGCGTGATACCGCGCGAGATGTAGTCGCTGTTGACCGCCACCCCGAAGGCGACGTCGAACATGTCGTCGGCCATCGCCGTGCCGGCCATCGCGAAAAAGGCCGCGCCCACCAGAGCCAGTCGGCTCACCCCAAATGTCGAATAGATCATGTGAATTTCGCCCCGATTCCCGTTGACACATACAGAAACATGACAGCCCGACTCGGGGAAAGGACAAAGTTGCTGTCTGGAATCAGTCAATCCGCGTTTGTTGCCGATCCGCAACTACGCAAAATACGCGGCAAGCATGGCCTTGGCCCCCGCGCTCAAATAGTTGACGTCCGACGACATCGCGATCAGCCGGAAGCCCATGGCGCGGAAATGGCGGGCGCGGTCGGGATTTGCCGCGTAGATCGCCGGTGTCTTTCCCGCGGCAAGAGTGCGCTCGACAATCCTGCCGAGAGGCCCGTCGAGACTCGCGTCAAACGGAGCGATCCGCGCGCCATCCGAAAGGCTGACCGACAGGTCGGAGGGGCCGACGAATATCCCGTCGATCCCCTCGACCGCGACGATCTCCTCCAGCGCGTCGAGCGCGCGGCGGGTCTCGATCATGGCGAAGGTCATCGAGACGGCATTGTCGCCGGCAAGGTGCTGTTGCGCCTCGGTGCCGCGCAGCGCCAGCACGCGGCTTGGCCCCCAGCTCCGCTCGCCGACGGGCGGATATTTCGTGGCGGCGACCAGCGCGCGCGCCTCCGCGGCGCTGTTGATCATGGGGGCGATCACGGCTTCGGCGCCAAAGTCGAGCACGCGGCTGGCGGTGGCGTTGTCCCCGACCGGGATGCGCACCAGCGCCGGCTTGCCGGCAAGCACGACCGCGGCGATGCCGCGCATCACCGAGCCGACGTCGTGCATACCGTGCTGGATCTCGAGGACGACGGCATCGAAGCCGGCCCGCGCCACGCCTTCCGCGACCAGCGGCTCGGGAATGGCCGACCAGCCCGACAGAAGCGTCTCGCCGGCCCGCAGGCGCCCGGCCAGGACCGGGGTGACCGCCATCGTTCAGGCTTCGGTCTGGATCTGGCTGATGGCGGTCTGCATCAGGTCGTCCATCGTGCGGCGGATCTGATGGTCGGACTGCTGGACGCCGGCGGCGTCGAAGTCGCGGCGGATCTTGCCGAACACGTCGCTGTCGCCCGCTTTCTCGAAATCGGAGGCGATGACTTCCTTGGCGTAGGCGTCGGCCGCCGCGCCGGTCTTGCCGAGCAGGCCGGCGGCCCACAGCCCGAGCAGCTTGTTGCGCCGCGCCTCGGCCTTGAACTGCAGCTCGGCGTCATGCGCGAACTTGCCCTCGAAGGCGTCCTTGCGCTTGTCGAACGTCGTCATGAATCGGCTCCCTTGGCCGGCGGGCGTCGTAAAAGAGGTGGCCTTGCATATCGCCTGGGCAAACCTAAATCAACGCTCGTAAAGCCTTGTGTTTTCTGCCGGTTTCCCGGGCATTTTGCGGCGCACGCGCCGCATTGTACTTGGTGGATCGATCGAATAGGGTCCGCCCCGTGGCGGCAGGCTCACGCGCCACATGAGTCGGCGGATGACCATGTCGCGACCACATTCAGACACCGGAACCCCGACCGAATGGACTTTCTCAAACCGCGGTATGTGCCCATGAAGAACCGCCGGCGCATCTATGAGGGCAAGGGCAAGATCCTTTTCGAGGGTCCCGAGCCCGGCACGCTCGTCCAGTTTTTCAAGGACGACGCCACGGCCTTCAACAAGAAGAAGCACGAGATCGTCGACGGCAAGGGCGTGCTCAACAACCGCATCAGCGAACACATCTTCAACCATCTGAACAAGATGGGCATCCCGACGCATTTCATCCGCCGCCTCAACATGCGCGAGCAGCTGATCCGCGAAGTCGAGATCATTCCGCTCGAGGTCGTGGTCCGCAACATCGCCGCCGGGTCGCTCGCCAAGCGCCTCGGCCTCGAGGAAGGCACCGTGCTGCCGCGCTCGATCATCGAGTTCTATTACAAGAACGACGAGCTCGAGGACCCGATGGTTTCCGAGGAGCACATCACCGCCTTCGGCTGGGCGAGCCCGCAGGAGATCGACGACGTCATGGCGCTCGCCATCCGCGTTAACGACTTCCTTTCCGGCCTCTTCCTCGGCGCCGGCATCCAGTTGGTCGACTTCAAGATCGAGTGCGGCCGCCTCTGGGAAGGCGACATGATGCGCATCGTCGTCGCCGACGAAATCTCGCCTGACTCATGCCGGCTCTGGGACATCCAGACCAAGGACAAGCTCGACAAGGACCGCTTTCGCCGCGACATGGGCGGCCTCGTCGAGGCCTACCAGGAAGTCGCCCGCCGGCTCGGCATCCTGATCGAGCAGGAGCGGCCGAAGGGATCGGGCCCGGTCCTCGTCCAGTAGGTTCGCATCGTTTATCTGACGGCCGCCCACGGGCGGCCGTTTCAGTCTCGGGGGAAGCATGAAGGCGCGAGTGACCGTCACGCTGAAGCAGGGCGTGCTCGACCCACAGGGCAAGGCCATCGAAGGCGCCCTCGCTTCCCTCGGCTTCGCCGGCGTGGCGAGCGTCCGCCAGGGCAAGGTTTTCGATATCGAGACCGGCGAGACCGACAGGGCGAAGGCGGAAGCCGCGCTGAAGGCGATGGCGGACAAGCTGCTGGCGAATACCGTGATCGAGAAGTACGAGATCGCGATAGTCTGACGCGATGCGGTTGCTGTTCGCTCTCGCCGTTCTAGTCATCGCTGGTGTCGCGCATGCGGAGACGAAGTCCGTCCCGCTCGGCGCAGCGACAGTTCAATACGATGCCACGGTCTGGCGTGCCGAGGAACGATCGGGCATCGCCGCCCTCTCCTTCACCTGCGTCGCCGCCGATTGCCCGGATTTCGCTGCCGCCGACGTTACCGCAACAAAATCCGGCGCGACGTGTGAGCCTCTCAACGAGAGCGACGAGACCGCACTGGCCCTTCTGCCAGGCACGCCGCTGCCATTCACGGCCAAAGCCCGATGGAGTGGCTGCCGCGCGCAAGACACGCCAATACTGGCGGCCTGTGCCGAGAAAGACGGCGTCGTGTATCGGGTGGCCAGCGGCTTTGGCGGCGCCTGCAACTTCCTGCCGGGACTGCCCGAAGAACGGTTCCTCGATCTTCTCCACGGCATCAGTGCGGACTGAATTGAAATTCGGCATGATCCGGCGGCCGGAATCGGCTAAAGCGTCCCCATGAAATCGGCGGTCATTACCTTCCCCGGCTCCAATCGCGACCACGACATGTTGGTCGCGCTCGAAGCAGTGACCGGCGTCAAGCCCCTGTCGGTCTGGCACACCGAGACCGCGCTCCCCGCGCTCGACCTGATCGTGCTGCCGGGCGGCTTCTCCTACGGCGACTACCTGCGCTCCGGCGCGATCGCGGCGCGCGCGCCGGTGATGCGGGCGGTCGCCGATGCGGCGGCGCGCGGCGTGCTCGTGCTGGGCGTCTGCAACGGCTTCCAGATTCTGTGCGAGGCGGGCCTGCTGCCGGGCGTGCTGATGCGGAACGCCAGCCTCCGCTTCGTCTGCCGCGAGGTGCAGCTGCGCATCGAGACAACGGCGAGCGCCTTCACGCGTGGCTACGCCAAGCGCCAGGCGATCCGCGCGCCGGTGGCGCACGGCGACGGCAACTATCGCTGCGATGACGAGACGCTCCGCCGCCTCAAGGGCGAGGACCGCGTCGCCTTCCGCTACGCCGACGGCGCCAACCCGAACGGGTCGCTCGACGACATCGCCGGCATCCTGAACGACAAGCGCAACGTCTTGGGCCTGATGCCGCACCCGGAGAACCTGATCGAGCCGCTGCAGGGCGGCATCGACGGCCGCGCGCTGTTCGCCGGTCTCGCCGCGTGAGATTTGTGATCGCCGCGGCGGCGCTGCTGCTGGCAGCGTCGGCGTCCGCACCCGCGGCGGTTCCCGAATCCGCCCACACGCTCGCGACCCATCTCGCCGGTGCGATGAAGAAATGCTGGTTCAGCGGCGACGCCGCCTTCGCGGCGTATCGGTACGTGCCGGAAATCAACATCGGTGCGCCACGCATTCTGCTGGTGTCGAAGAAAGAACCGAACGGTCGTCCGCTTCTGGTCGTCGAGCCGAAGCGCGCGGGAACCGCCGATGCATACGGTCCGCTGCTCGCCACCGCGCTGGCGCCACGCATCAAGGACGACCTCACGCGCTGGCTGAAGGGCGGCAGCGACTGCGGCTAGGCCGGCACCAGCCAGCCGCGATAGCCGGCGACGCGGCCGACGACCGGCAGCACGACATCGACGTGAAAATTGAACCGGCCGTCGG
This sequence comes from Bauldia sp., assembly GCA_037200845.1. Taxonomy (NCBI): domain Bacteria; kingdom Pseudomonadati; phylum Pseudomonadota; class Alphaproteobacteria; order Hyphomicrobiales; family Kaistiaceae; genus Bauldia; species Bauldia sp. The sequence continues at coordinate 2,367,568 of JBBCGQ010000001.1, forward strand.
CGTCGTGCTCATAGACCGCGCCGGTCGGCAGCAGGAAGCGTGGCATCGGGATGCCGAAGAACGTCCACCGCCGCTGCACCAGATGTAGTTGTCCGTCCCGCACGACCATGGCTATGGCGAAGGCGATCGGGCCGAACCGCTCGACGATCAGGCCTTCGTTGCGGCCGGTGCCGCGATACTGAACGCTGCGGAAGGCGTGGCCGTCGAAATTCCGCGCCCAGATTTCGCACTCGCCTACGCGCGATAGCGTCACCGTCACGGGCCGATCGTCCGCGGCGGGCGGGAAGCCGACGATGCGGCCGATGAGCCGCGCGATCGGGTTGGCTGCCGGCTCGACCCTGGCGCGGCCTGACAGGACCAACGTGCCTGTAACGTCATGGGCGCGCTGAATCGGCGCGCTAAGCTGGTCGTAGGCAGCGCCTAGCATCTGCCGGTAGATCGGCAGCGCAGAGTCCGGCGCACCGTGATCGATCGCGGTGACGATGCCGCGCGCCGCGAAGCGGCGCTCGTAGTCGGCAAGGTCGATCTCCGGCCCGGCGGCACGTGCACCTGCGGCCGGCGGCTTACTATCCAGGCACGCGCGGATGACGATCTCCGCCGCCATCGACGGGACGAGCGGCCCGGCGTCGCCCTCGGCCAGCATGTTCCAGCGTCGCGCCGCCGGCCACCCATCGCGGTCGATGCCGGTGACATCGACAAACATGCCGCCGCGATGCTCGCCCCAGCGCAGATGGTTGACGCACCAGTCCATCAGGCCCGCGAACGGCGATAGCGACGGCAGCACGCGGACGTGCACCAGCCACGCCAGCGCCGATAGAGCGCGATGCAGGATCGCCGGCGTCGGCCCGGCGCCGGTAAAGATTGACCGGAGGCCGGGCCACAACGCCGGCAGCACGACGAGATCCGGAACGTCGACCAGCGAATATCGGACAGGACCGAGCGGGACGTGGCCGGGCACGACGATCGTCCGCGTCACGCTGGCGACGAGGCCAGGCCGATCCACCGGTTCGCCGTCGGCGATGACGCGCACCGGCTTGCCGGCGTAGGAGGCGATCGCGCGGATGACGTTGATGCCGACGCCGGCGTAAGGCGACGGGGCGATGCCCGCGGCGATCGTGTCGATGCGTTGCAGATCGCCGGCGAGGCGGCGCACGACCGCCGCCGTCAGCACCGGAAAACTCGACGCGCCGGACAGGACGAAACGGCCGAGACCGCGCGTACGGGCGTCCAGCGCCGTGATGCCCGCGACGAGAGCCGCGCTGTCCGCAAGATCGAGATAGTCGGCGCCAGCGGCGAGCGCCGCCTCGACTACGGCGTAGGCACCGCGCGTGTAGGCCTGGAACGGGCCGCTGGCATCGACGACGATGTCGGGGTCATGCGCTGCGATGGCCGCGGCGACACCGGCGTTGCGATCGACGACCGCCGGCACCAGCTTCGCCTGCGATGGCCGGGCGCAGAACGCCGTCGCCCTGGCCAGCGAGCGGCCGGCGACGATAAGCGTCAGCCGCGGCTCGTCGGCGAGCAGGTCGCAGAGGCGCCCGCCGAAGGTGCCGTAGCCGCCGACGATGAGCACCGTGAGCCGCCCGGCCTGTTTCACCCGCCCCGAATCCCTCTGTTTTTCAACAGCCTGCGGCCACCATACCAATCGCGGCTGGCATCCTCTATGCATCGTCCTTGTTCGAGGATTCGGAGCCGCCACACCGAGCATGAACGCCGCCGCCCGCATCACGCCGACCGTCATCGCCGCGCACGGCCTGAAGCCGGACGAGTACGATCGCATCCTGCAGCTTGTCGGGCGCGAGCCGTCGCTGACCGAGCTCGGCATTTTCTCGGCGATGTGGAACGAGCACTGTTCGTACAAGTCGTCCAAGCGCTGGCTGCGCACGCTGCCGACGACGGGGCCGCGCGTCATCTGCGGGCCCGGAGAGAACGCCGGCGTGGTCGACATCGGCGATGGCCTCGCCGTCATCTTCAAGATGGAGAGCCACAACCACCCGTCGTTCATCGAGCCGTATCAGGGCGCCGCGACGGGCGTCGGCGGCATCCTGCGCGATGTCTTCACTATGGGCGCGCGCCCGGTCGCGGCGCTGAACGCGCTCCGCTTTGGCGCGCCGGAGCATCCGCGCACGCGCCATCTGGTGTCGGGCGTGGTCGCCGGCGTCGGCGGCTACGGCAACTCGTTCGGCGTGCCGACCGTCGGCGGCGAGGTCAATTTCCACCGCGGCTACAACGGTAACATCCTGGTCAATGCCTTCGCGGCCGGCATCGCGAAGACGGATGCGATCTTCTATTCCAAGGCTTCGGGCGTCGGCCTGCCGGTCGTCTACCTCGGCTCCAAGACCGGTCGCGACGGCATCCACGGCGCCTCGATGGCCTCGGCCGAATTCGACGATGCATCGGAGGAGAAGCGGCCGACGGTGCAGGTCGGCGATCCCTTCTCCGAGAAACTGCTGCTCGAGGCCTGCCTCGAACTGATGACCACCGGCGCGGTGGTCGCGATCCAGGACATGGGCGCCGCCGGCCTCACGTGCTCGGCGGTGGAGATGGGCGCCAAGGGCGACCTCGGCATCGAGCTCGATCTCGACAAGGTGCCGACGCGCGAAGCGGGCATGACGGCTTACGAGATGATGCTGTCGGAGAGCCAGGAGCGCATGCTGATGGTGCTCCATCCCGAAAAGCAGGCGGAGGCCGAGGCAGTCTTCCGCAAATGGGGGCTGGATTTCGCCGTCGTCGGCCACACCACCGACGATCTCCGCTTCCGCGTCATCCACAAGGGCAAGGTCGAGGCCGACCTGCCGATCAAGGACCTCGGCGACCAGGCGCCGGAATACGACCGGCCGCATGTCGCCAAGGCGCGCCCTGCCCCGCTCGGCCGTGGCCTGAAGTCGACAGACATCGGCGCCGATCTGCTGCGCATTCTCGGCTCGCCCGACATGAGCTCGCGCCGCTGGGTGTGGGAGCAGTACGACACGCTGATCCGCGGCGACACCATCGAGCGGCCGGGCGGCGACGCCGGGGTGGTTCGCATCGCCGGCAGAAAGGGCCTCGCATTCTCGGTCGATGTGACGCCGCGCTATTGCGCTGCCGATCCGTTCGAGGGCGGCAAGCAGGCGGTCGCCGAATGCTGGCGCAACCTCACCGCCGTCGGCGCCCTGCCGCTGGCGGTCACCGACAACCTCAACTTCGGCAATCCCGAGAAGCCGGAGATCATGGGCGAGCTGGTCGACGCCATCCGCGGCATTTCGGAGGCCTGCACCGCCCTCGCCTTCCCGGTCGTATCGGGCAACGTCTCGCTCTACAACGAGACCAACGGCGCCGCGATCCCGCCGACGCCGGCGATCGGCGGCGTCGGGCTGGTCGACGACGTGACGAAGGTCGCGACCATCGCCTTCAAGGCCGCCGGCGAATGCGTGCTGTGCGTCGGCGCGCCGGCCGCATGGGGCACGCATCTCGGCCAGTCGATCTGGCTGCGCGAAATTCTTGGCCGCGAGGATGGGCTGCCGCCTTCCGTCGATCTGGCGCATGAAAAGCGCGCCGGCGATTTCGTCCGCGGCTTGATCCGCGACGGCATCGCCACCGCCGTGCACGATGTCTCCGATGGCGGCATCGCGGTGGCGCTGGCAGAGATGGCGATGGCGTCGGGCATCGGCGTCACCACGACCGAACTGAACGACGTCGAGCCCGCCGAGACATTCTTCGGCGAGGACCAGAGCCGCTACCTCGTCGCCATCCGCCGCGACGACCTCGACCGCGTATACGAGATGGCCGAGGCGGCCGGCCTGTTTGCGCCGTGGATCGGCACCACCGGCGGCGCCGACGTGAAACTCGGCGAGGCTGACGCGATCCCGGTTGCAAAGCTGCGCGCCGCGCATGAAAATTGGTTCCCGGCTTTCATGGCCGGCGGCTGAACCCGAGAGGAGCCCGATCATGGCGATGAACGCCGGCGATATCGAGGCCCTGATCAAGGCGGCGCTGCCCGACGCTACGGTGACCATCCGCGACCTCGCCGGCGACGGCGATCACTATGCCGCCGAGGTCGTGTCGGCGACGTTCCGCGGCAAGACGCGCGTCCAGCAGCACAAGCTGGTCTACGACGCGCTCCGCGGCAACATGGGCGGGGCGCTGCACGCGCTCGCCCTCCAGACCAGCGTGCCGCAGGACGGCTAGTAGATGGCCGAGGCGGCCGACGTATTCCGCCTGACCGAGGGCGCGGCCGGCGAGAGCCACTTCGACAGTTTCATGGTCGACCGCCCGCTGGTCGAATTCGCGCCGCGGCGCCGGCCTCCTAGGCGGCGGCGCTGGCCGCCGGGAAGTAGCGCCACAGCAGCCGCGCCCCGAACGCGAGGCCCGGCAGCGCCAAGAGGATCGACCACGCCAGCGGCACGCCTGTCGCGACGAGGGCCGCCGTGATCAGGCAGGCCGAGGCGCAGCCAACGTCCCATCCCGCCTCCAGCACGATGTTGAAGCGCAGCGTGCACGGCGCCGCCTTGGCGAGATTGTAGGTCGCAGTGCCGAGCGCCGGCAGGAGCAGTGGCCACAACACGGCGCCTAGCGCATTGGCGAGCACAGCGACCCACGGCACCGGCAGGCTGGCGGAGCGGAAGGCGACCAGCGCCGCCGCGACCGAAAACGCGATCGCCACCGCGCGCCGGCCGTGACCGGCGTCGATGATGCGGCCGAGGAAGAGGCCGCACGCACCGCCAACCAGACCGGCAACCGCCATCGCGCCGCCGTAAGCGGCGAAGCTTTCGCCGAGCGAGACGAACAGCGCGATCTGCCAGATGATGATGTAGAAGGCGTCGAACCAGCCGTCGAACGCGGTCAGCATCACGCCGAGACGGGCGGCCCGGAGCGCGCCCGGCGCCTCCTGCTTGACCGCGACGTTGGGGATGCCGATGAGCGGCAGGACCGCGATCGCCTGGATCACGCCGACCGCGGCGAAGGCGATGCGTGGGCCACCGGTCACCAGCGCCCACGCGCCGATGAGAGGAGCGACGACGCCGACCACGGCCACGACTGCTTCGCGGGCGGCGATCTGGTGGCCGCGGTGCTCGGCATCGCCCAGCGCCGCGAAGGCCGCGTTGTAGGCCGGCCAGTACAGGATCTCCGCCACCGACACGACGCAGAGGAGCAGTACGAGCTGCGGCCCGACGCCATCGACCTCGGCGAGCAGCGGATACTGCACGGCAAGGCCGAGCGTGCCGGCGATGAGCAGCGGCTTCAGCCCCCAGCGCTTGGCGAGCGGCAGGATCGCGGGCCGCAGCACGAATCGCCCGCCGAGGATCGCTGCCTGCGCGACCAGCGCATGCGGCACCGAAACCCCGGCACGGAGCAGGAAAACGAGGAAAAAGATGCCGCCGGAACCCTGGGCCAGAGCCTGGATGCCGGAATGCAGATTGACGCGATTGATCGCGTCATTCCCGAAGAACGCCATTTTGAGGATCACCGAAAGAAGCAGACAAGCGGGAGACCGGGCGACTGGCCGGCCGGCGACAAAGCGCTAGGTGTTGATCCCACTGGTCATCGGAAGTCCCTTCCTTCGATGGCGCGGTTTATGCCGCCAACCGGAGCGGGATGCAAGGCCGCATTGCACCGGCCCCGGCGACTTCCTATGCTATGTGCACGGAATCTTTCGGAGACTTATCGACCATGAGCGACATCAAGGCCTGGATCGACAACGAAGTTAAGAGCAACGACGTGGTGCTCTTCATGAAGGGCACGCCGACGTTCCCGCAATGCGGGTTCTCGAGCCAGGTGGTGCAGATCCTCGACTACCTCGGCCTCGACTATAAGGGCGTCAACGTCCTTGAGAACGCCGACATCCGCCAGGGCATCAAGGAATATTCCAACTGGCCGACGATCCCCCAGCTCTACGTCAAGGGCGAGTTCGTCGGCGGCTGCGACATCGTCCGCGAGATGTTCCAGGAAGGCGAGCTGGCCCCGCTTCTGACGGAGAAGGGCATCGCGGTCGCCGCCGGCGCGGCAACCCCGGCCGAATAGGCACCGCGCATCGTCGCGTAGGCACCGCGCATCGTCGCGGGGGGGGGGGGGCGGCATCAGGGGGACCGGCCGCCGCGCCGCGCGGCCTGATCTGTATTGGCGCTTATCCTCGCTGCGGCCTTCGTGCTGCGTGCATGGTTGGCGCTGGCCTTCCCGTCCTACGACACGGCCGACGAAATCTTCCAGGCACCAGAGCAGGCGCATCGCCTGATCTTCGGCTACGGCGTCGTGCCGTGAGAATTCGCGCTGGGTGCGCGGAACTGGCTGCTGCCCGGTCTGTTGTCCGTAGTCGTGGCGCCGGCGGGTGGATCACCGGATCGCCTGCCATCTACCTCGCGCCGTCTCGCTGGAGCTCGCCGCGCTGGCGCTGTTGCCGGTGTGGAACATCGGCCGCCGCTTCGGTAGGGACGAGGCGGCCTGCGCCGCGTTCGCCGTCGCCGCTGGCCTCGGGCTGGCGATGGACGGCGTCCAGCCGCTTGGCGAAGTCATCGCCGCCGACCTACTGCTGCCCGGCCCTGCGTTGCTGACCGGCCACGCCGCGCCGCATGCTGCTCGCCGGACTGACGCTCGGCAGCGCGGTCGCGTTCCGATTCCACCTTGCTCCGGCGGTGGCGGTCGCGGTCGTGCTCGGCTGCCGGCTCGAATTGCGCGAGCGCTGGGTGCCGGCAATCGCCGGCCGGCTGGCCCCGATCGCCTCCAGCCGGCACGCGCTGCTTCAGCGACGGCAGCCGCACCGCCGTCTGCGTCGTCAAGCGACCGGGCCCTTGCGCGCCGGCGCCCGAACTCGAGATCGTCAACGATCCGCGGTGGAGCGGGCACCGGCGGTAGTGTCAGAAGCGGATCGCGAACCGCGCCTTGGCGCCATGATCGGACGCGCCTGACGCGATCTGCCCGGAATAGGCGAGCGATAGCGTCGAGCGCCGTCCGATATCCCATTCCATGCCCGCCTCGATGCGGAGCGAGTCGCGCTGCCGCGGCACGCCCGCGACGGTGAACGCCGAGCCACCGGCGAATGCGAGGCTCGCCGTCGGCGTCGTATCGCCGAAGCGATGCTGCCACGCGACGAGCGCCGTCAGGCGCCCATGGGTTGCCGGAAGCGGCGCCGCGAAGCGCGCGCCGAAACTCGCGATCGTCATGACATGGTGCTCCGACGCGGCCGTCAGCGCCGCCGCGCCGCCAGCTTCGGTGAAGGCATCGGTGTCGACCGCCACGCGGGCAACGCCGGCGAACGGCTCGACGGCGACATTGCCGAATTTCGCCCGATAGGCGGCCTCGGCGAACAACTGCCCGGTGCGGGCGCCATAGCGCGCGGTGAGAACCTCGCTGAAGCCGCCGAAGGTGTCGTTCCGCACCGTGTCGATCGTGCCGCTGCTCGCAGCTCCGCCGAAGCGGAGCGCGACGGCGCCGTTCTCCACGCCGCCGTATGCCGCCACAGCGAAGCTGTCTGCCGTGGCCGACGACGCGCGATCCGGAACCGACAGGCTGGCACGCTGGTAGCTCACCGCCGCGCCGGCGCGCCAGGCGCCCGGTTCGCCGCCATCGACGCCGGCGACCAATCCGCCGATCGAGCGGCTGTAGCCGGCAGCGTTGCCGTCGCCCGTGCCGGAGCCGCTGCTGCCGAAGCCCTGCGCCCAGAGCGCGAGTCTCGGGCGGGCGGGATCGGCCCCGCCGCTGGCCTCGCTGCCGGGGCCGAACGCATCGTTCAGCCGCTGCAACACCGCCTCGCGGATGAAGCGCGTGTCGTCGAGGACGATATCCTCGAGGGTCGCGTGGATTTCACCCGACGAGAGGTCGAACGCGTTACGCGCCGCGTCCGCGCCGAGCGGCAGGATCGCATCGAACAACGCGGTGCTCGGTCCCTGCTCGTCGATACCGCCGGCCGCCGCGATCTGGTTGGGAGTCTCGGCGACGTCGGGCAGCGCGGCGACGATGGATGTCTTCAGCCACACCTGCTTGTCGTGCGTGTAGTCGAGCGTGAAATTCACGAACGCCGAATTATCGACGACGTTGGCAAACGTTCCGGTCAGCGTGCCGCCCGTCGCATCGACGATCAGATATGTGTTGGTGTCGGCGTAGGTGCCGGGCGTCACCAGCACCGACACCATCGCGGTCGGATTGATCGTGACGGTCGTCGCGACGACCCTGTCGGAGTGATTGTCGACGTCGTCGAGCTCGACCTCATACGTCTGCCCGGCGCTGAAGGTCGCGGTGCCGGTGGTGAGCGTGCCGATCGAGTTGCCCGGCGCGATCTTGCCGGCACCCGCAAACGACTTGATCGTGCCGCTGCCGCCAAGCGTGCCGTTCGCGGCGACGACGAAATCCGTGCTGTTCATCGTGCCGTTGACCGAAAGCAGGCCGGCGTCGACCGCGAAGGATCCGTTGATCGCCGTGCCGGCCGTGCCGGTCAGGGTCCAGTGGCCGGCGCCCTTTTTCGCGCCCGCCTCGAAATTTGTAACGGCGATGGCGCCGAAATCGAAGGTGCCGTTGGTATCGGCCGCGCCGTCGAAGGCGAAGGTGTCGACTTGCGGATCACTGCCCGCGGAGGCACTGCCGCCATCGACGCCGCCGATAATCGAATACGTGGGGAACAACGTGATCGTGTCGGCACCGTCGTTCAGGTCAATCGCCTTACCGCTGTTACCGCGCTGGATGGTGCCTTTGACGACAAGGTTGTCGATCACCGCACCGTACGAGCCCAAGCCGTCGGGCTGCGAGTACGCCAGGTTGGCAGCGGCATAGAGGGTGCCGCCCTGCTCGATGGTGACGTCCGCGTTGAGATCGGGACCTTGGTCCGCCTGCATGCGCAACGCCTGCGTCGTGCTGAGCTGCTCGACCCGGCCCGCGATATCGAGCGTCACATGATGATTGGCATCGGTGGTCGTTGCGCGCACCAGGATTGCGTAGGAGCCGCTGTTACGGACCGTGACAGTTCCCGTCGCACCGATGGTGATGTTGTCTCCGGTGCCGGCGAAGATGCCATGCGCGTTGAACTGCCCGGACGTATCGACCTTGCCGTCGACGATTATCGTCGAGTTCGAAGCCGTACCCGAAACGTAGGTCGTGATCCCGCGCGCGCCATCTCCCTTGTTACCCAGACCGCTGTTGTTGCCGGTAATGATACTGCCCGTGCTCTTCAGCCACACGTAGGAGCCGACGCCGACATCAACCCCCAAGCCGCCGAAAGCGCCGGACGATCCCGTATCGCCGTAGGAGCGGATCGCACCGGAAAGCTCGAGATGCGCTCCGCTGCCAACGAGGATGCTGTTGGCGCCGACGCCGTGCGTCTCGATGAGGGAACCGGCAGCGGTCGTGACGGTGACGTTCGTCGCCGTCGAGTACCGGATCGCCCCGGCGCCTGACGACAGCGTCTTCAACACGCCGGTCGCGTTGAGCGTGATGTTGTCGTTATTGCCGACCGCGATCAACTCGCCGCCCGCGGTCGCTGTGGCGTCAAGTTCACCGCTGATCTTGTAGACGTTGTTGCCGGCCCGGCCGTCGAGCGCGCGGGAAGTTCCTTCTGCGCCGTTGTAGATGATCTTGCCACCCTGCGCGATCGTGATGTCTGCATTGGCGAAGCCGGGCGAGCCGGTGCCCTGCGTCGGGCCCGCAATGCCTCTTTTGGCCTGGATGGTGCCGTTGACCGTGACTGTCGACGAATTGCCTATCAGTACGGCGTTGGTATCGTCCGCACTCGCATTGTTGCCGACGGTGGACGTGCCCAGAATCCGTATGTCGGCGTCGGCGCCAAGCCAGATCGAGGGACCGCTTGCCGGCGTGATCGACGCGGCAGGCTGGACGTTGACGATGACGTTGGAGCTTCCGGAAGCAATTACCCCCGTGCTCTCCGCGCCGGTGCAATTCGCCGTGGTGTTGGATGCCGGGCTCGTTGAATCGCAGGCGGCACTCGCTACCCCGCCGGCCGCCAAGACCCAGAACCCAGCCAACAGGGCGAGCGGCACTACTGCCGGGTGCATGCGACGCGCCAAAAGCCGGTACAAAACCACCACGCAACACCCCACCGATTCAGCATGTCCGCATGCCGAGACTCGCGAATTCCCTCAGGTGGATGCTATGGTTGGGGCCAGATTGCGGTAGCCGACATCTCGGGACTCGCCCGGGGCATATCGGGACATGAGTACGGAAAGCGTAGTAGATTCCCCCGCGCCCGACCGCCGGCTGAACAGCTGGAAGGAAATCGGCGCCTTTTTCGGCAAAGACGAGCGGACCGTGAAGCGCTGGGAGGCGCAGCGCGGATTGCCGGTGCACAGGTTGCCGGGCAGCGCGCGCACCACGGTCTTCGCCTTTGCCGGCGAACTCGAACAATGGTTGCGCAGTGGCCGCGTCGAACGGCAGGCCGCCGACGCGGTCGGACCGGCGACGCCCCGGCCGTGGGCCTGGCCCGTCGTCGCGGCCGGAGCTCTGGCGCTCGTCGCTCTCGGTGTCGCCGCCGAGGTTCTGGTAAACCGCGCGCCGGTCGCGCCGCATGTCGCGACCGCGACCACGCCACCGCGCCACCAGCCGTCCGCAGCCGCGGCCGATCTCTACCTCCGCGGCACGTATTTCTGGAACACGCGCACGCCGGATAGCCTGCGCGAGGCGCGGCGGCTGTTCGATGCGGCGATTGCCGCCGACCCAGCGTACGCCGAAGCCTATGTCGGCCTCGCCAACGCTTACAATCTGCTAACGCAGTATACCGACATGCCGGCCGCCACCGCCTATCCGCTGGCCAAGGCTGCGGCCGAGCACGCCATCGCGCTCGATGCCAATCTCTCCGACGCCTACGCCGCGCTCGCCTTCACCACATTCTACTGGGCTCACGACCTGGCGAAGTCGCGGGCGCTTTTCGAACGCGCGTTGACGCTCAATCCCGACGCCAGCCGCACGCTGCACTGGTACGCGCTGGTGACGATGCATTCGGGCGACTTCGCTGAGCCGCTGCGCGCCATCACGCACGCGCAGGAATTGGAGCCCGAATCGCGCTCGATCCTCGCTAACAAGGGGCTGATCCTCTTTTACGCCGGCCACGCCGACGAAGCCGTGGCGCTGCTCGAAGATTTGAAGACGACGGCGCCGGAATTCCTGCCGCCCCATTATTACCTGGCGACCATCCACCTCGATCGCGGGCAGTACGGCGACTATATCCGCGAGTCGCTGGAAGCGGCGCGGCTGGAGGGCAACGACGCCATGCGCGCCACCTTCACGGCGGCCAGCCTTGCGCTGGCTTCGGGCGGCGCGCCGGCGATGTTCACGGCGATCCTCACCAGCCAGACCGCCCAATATGCCGCCGGCAAGGAAACCGCCTTCAATGTGGCCCGCACCGCCGCCTCGCTCGGCGATCTGCAAACGGCGCTCGACTACCTGGAAAAGTCGAAGGCCGCGGACGAACCCGACATCATCGGTATCCGTCTCGACCCGCAGCTGAAGCCGCTCCACACCGACCCCCGCTTCAAGACGCTCGCCGACGCCGTGTTCTGACCGGCGCGCCGGCTACAACACACCATGAAGTAGCAGCAGCGCCACCGCCTGCACGCGCGACGTGACTCCGAGCTTGCGCTTCGCCTGCTCGATGTGAAAATGCGCCGTCGCCTTCGTGACGCCCATCAGTTCGCCGATCTCCCAGTCGGTCTTGCCGAGCGACACCCACTGCAGGCTTTCGATCTCGCGCTCCGTGAGTTGCGGCAGCGGCTGCGGCGTGTCGCCGAGGCCGATGGTCGTGCGACAACGCTCGTTGAGTACGCGGCAGGCGGTCTCGAGCAGCCCGCGATCGACCGCGGCGAGGTCGAGCTTCTGCTTCGCCGCCAGGCTGACGATGCCTTCGTAGGCGCCGGTGCCGCGGATCGGGACCACGAAGCCATCGATCCAGCCGTGCGCGGTACTGGCGGCAAAGAATTCCTTGGCAACGGCGCTGGAAAAGATCGACGGATCGACCTCGCTCCACGTGAACGGCGCCATGCGCCGGCGCGACTCGGCCACGATGAAGTCGCGCTGGAAGAAGCCGTGCTCGTTGTAATAGTCGAGCCAGTCCTGCGGCCAGTCGTTGAAGAAGAAGCGGTAGTGGCGCTGCTTGCCGAGGCCGACCCAGTTACCGCCGGAGGAGCAATCGAAGCCGAACAGACGGATGACCCGGCGGAAATCCTCGATCAGCGCCGGCACGTCGGAATCGTCCGCTGCCCGCGCGATGAACGCCAGAATCTCGTTGGTGCGGTTCGTCGCCACTCGCCGCCTGCTCCTGAAACGAAGAAGGCCGCCCGTAGGCGGCCTTCGCAACCGAGCCCGCGACTAGCGCGAGTAGAATTCGACCACCAGGTGGGGTTCCATGTGCACCGGGTACGGCACGTCGGTGAGCGCCGGGGTGCGCAGGAATGTCGCCGTCATCTTGGAGTGATCGGCGCTGATGTATTCCGGCACGTCGCGCTCCGGCGCCTGCACGGCCTCGAGCACGAGCGCGATCTGCTTCGACGAATCCTTGATCGAGATGACGTCGCCGGCCTTGGCGCGGTAGCTCGCAATGTTGACGCGCTTGCCGTTCACCTGCACGTGGCCGTGGTTGACGAACTGGCGCGCCGCGAACACGGTCGGCACGAACTTGGCGCGATAGACGATCGCGTCCAGCCGGCTCTCGAGCAGGCCGACCAGATGCTCCGAGGTGTCGCCGGTCCGGCGGATTGCCTCGTAGTAGATGTTCTTGAACTGCTTCTCCGAGATGTTGCCGTAGTAGCCCTTGAGCTTCTGCTTGGCGCGAAGCTGGGTGCCGAAATCGGAGAGCTTGCCCTTGCGGCGCTGGCCGTGCTGGCCGGGGCCGTATTCCCGCTTGTTGACCGGGCTCTTGGGACGGCCCCAGATATTCTGGCCGTGGCGTCGGTCGATCTTGTACTTCGCTTGCGCGCGCTTGGTCATCGCATAATCCCTGTCGGGTTAGGCGCCCTCCTCTGTCTCCCGTTTCGGGGAAACCGACAGGAAATCTGGGCAAGCTGCCCAAGGTTTCCGCGGGTCGCATGGAAATGCCAACGGGGACCGAAGCCCCCGTTTGACGGGCGGGGTAATACCCTGCGCCTCCCTTCCAGTCAAATCAGCCGGATCAGCAGGCCAAGGACGCCGCAAACACCCAGAATCGGCAGGATGCCGAGACGCAGGCGGAATAGCGCCACCGCCGCGATCACGGCCAGCGCCAGGGCCTCCGGGTCGAGGCTCGAGAATAACGGCCAGGCGGGGCGGAACAGACCCCACGCAAGCTCGCCGACCTGCCAGAAAAGGACGTGCAGCGCGAGGAACACCGCGAGGTTGAGGATAACGCCGACCACCGCCGCGGTGATGGCGGCAAGGCCCGCGGCCACAGTGCGGTTGCCGCGCACGCGCTCGATGTACGGCGCGCCGAGGAATATCCAGAGGAAGGACGGGACGAACGTCACCCACGTCACCAGCAGCGCGCCGAGGAAGCCGCCGGCGAGCGGCGGCAGTACGCCCGGCGCGGCGTAGGCGGCGATGAAGCCGATGAAGGTGAGCACCAGCAGCAGCGGCCCGGGCGTCGTCTCGGCGAGCGCCAGCCCGTCGAGCATCTGCCCCGGCTGCAGCCAGTGATACGACGACACCGCCACCTGCCCGACGTAGGCGAGCACCGCGTAGGCGCCGCCGAAGGTGACCACCGCCATCTGGCTGAAGAAGCCGCCGAGCCCGGCGTAGAGGCTGCCCCACCCGAACCCGACGCCGACGATAATGACGGGCGCTGCCCACAGCGCGCCCCACACGGCAACGACGCGCAGCGATCGCGCGGCCGTCGGCGGCGCGACGGCGTCGGCTTCCGTATCGTCAACGTCGGCCAAGAAGAAGAAGCGCGGCACCGCAACGCCGATCAACCCCGCCCCAAGCACGATCACCGGAAACGGAACGTGGAACGCGAAGATGCCGACGAAGGCGAGAGCGGCGAGCGACACTGCGACGCCGCCCTTCAGCGCGCGCCGGCCGATGCGGACAACCGCATCGATGACGATGGCCAGCACCGCCGCCTTCAGCCCGAAAAACAGGCTGGCGAGCCAGGCCGCATCGTTGAACACGGCGTAGAGCGTCGAGAGCCCGAGTATCAGCGCGAGGCCGGGCAGGATGAACAGCGTGCCGGCGACGATGCCGCCGCGCGTCCCGTGCAGCAGCCAGCCGATGTAGGTGGCGAGTTGCTGCGCCTCGGGTCCCGGCAGCAGCATGCAGAAGTTGAGCGCGTGCAGGAAGCGCGCCTCGGAGACCCACTTGCGCTCCTCGACCACCATCCGGTGCATGAGCGCGATCTGCCCGGCCGGGCCGCCGAAGCCGAGCAGCCCGATCTTCGCCCAGACCGCCGTCGCTTCGCGGAACGTCGGCCCTGCGCTCATCGGATACCTCAGATCAGCGTGTCTAAGCCCCGCGTGAGCCCGACCAGCCCGACCACCTTACGCACCGCGAGCAACGTCCCGGCGACGTAGGGCGCCGCCGACGAACCCGCGTCATGGCGGATGGTCAGCCGCTCGTCGGGCGCGCCGAATATCGCCTCGACCGCGATGACGTACGACGGCAGGCGAAGCGAATGAAGCTGCACCGGCTTGCCCTCGCCGATCGCCGCGCCCCGCGCCTCCTTCGGACCGAGGATGTCGCCGACCGGCACCGACGATCCCTTGCCGCGAACGGCGGCTATGCGCTCGGCGAGCTCCTGCGTCGTGCCCGAGGGCACGTCCGGCTTCTTGGCCGAGGCGTAGTCGATCACCTCGACGTCCGGGATGTATTTCGCCGCCTCGACGGCGAAGCGCGTCAGCAGCGTCGCGGTGATGGAATAGTTGCCGGCGGCGATTACGCCCTTGCCGGCCTTTTTCGCTGCCGCGTCAATCTCGCGATAGTCGCCGGCGGTGAGGCCCGACGTGCCGATGACGACGTGCCGGCCCTTCGACAGCGCCAGCAGCGTGTGCGCCTTCACGACGCCCGGGTGCGTGTAGTCGACGACGACGTCGGAGGGCGCCGCGAGCGCCGCCTCCAGCGTCGGCACCATGCCCTCGCCCTTCCGCGCGACGCCTGCGGCGAGCATCAGGTCGTCAGCCTTCGCGATCGCCTTGACCAGTTCGCTGCCCGTCCAGCCGGTCGCACCGGCCACCACCACGCGGATCGTCATGTCTCTGTCCTTGCCATGCCGGGAAGCTGCGCCGGCTCCAGTCCGAGCTGATCGAGCACGCCGGCCATCGGCTGCGCCCACGCCTTGCCGGAAGTGAGATACGCCCGCCCCCCGGCCGGCGTGCCGGGAACTTCGCCGACGACCGACACGACGCGCCGCGCGATCGCCGGCGCCGGGTCGATCCAGTGCACCGGCCACGGCGCAACGGACGCGAAGTGCCCCTGCAGGAACGGGTAGTGCGTGCAGGCGAGCACGATGGTGTCGGTACGCTGCCCTTCGCGCTCGACGAACGCCGGCTCGATCTCCGCCCAGACGGCGGCGTCGTCGATCTGCTCGCCGCGCATGTAGGCCTCGGCGAG
The DNA here is from genome assembly GCA_037200845.1 of Bauldia sp. NCBI lineage: Bacteria > Pseudomonadati > Pseudomonadota > Alphaproteobacteria > Hyphomicrobiales > Kaistiaceae > Bauldia > Bauldia sp. Next base: position 2,383,054 of record JBBCGQ010000001.1, read on the forward strand.
CGAAGCGAGATTCGCCGAGCCGACGAGGCGAACGTGGCAGTTGCCCGCGAATTCCTGGATCAGCGCGCGCGTATACTCGCGCTGCATCGTGCCGAAGGTGCCGAGCACGCTGATGAGGCCGCTGCGCGTCTCCGCCGCCGCCGGCTTTATCGCCGGCACCGTGCCGACGAACGGCACCTGGTGCGCGGCGCGGAGCGGCGGCAGCACGAGCGTCGATGCCGTGTTGCACGCGATGACCACCGCCGCCGGCTTCAGGATGTGTATCAGGCCGCCGACCATGCGGACGACGTGCTCGGTCAGGTCCGCCTCCGCCCAGTCGCCGTAGGGGAAGCCCGCATCGTCGGCGACGTAGACGATCTCCGCGGCCGGCAATGCGCGCGTGATCTCGCGCGCCACCGACAGGCCGCCGATACCGGAGTCGAATACGAGCAGCCGCGTCATGGCTTGCCCCGTTCGGTCGTCTCGTTGCCGTCGGGCGTCAGATGCGGCCGTGTCGGCCGCCGCTCCAGCGCCGCGATGATGCCGCGCATGGTGCGCACCTCCTGCTCGCTGAGCTGGGCGCGCTGCAGGAAGTTGCGGATGACCAGCGTGATGTGGTGGCGTTTCTGCGAAGGCCGGAAGAAGCCGGCGTCGTCGAGCGCGGCTTCCAGATGCTCGAACATGCCGACGAGCTGCTCACGCGAGGCGAGCGGCCGCGCTTCCTCGCCGAAGGGTAGCGTCGCGCCGCCCTCGCCCGCCAACCGCCACTCGTAGGCGAAGATCAGCACGGCCTGCGCGATGTTGAGCGAGGAAAAATCCGGATTGACCGGCAGCGTCAGTATCTCGTCCGCGAGCGAGATGTGTTCGTTCGTAAGGCCGCTCCGCTCGCGCCCGTAAAGCACGCCGACGGCGCCTCCCGCCGCGATCCGCGCCCGCGAGGCCTCCGCCGCGGCGCGCGGGCCGACCACCGGCTTCACGATCTCGCGCGATCGCGCCGTCGTCGCGTAGACAAAGTTGAGGTCCGCGATCGCCTCCTCCAGCGTCGCGAACACCTGCGTGCCGTCGATGACATGGTCGGCGCTCGCCGAGGCGGAGCGCGCCTTGTCGCTCGGCCAGCCCTCGCGCGGATTGACCAGCCGGAGGTGCGACAGGCCGAAATTCGCCATGGCGCGCGCCGCCGTCCCGATGTTTTCGGACAGTTGCGGCTCGACCAGGATGATCGCAGGCTCGGAATTCGGCGGCATCGAGCGCCCTCCTAGCCCATCGTCAGGCGCCGCACCAGCCGCGAGGTTGTATACTGGCGCCCTACCGAATCGGGGACGGAGAAACACCCATGACCAATGCCATGATGACACCCATGAGCCTGAGCGAAAGCGTGCGTGCCAACTGGGGCTGGATGCTGGCCCTCGGCATCCTGTTCATCGTCGGCGGCTTCTTCGCCTTCATCACCCCGTTCCTCGCCGGCATCGTCGTCGCGACCGTCGTCGGAGTGATCATCGTGCTGACCGGCATCGGCCAGATCGTCCACGCCTGGCGGATGCAGTCGTGGGGCGGCTTCATCTGGCAATTGATCATCGGCATCGTCCTGCTGGTCGGCGGCATCGGCATCTACCTCAACCCGGTCAGCGGCCTGATCACGCTGACGCTGCTCGCCGCGGTCATGTTCGTGGTCAAGGGCGTCTTCCAGATCATCCTCGGCTTCCAGCTCCGTCCGCACGACGGCTGGGGCTGGATCGTCGCCTCGGGCGTCATCGCCCTCATCGTCGGCGTCCTGATCTGGATCCAGTGGCCGATGTCGAGTGGCTATGCGCTGGGCACGCTCGCCGGCATCTCGCTGGCCTTCACCGGCTGGAGCTACGTCGCGATCGCGCTGGCGGCACGGCGGCTCGCTGCCTGATCGGGCAGATGTGACAAGACTTCCCGCGCGGGCTGCGGCAATATCTCCGCCGCAACCGCGCGGGAGGACCATGCGATGACTGCGTATAACGTCGTGCGCTTCCGGGTTAAGCCCGGCCGCGAAAAGGAATTCGTCGACCTGCACAAGGCCGACGGCATCAAGGGTTTCCGCAAGCTCGCCCTGATCAAGACCGGCGACCGCACCTACTGCCTGGTCGGCGAGTGGAACGCGATGGCCGATATCGTCGCCGCCCGCTCCGCCATGATCGCCAATCTCGACAAGCTACGCCCGCTGCTCGAGGACCTCGGCGGCGGCCTCGGCGTCACCGATCCGGTGTCCGGCGAAGCGGTGCTGGAACTGACCTAGCAACCGCTGCCTGTAGAGAAGCGCGGGCCGGTGCATCTGCCGCACCGGCGCGTCTTTGCACGCCCATCCGGCGATGTTAAACGGCGGTATAAATCGTACCCAGGGGGCCGTTCGCCATGCAGAAAATCAAGGTTGCCAATCCCGTCGTCGAGCTCGACGGCGACGAGATGACCCGCATCATCTGGCACCTGATCCGCGACAAGCTGATCCGGCCCTACCTTGACATCGACCTGCTCTACTTCGACCTCGGCATCGAAAACCGCGACCGCACCGCCGACAAGGTGACGGTGGAATCCGCCGAGGCGATCCAGCGCGTCGGCGTCGGCGTGAAGTGCGCGACCATCACGCCCGACGAAGCCCGCGTCGAGGAATTCGCCCTGAAGAAGATGTGGAAGTCGCCGAACGGCACGATCCGCAACATCCTCGGCGGCGTCATTTTCCGCGAGCCGATCATCTGCCAGAACGTGCCGCGCCTCGTCCCCGGCTGGACCAAGCCGATCATCATCGGCCGCCACGCCTACGGCGACCAGTACAAGGCGACCGACTTCCGCTTCCCCGGCAAGGGCAAGCTGTCGATCAAGTTCGTCGGCGAGGACGGCAAGGTGATCGAGCACGAGGTGTTCGACGCGCCCTCCTCGGGCATCGCCATGGGCATGTACAACCTCGACGATTCGATCCGCGATTTCGCCCGCGCCTCGATGAACTACGGCCTGTCGCGCAACTACCCGGTATACCTGTCGACCAAGAACACGATCCTCAAGGCCTATGATGGCCGCTTCAAGGACCTGTTCCAGGAAGTCTTCGACGCCGAGTTCGCGGCGAAGTTCAAGGCCGCCAAAATCACCTACGAGCACCGGCTGATCGACGACATGGTGGCGTCGTCGCTGAAGTGGTCAGGCGGCTACGTCTGGGCGTGCAAGAACTACGACGGCGACGTGCAGTCCGACACGGTGGCGCAGGGCTTCGGCTCGCTCGGCCTGATGACCTCGGTGCTGCTGACGCCCGACGGCAAGATCGTCGAGGCCGAGGCCGCGCACGGCACGGTCACCCGCCATTACCGCGAGCACCAGAAGGGCAAGGACACCTCGACCAACTCGATCGCCTCGATCTTCGCCTGGACGCGCGGCCTCGCCCACCGCGCCAAGCTCGACGACAACGCGCCGCTGGCGAAGTTCGCCTCGACCCTCGAGAAGGTCTGCGTCGACACCGTCGAGGCCGGGTACATGACCAAGGACCTGGCGCTACTCGTCGGCCCCGATCAGAAGTGGCTGACCACGACCGGCTTCCTCGACAAGGTCGACGAGAACCTCAAGGTGGCGATGGCGTAGCGCCGGCTACGGCGCCTTTTGCAGCACGCCGTTTGTTCTGTTGATCTGCCCCGCCGGGCGCCATGGCCGGCAGGGCTGCGCGATGACGTAGTGCAGTATGCCCAGGCCAAGGTTCACGTCGTGATATTTCTTGTTTTTGGCGCGCCCGAAGTCGGCCCACGACGCGTCATAGGCTTGCGTGACCGCCGTCTTCCAGGAAGTATCCACGTCGCTGGTGTTCAGCACCATCGGCGAGCTGAAGTTGGGCTTGCACTCCATCGGCGCGGCGTTCGCGACGGGCGCGGAGAGGAGCACGGCAGCGACTGCCACCGCGAATTTTCCGGTTTGAGCCATGGATCGACCTCCATCGGACGCCCCCGACTCTGATGATGCCGACGGCCGCCACGCCGGTCAAGAAAGCAGCCGTCCCTTGCCAAATGCTTCGGCAGGATTCCGGCGAGAATTGCTTCGGTTCTCCTTGTCGTCCGCGGGTTCGCGCCTAGGTCAGTGTCGACGCCGCGATTCCGCCGCGCCTCCCCTCTTTCCTTCTCGGACAAATCCCATGCGCTACAAGCAACTCGGCGGGACGGGCCTGCTCGTTTCCGAAATCTGCCTCGGCACCATGACCTTCGGCGGCCGCGGCATCTGGACCAACATCGGCGAAGTGGACCAGAAGAGCGCCGACGCCATCGTCAATCGCGCGCTCGAAGCCGGCGTCAATTTCGTCGACACCGCCAACGTCTATTCGGAGGGCCTGTCGGAGGAAATCACGGGCCAGGCGATGAAGAATTCCGGCCGGCCACGCAGCGATTTCGTCCTCGCCACCAAGGCCAACGGCTCGACCGGCAAAGGTCCCAACGACCGCGGCTCATCGCGCGGCCACATCATGGATGCGGTCAAAGCCAGCCTGAAGCGGCTCGGCACCGACCACGTCGACCTCTACCAGATCCACGGCCAGGACCAGGCGACGCCGGTCGAGGAGACCGTGCGCGCGCTGGACGACCTCGTCCGCCAGGGACACGTCCGCTACGTCGGCGTGTCGAACTGGGCGGCGTGGCGGATCATGAAGGCGCTGGGCATCGCCGACGCGCATGCGTGGGCGCGCTTCGCCTCGCTGCAGGCGTATTACACCATCGCCGGCCGCGACCTCGAGCGCGAGATCGCGCCGCTGCTCACCGACCAGAAGGTCGGGCTGATGGTATGGAGTCCGCTGGCCGGCGGCCTGCTTTCCGGCAAGTACGACCGCGACGGCAAGGCCGAGGGCACGGCGCGCCGTGCCAACTTTGATTTCCCGCCGGTCGACAAGGACCGCGCCTTCAACGCCATCGACGCGATGCGGCCGATCGCGACGGCACACGGCGTCTCGGTGGCGCGCATCGCGCTCGCCTGGCTGCTGCACAAGCCGTTCGTGACCACGGTGATCGTCGGCGCCCGCGACGTCGCGCAACTCGACGACAACCTGGCTGCGGTCGATGTGAAACTGACGGCGCACGAACTGGCCGCGCTCGACAAGGTGAGCGCCCTGCCCGCGGAATATCCCGGCTGGATGATCGAGCGGCAGAACGTCGGCCGACCGCTGAGCGTCTGACGTAGGGTTACGCGGCGGCGGGAATGGCGACCGAAGCCGCTCCCGCCTCCGCCATGACCTCCGCGGTCGGCGACGTCGCGACGCGATCGTAGTCGGCGCGCGACAATACGACGATCGGGCAGCGCCGCCCGTGCAGCGCCTCCGCCACCATCGCCCCGACCACGAGGATCGGGTCGGGCTCGGCGAGCACGATCGCCGCCGGCGCCTTGCCGAGACGGATGGCCTCGGCCAGCACGGTGCTCGACGACGACGAACCGCGGCCCGATGGCATGACCAGGACAACGCCGGCGAGCGAACGGCCATGCGCCGGATGATGCCGGTCGATGACCAGCCCCGCCTCCGGATCGTAGCCGCCCCAGAAGCTCAGCGGCGCGATCGCCGTCACGGGTCCCGATCCGCTGCCCGGTGTCAGACTGCGCCCGTCGAATCTCACGGCCGGCTCCGCGTCACGCGACCCGCCGCGGCCGAGGCCAGGCACTCCTCCAGCGAACCGAACGCTACGTCGATGCCGAGGTTGCCGGGCGCATAGTGCGCCCACTTGCCGGAGTTCGTCATCACCACGCCGGAGATTTCCCGCATCACGGACGTGACGTAGGTGCACGTATCGACGACGATGGTGAACCCCGCCGCCTCCAATGTTGGGAGCCAGCCGCGTTCGCCGAGCGCCGCGTAGGTATCGCGGGCGGTGTTGACGTAAAGATCGACGGACGGCGCCCGCTCGAACCCGGCGAGAAGCGGCATCAGCCGCGCAAACTCGGCAACCGAAAAATGCGGCGTCCCTAGCGCCACCGCCGAGACCGCCGCGCCGGGCCGCGCCGTCGAAAGCTGGTCGATCGCATCGCCGAGGTCGCGCTCGCCGAGCGCCACCACCCTTCCCGGTGCCACACCGCCGGTGGCGGTCGCAAGGTCGGGCGCCTCGGGCGTCAACCCGACGGCGTGGAACATCGCCATCGCCCCGCTCGACGCGCCGACTGCGCCGAGCGCCTTGAGGTCGTCCTCGCTGAGCGACGGCGGCAGGCCGACGATGGCCGCGATTTCGTTCCCCGCCCGCGCGCCGACGATGCTGCCGACGGCGACCGCAAGCGCATCGCCCGGCCACGAAGCGACGGCAGGCGGAACCGTGAAGACGATCGTCGCGAGCCGGTTCTCCGGCACATGCAACCCGGCATAGGGCACGCGGCCGGTCAGCGCCGCGGCAAGATCGATGAAGTCGCCGTAGCGGGCGGTGCGCGCACCGATCACCGAGTTGGCGAAGACGATTGCGTTCGACTCCGCCCACGCGATCTGCTCGCCGAGCACGGGCCGGAACAGCGTCTGGTAAGGCGCGCAGGTGAAACTTGAGACGCAACCCAGCGCCTCGTGCACCTCCATCAGCCGCCGCCCGGCCGCCCCCAGCGCCGGCGCACCGCGAAACAATTCCGGATGGATCAGGTCCATCGAGCCGACGTTCAGCGTCGTCGGCACGCACACCTTGCCGCCGAGCCGCAGCACATGCTCGGCAAAATCGAGGCTCGCCTCGCCGTGATAGAGGCATCCGTCGATGTGCGCGCGCGTGATGTCGATGAAGCGCTCCGCGCCGACCGCCTCGCCGTAGCGCACCAGCAGGCCCATGGCGAAAGCCGCCGCGCCGCCCTGCGCGCCGTCGAGCAGCGCCCGGTCCTGCGCCTCGAGATTCAGCATGGGCTCACGCGGTCGGCACCAGCACCGCCGGCCTGATCCGCCGGGCGAGCTCGGGATGGCGGGCGACCAGGTGCCGGAGGTCGATCCGGTCGAGCGCCAGGAGCTTCACCCGCGTCAGCGCCAGCGCGGAATAGTGCTCGGCCACCGCCTGCGGATCGGGCGCCACGCCGAACGATTCGTTGGCCACCAGCCGCCGCCGCGAATGGGTGAAGTCCACCTCCACCACGCCATCGGCGATTACGTAAAGCGCCTCGTCGCCCTGCTCCGGCTCGACGATCACCGTCCCCGCCTCGATCGTCATGGCGCGCAGGTGCGGCAGGATATCGCCCAGCACCTGCGAGCCGATGTCGGCGAACAGCGGAATGCGCGCCACCATGCCGAACGTGATGACGAAGCTGCGCTGGCGAACGACCTCGGCGAACGACGAGCCGATGATCGCGACCGGCAGCGCGATCATCAGGATGCCGCTGATCATGGTGACGCCGCCGATGATGCGGCCGAGCGCCGTCTTCGGGATGACGTCGCCGTAGCCGACGGTGGTAACCGTCTCCATCGCCCACCAGATCGCGTCGGGGATCGAGCCGAACACATCCGGCTGCACGGTGCGCTCGGCCATGTAGGCGAACGACGCCGCGACCAGCACGACCGAGACCAGGATCAGGAAACTCGCGAGCAGCGCCGAGCGCTCGCGCCGCAGCGCCTCGGCCAGCGACTGAAATCCGGTCGAGTAGCGCCCGAGCTTGAACAGCCGCAGCAGCCGCACCAGCACGACGATGCGCAGGTGCGTATCGGTGAACGCCTCGATGAAGAACGGCGCGATCGCGATGAGGTCGACAAGCGCCGCCGGCGTCACGGCGTAGGCGAGCCGCGCCCGCCACGCCGGCTTGCCGCGGGCCCGCGGATGCTCGACCGACACCCACAGGCGAACGAGATACTCGAACGAGAAGATGACCAGCGACACGATCTCTATGCCGCTGAACAGCCAGCCGTATTGCACCGCATAGGCGGCGACCGTCTCGAACACCGCCGCGACGACGTTGATCAGGATCAGCACAACCAGAAAGCCGGAGATGACACGCGGCAGGCGCGCGTGGCGATCCACCCGCTCAAGAAGATCGAAGACGCGACGGCGGAGTTCGTGCGACCGCGCCACCGTCGCCATCCCGCTTCAGCCGGCTTCCAGCGCGGCGGCGATGGCCGCGAGCGCCGCGTCGGCCTTGCCGCCATCGGGGCCGCCGGCCTGCGCCATGTCGGGCCGCCCGCCGCCGCCCTTGCCGCCCAGAACCTCGGAGCCGACGCGCACCAGATCGACCGCGCTGAATTTCGCGGTGAGGTCGTCGGTTACCCCGACCACCAGCCCGGCCTTGCCGTCCTCGGTGACGCCGACGATCGCCACGACGCCGGAGCCGACGCTTTTCTTGCCGTCGTCGACCAGGCCCTTGAGGTCCTTGGGCGCGATGCCCGAGACCGAGCGGCCGAGAAATTTCGTGGTGCCCGCGGTGCGGATGCCGGTGTCGGCGCCGTTCGATGCGCCGCCGCCCATCGCCAGCTTCTTGCGCGCGTCCGCCAGATCGCGCTCCAGCTTCCGCCGCTCATCCATCAGCGCCGCGGCGCGCTCGGCCGCTTCCTCCGGCCGCACCTTCAGCGCCAGCGCGACAGCGCGCAGCCGCTTCTCCTGATCGGCGAGATGCTTGCGCGCCGCCGCTCCGGTCAGCGCCTCGATGCGGCGCACGCCCGCCGCGACGCCGGCCTCGCCGACCAGCGTGATCAGGCCGATCTCGCCGGTGCGGCCGACATGCGTGCCGCCGCACAGCTCGACCGAGTACGTCTTGTCGGGCACGCCGCCGGGCTGCACGCCCATCGACACGACGCGCACCTCGTCGCCATACTTTTCGCCGAACAGCGCCATGGCGCCCGATTGCATCGCCTCGTCGCGGTCCATCAGCCGCGTCGTCACCGGCGCATCCTGCAGGACGACGGTGTTGGCGAGATCCTCGACCGCCTCGATCTCGTGCGCGTCCATCGGCTTCGGGTGCGAGAAGTCGAAGCGCAGGCGGTCGGGCGCGACCAGCGATCCTTTCTGCGCGACGTGCGAACCCAGCACGTTGCGGAGCGCCGCGTGCAAGAGGTGCGTCGCCGAATGATTGGCGCGGATCGCGGTGCGCCGCGGATTGTCGACCGACAGGCGCACGGCGTCACCGACCGACAGCGTGCCGTTGGCGACGCGGCCGTTGTGCACGAACAGGCCGTCGGCGCGCTTCTGCACATCGTTGATGACGGCGCCGCCCTTCTCGCCGACGATGATGCCCATGTCGCCCTGCTGGCCGCCGGACTCGGCGTAGAACGGCGTCTGGTTGACGACGACCGCGACCTCCTCGCCGGCCTTGGCCGACGCGACGCCTTCGCCCTTCTGCACCAGCGCGACGATCTCGCCCTCGGCGCTCTCGGTCTCGTAGCCGAGGAACTCGGTCGCCCCCAGCGCCTCGCGCAGCTTGAACCACACCGGCTCGGTCTGCGTGTCGCCGGACCCGGCCCAGCTTGCGCGCGCCTCCTCCTTCTGCTTCTCCATCGCCTTGTCGAAGCCGGCGGTATCGACGGAGATACCGCGCAGCTTCAGCGCGTCCTGCGTCAGGTCGAGCGGGAAACCGTAGGTATCGTAGAGGCGGAAGGCGACGTCGCCGGCGAGCGTGCCGCCGGAGGAGAGCGACGTCGTCGCCTCGTCGAGCAGCGTCAGACCGCGCTCCAGTGTGTGGCCGAAGCGGGTCTCCTCCAGCCTGAGCGTCTCGCGGATCAGCGCCTCGGCGCGCACCAGCTCCGGATAGGCGCGGCCCATCTCGGCGACCAGCGTCGGCACCAGGCGCCACATCACCGGCTCCTTGGCGCCGAGCAGATGCGCGTGCCGCATGGCGCGGCGCATGATGCGGCGGAGCACGTAGCCGCGGCCCTCGTTCGACGGCAGCACGCCGTCGGCGATCAGGAAGCTCGAGGCGCGCAGATGATCGGCGATGACGCGATGCGACGCGCGATTCTCGCCCTCGGCCTTGACGCCGATGACCTCGACGGACGCCGCGATCAGCGTCTTGAACAAATCGATGTCGTAGTTGGAGTAGACGCCCTGCAGGATCGCCGAGATGCGCTCCAGCCCCATGCCTGTGTCGATCGACGGCTTCGGCAGGTCGATGCGCTCGCCGCCCGGCAGTTGCTCGAACTGCATGAACACCAGGTTCCAGAACTCGAGGAAGCGGTCGCCATCCTCGTTCGGGCTGCCCGGCGGCCCGCCCTGCAGCGTCGGCCCCTGATCGATGAAGATTTCCGAGCACGGGCCGCACGGGCCGGTGTCGCCCATCTGCCAGAAATTATCGCTGGTCGCGATGCGGATGATGCGGTCGTCTGAGAAGCCGGCGATCTTCTTCCATAGATCGAAGGCGTGGTCGTCGGTGTGATAGACGGTGACCAGCAGCTTGTCCTTCGACAGGCCGAATTCCTTGCTGATCAGGTTCCACGCCAGCTCGATCGCGCGCTCCTTGAAGTAGTCGCCGAACGAGAAGTTGCCGAGCATCTCGAAGAAGGTGTGGTGGCGCGCGGTATAGCCGACGTTGTCGAGATCGTTGTGCTTGCCGCCGGCGCGCACGCTCTTCTGCGACGTCGTCGCACGCGGATAGGGCGGCGTCGAGCGGCCGGTGAAGTAGTCCTTGAACTGCACCATGCCGGCATTCGTGAACATCAGGGTCGGGTCGTTGCGCGGCACCAGCGGACTCGAGGCGACCTCGGTATGCCCGTTCGCAACGAAATAGCTGAGGAACTGGGAACGGATGTCGTTGACGCTGGGCATTCGGATGGGTGCTCGTGAAGAACCGCCGCGGCCGGCGCGGGAACGCCGGATAACCGCGCGTTTCTAGCGCCCCGGCGGTTGCGCTGTCCAATGATTGTGACGCCGGCTTATGGCTTAGCGCACGGCGAACGGCGTCTGCGGCACCAATGCGGAGGACAGACACCCCTCCCCAAAACCGCCTTGCGGTTTTGGCCCTCCCGCAAGGGGAGGGCTCAACAGGTGGAGTTTGTTGGAGCCGACGCTTCGGCAAGGATGAACCCTCCCCTTGTGGGAGGGTCAAACGGCAAAAGGCCGTTTGGGGAGGGGTGTCTCTCCTCCCCACTAACCCATCACGCCTCCGCGCGCGGGCTCCAGATGGCCAGCACATTCCCGCCCGGCTCCCGGAAATGGAATCGCCGTCCGCCGGGGAAGTCGTATTGCGGCACCACCACCGTACCGCCCGCAGCCAGCGCGGCTGCCTCGGCGGCGTCGAGATCGTCGGCATAAAGGATGACTAGCGGCAGCGCGGCCGGCTTCTCCGCCGCCGCTATGCCGCCGTCGATGCCGGCTTCGTTCCACGCCGTGTAGGACGGGCCATAGTCAGTGAAGGACCAGCCGAAAGCCTTCGCGAAGAAGGCCCGGCTGGCCGCGATGTCGGGGCTGGCGAACTCGATGTAGTTGATCGCGAGTTTCATCGAACGACCCATACGCTGGAGAAACGCTACCGTCCGATTACTCGGCCGCTTCGCCGTCGTCGTCGCTGGGGTCGGCGCGCTCGAGGAACTTCTCGGCGATCAGGCCGGAGTTCTCGCGGATCGACTTCTCGATCTTGGCGGCGATCTCGGGATTGTCCTTGAGGAACGCCTTGGCGTTCTCGCGGCCCTGCCCGAGGCGCTGGCTGTCGTAGGAGAACCAGGCGCCGGATTTCTCGATGATGCCGGCCTTGACGCCGAGATCGACCAGCTCGCCGGTTTTCGAGATGCCCTCGCCGTACATGATGTCGAATTCGACCTGCTTGAACGGCGGCGCCAGCTTGTTTTTCACCACCTTGACGCGGGTCTGGTTGCCGACGACCTCCTCGCGCTCCTTGATCGAGCCGATGCGGCGGATGTCGAGGCGCACCGAGGCGTAAAACTTGAGCGCATTGCCGCCGGTCGTCGTCTCCGGGCTGCCGAACATGACGCCGATCTTCATGCGGATCTGGTTGATGAAGATGACGGTGGTGTTGGAGCGCGAGATCGAGCCGGTGAGCTTGCGCAGCGCCTGGCTCATCAGGCGGGCCTGCAGGCCGGGCAACTGGTCGCCCATCTCGCCTTCGATTTCGGCCCGCGGCGTGAGCGCCGCCACCGAATCGATGACCAGCACGTCGATGGCGCCGGAACGCACCAGCGTGTCCACGATCTCCAGCGCCTGCTCGCCGGTGTCGGGCTGCGAAATGAGCAGGTCGTCGAGGCTGACGCCAAGCTTGCGGGCATAGGTCGCGTCGAGCGCATGTTCCGCGTCGATGAAGGCGCAGATGCCGCCCGCCTTCTGCGCTTCCGCGATCACCTGGAGGGTGAGCGTCGTCTTGCCCGAGGATTCCGGCCCGTAAATCTCGACCACGCGGCCGCGCGGCAGGCCGCCGATGCCCAGCGCTATGTCGAGGCCGAGCGAGCCGGTCGGCACGGTGCCGATCTCGACCGGCGACTCGTTCTTGCCCAGTCGCATGATCGAGCCCTTGCCGAAGCTCCGCTCGATCTGGCTAAGCGCAGCATCGAGCGCCTTCGACTTGCTCGCGTCCATGGAATTGCCCTCGATCACGCGAAGTGGTGTGGCCGGCATGTCTCGCTCCTTATTCGCCGGGGCCGCGTCGAAAGCCAGTGGGAAAGTGTGGCGCCCCTTGATGAATTTGAGTGTACACGTTTTGTTCTACAAGGCAAGAACGCGCTGTCCAAAATGTGTCAGCAGCAAACACAGCGCCATGCCGGCCGCCTCCTCCGACATCTCAAGTGACATCAACGGCGTGCAACTTGCTTCGGTGATTTGCCGGCACTGGCGGAATACCGAGGGGCGCGCGTGGATAAATACGATCTCATCGTCATCGGCAGCGGCCCGGCGGGACGCCGCTCCGCCATCCAGGCCGCCAAGCTCGGCCGCAGCGTCCTGGTCATCGAGAATCGCCTGCGCGTCGGCGGCGTGTCGGTCCACACTGGGACGATCCCGTCCAAGACTCTCCGCGAGACCGCGCTCAATCTCTCCGGCTGGCGCGAGCGCGGCTTCTACGGCCTGGCCTACCGCGTGAAGAAGGACATCGAGGGCAAGGACCTCGGCGTCCGCCTCAGGATGACGCTCGACTACGAGATCGAGGTGCTGGAGCACCAGTTCGCCCGCAACGGCGTGCGCACCTTCGCCGGCGTCGCCCGCTTCGCCGATCCCCATACGCTGGTGGTGAAGACCAGCAACGAGGAGCACACCTTCCGCGGCGAGAAGATCATCGTCGCGGTCGGCACCTCGCCCTACCGGCCGCCGACGATTCCCTTCAACGGCCGCAACGTCTTCGACAGCGACGACATCGCCACCGAGCCGCACGTGCCGCGCAGCCTCACCGTCGTCGGCGCCGGCGTCATCGGCATCGAGTATGCGACGATCTTCTCCGCCCTCGATGTGCCGGTGACCATCGTCGAGCCGCGCGACAATTTCCTCGAGTTCATCGATCGCGAGATCATCGACGAATTCATGCACGACCTGCGCAAACGCGGCGTCCAGTTCCGCCTCGGCGCCAAGGTCGACCGCGTCGAGGTCGACGACCAGGGCTACGCCGTCTCCTTTCTGTCGGACGGGCGCAAGGTCCGCACCGAGATGCTGCTCTACGCCGCCGGCCGCGTCGGCGCGACCAAGGATCTCGGGCTGGAACATTGCGGCATCGCCACCGACAACCGCGGGCGCATCGAGGTCGACCGCAAGACGTTCCAGACCTCCGTGCCGCACATCTATGCTGCCGGCGATGTCATCGGCTTCCCGAGCCTCGCCTCGACGTCGATGGAACAGGGCCGCATCGCCGCCTGCCATGCCTTCGGCGCGCCGGTGCCGACCGCGCCGGAATATTTCCCGTATGGCATCTACGCGGTGCCCGAAATCTCGACCGTGGGCATGACCGAGGCGCAGGCGCGCGACGCCGGCATCGGCTACGAGATCGGCATCGCCCGCTTCCGCGAAATCTCGCGCGGCCACATCATGGGCCTCGACTCGGGGATGATGAAGCTGGTGTTCTCGCTGGCGGATCGGAAGCTGCTCGGCGCCCACATCGTCGGCGAAGGCGCGACCGAACTGATCCACATCGGCCAGGCGGTGCTCAACCTCGGCGGCACGATCGACTATTTCGTCGGCAACGCCTTCAATTATCCGACGCTGGCCGAGGGCTACAAGATCGCGGCGCTCGATGCTTACAACCGCATGGGTCCGGCCTAGGCACGGCCTTGCCCGCACGAAAAACGAAAGGCCGCCAACATGGCGGCCTTCGCTATTTATGCCTCGCTCGGACTAGCCGCAGGAATGGCGGAAGCCGTCGAAGCCGAGGTACGTGCGCGAGCCGATATCGTAGCTCTTGAAGTGCTGCACGCAGTACGAAACGGTGTGGTTCGACTGGCTGATCGCCGTGCCGAGGAACGTCCCGGCGATCAGGCCGAGAATTCCGGCCGCGACCGCGTTGCCGCCGTTGTTGTTGTAGCCGTTGTAGTGCTGGTTCCGGTGCTGCTGGCGCCACTGCCAGTTATTCTGGTTCTGCTGCCAGTTGTACTGCCCGGCCTCGGCGGCCGGGGCTGTGACGGCGAGCGTGCCGACCGCGAGCATTGCAGCGGCTGCCAAGCTTGTGACGATGGTTCTGGTGCGACTGGTCATGGTGGTTCCTCCTGGAAAGGGGCCCGACCGGGTCGGGTACCTGGTAGGAAGTAACGCGCCGCGGCCGGCATCGTTCCGCGATGCCTAGAGATCGAAGCTTTCGCCCCGCTTCGGCATGATCGCCTGCGTGCCCGTAAGCAGCCCCGCGAACGTCGTCATCACCGCCTCGTCGCCATGCACGAGAAAGGTCCGTGCGGCCTTCGACGGCGCCTGCCACGAGAGCAGCTCCGCCTGCCCCGCGTGCGCCGAGAAACCGTTGATCGTGTAGACCTTCGCCTTTACCGGAATCTCCTCGCCCATCAGCTTCACGGTCTTGGCGCCGTCGACGATCAGGCGTGCCAGCGTGCCCTGCGAGGCGAAGCCGACGAACACGATGCCGGTCTCGCGCCGCCAGATGTTGTGGCGGATGTGGTGGCGGATGCGCCCGCCGGTCGCCATGCCGGAGCCGGCCATGATGATCGCGCCGCCGCGGATCGTGTTGAGCTTGATCGAGTCGGCCGTCTCGCTGGTGAAATGCAGACCGGGCAGATTGAGCGGATCGTCGCCGCCCTTGAACAGCGCCACCGCCTCCGCCGACAGGCACTCGAAATGATGACGGAAGATTTCCGTCGCCGAGATCGCCATCGGCGAATCGAGGAACACCTGCACCGCCGGCGCGAGCCGGCTTTTGGCGATCGCATCGTGCAGCGCGAACAGCAGCTCCTGCGCCCGCTCCAGCGCGAAGGTCGGAATGATGACGTTGCCGCCGCGCGCGAAGGTCTCGTCGATCGCCTTGTAGAACTCGGCGACCGACACATCGTAGGGCTTGTGGTTGCGGTCGCCGTAGGTCGTCTCCATCACGACGACATCCGACTCCGGCGGCAGCGTCGGCGGGTTCATCAGCGGCCGGCCGCTGTTGCCGATGTCGCCCGACATCGTGACGCGGCGCTTCTCGCTCCCCTCCGTAAGCTCGAGGAAGATAGACGCCGAGCCAAGGATGTGGCCGGCATCGAGGTAGGTCGCGCGAATACCGGGCGCCACCTCGATCGGCTGCCGGTACGTGGCGACACGGCCGAAGAAATCCTGGACGTTCATCGCATCGAGCAGCGTGTAGAGCGGCTCGACGTTCGGCACCTCGCCGTTGCGGCGCGAGAAGTGGCGCGAGCGGTGCCCCGCGTCTTCCTCGGCTATCCGCGCCGAATCGATCATTACCAGCCGCGCCAGCTCGCGCGTCGCCGCCGTCGCAATGATCTCGCCCTTGAAGCCGCGCTTGGCGAGCAGCGGCAGCCGCCCGCAATGATCGAGGTGCGCGTGGGTCAGCAGCAGGAAGTCGATCGCCCTCGGGTCGAAGTCGAACGGCTCGGCATTGTCCTCGTCGAGGTCGCGGCTGCCCTGGAACATGCCGCAGTCGATCAGGATGCGCTTGCCGTTGCATTCGATGAGGTGGCAGGAGCCGGTGACCTCGCGGTCGGCGCCGTGGAAGGAAATCTTCAAGGTCGGGGATTCCTGATGGCGGGCGGCGGATAATAGTCGCCGGGCGCGGCATTGATAGCCGCTGCGGAGCGGCGGAAATTGACAATTTTCATCAATATCGCGGCATGACATGCGTGGAATCATTCGCAAGTCGGCGTCACCATGGCTAAAACCGGTGGCAGCCGGGGGCACGAGCATCAGCACATGGAAGATCACGCGCGGCCGTTCGATACGGTGACCGTCTTCGGCGGCGCCACGCTGGACCGCGTCGCGCGCTCGAGCGCGCCGCCGGTGATGGGCGCCTCCAACCCCGGCACCGTCCGCCACCTGCCGGGCGGCGTCGGCTTCAACGTCGCCACCGTGCTTGCCCGCCTCGGCTTCCCGACGCGCATGGCGACCGTCGTCGGCAGCGACGCCGCCGGCGAGGCGATCGTCAACGCCGCGAAAGTCGCCGGCATCGATACCGCCGGCATGACGGCGCTGAAGGGCGCCACCACCGCCGGCTACCACGCCACCTTCGACGACACCGGCAACTTGATCATCGGCATCGCCGACATGAAGATCTGCGAGCAGATCACGCCGGCGATCATTGTCGAGGCCGTAGCGAAAAGCGGCCCGCGCGACTTCTGGGTGATCGATGCCAACCTGCCGGCCGAGACGCTGGAGTTCCTGGCCTCGGAAGCGACCCACGCCCGCCGCCCGATCGCGGCGCTGACCGTTTCGCCGGCAAAGGCCGTGCGTCTCGTCCCGATCCTCGACGACCTCACCTACGTCTTCACCAACCGCAAGGAAGCCGCGACCCTGCTCGGCCGCGATCCCGACGACGTCGCACTGTCGCCGATGGCGATGGCGACCGAGTTGGCCGGCCACCGCTCGGCGAGCATCATCGTCACCAACGGCACCGAGCCGCTGGCGGTGGCAAGCGGCGGCGAGGTCCGTTCGTTCATGCCGCTGCGCGCCGCCGCCCGTGGCGTCAACGGCGCCGGCGACTCGCTTGCCGCCGGCACCATCCTCGGCCTCGCCGAGGGCCACACGCTCTACGACGCCGTCCGCTTCGGCCTTGCCGCCGCCGCGCTTGCAGTGGAGGCCGGCAGCATCATCGCCGCCCCGTTCAGCGCCGACGCGCTGGCCGAGCGCCTCGCCGGACCGGCCAGCCGCGAGCGCATCGCGTCGTGACGAAGCCGCCGCTGGTCATCTCCGACGAGGTCGCCGCCGCGCTCGCCGCGCATCGCCCCGTCGTGGCGCTGGAAACCACCATCGTCAGCCACGGCATGCCGTGGCCGCAGAATTTCGAAACCGCGCAGGGCGTCGAGGCGGAAGTGCGCGGCGCCGGCGCAGTCCCGGCGGCCATCGCCGTCATCGACGGCAAGCTCCGCGTCGGCCTCGATCTCAAGACGCTGGAATGGCTCGCCAAGGCGAAAGACGTGCTGAAGCTGTCGTCGGCCGACCTCGCCTACGCCCTCTCCGCCGGCAAGCACGGCGCCACCACCGTTGCCGCCACGATGATCGCCGCAAAACTTGCCGGCATCCCGGTGTTCGCCACCGGCGGCATCGGCGGCGTCCACCGCGGCGCCGAGACGACCTTCGACATCTCGGCCGACCTGACCGAACTCGGCCGCACCGGCGTCGTCGTGGTGGCGGCCGGCGCCAAGGCCTTGCTCGACGTGCCGAAGACGCTGGAGTTCCTGGAGACACAGGGCGTACCGGTCGTCTGCTATCGCAGCGACGAGTTCCCCGCCTTCTGGTCGCGGTCGAGCGGCCTCCCCGCCCCGCTCCGGATGGATTCTCCTGCGGCGATCGCCGCCTTCATCCGCGCCCGCAACGGCCTCGGCATGACCGGCGGCGTGCTGATCGCCAACCCGATCCCGCCGGGCGACGAGATCCCGGCATCGGAGATACGCCCGGCCATCGAGGCCGCCGTCGCAGCCGCCGCCCGCGACGGCATCGCCGGCAAGGGCGTGACACCGTATCTGCTCGACGCGATCCTGAAACATACCGGCGGACGCAGCCTGACGGCCAACATCGCGCTGGTCCGGAACAACGCGCGCCTCGCGGCCGAAATCGCGGTGGCGCTCACGGGCTAATCCCACTGACGTCGTCCCCGCGGATGCGGGGACGAAACGAAGAGGATGCGCGAGCTCGCCGCCCCTCCCTCGTCGCCCCGGCAAAAGCGGGGGCCAGCGCTACCGCCAGACAAGGACGTAACGCCCGCGCTGGATTCCGGTTTCCGCCGGAATGACGAGGAGAAACCTCCCGCATTAGCCCGTTGTTGAGAAACCCTGAGGCAAAGTGCGCGCCATGCAGACGCGCACGATCGCCCAGTCCAGCCTAACCGGCGCCTTGATCGCCGGCCTGCCGCCGACCCGCTTCCGCGACATCGACCGGCGGCTTGCGGCCGCGATCCTGATCGTCACCGCCCTCGCCATGCTGGTGCTGCTGGCGATCGCGCTTCGCTTCACCCCGCCGGCGGAAGCGCCCGACACGGACAACGGCGACCGGGCGATGTACGAGCGCGTCGTCGAACGCATGCACGCCGGCGAGAATTACTACACCGCCGCCCACACCGAGCTGCACGACGGCCGCTACGGCACCCAGTCCGTCTTCAACTGGCGCCTGCCGACGCTGTCATGGATCGACAGCCGCTTCCCCTCGCTGCTGTGGGCCAGCATCGTCCTCGGCCTCGGCGCCATCGGCGCCGTCTTTGCCGGTGCCAAGCTGGTGCGCGACACCGCCGACAAGCCGACGGCCTACATCGCCGCCTTTGCCCTCGCCATGTGCCTCGCCGCCTGCGCCACCGGCGCCGGCGTGCTGTTCACCGAGATCGTCGCCAGCGTGATGATCCTCGCCTCCGCCTCGGCCTACGGCCTCAAGCGCCCGGCGATCGGGTTCGTCCTCGCGCTGGCCGCGCTGTTCGTGCGCGAACTGGCGGCGCCGTACGTGCTGGTGTGCATCTATTTCGCCTGGCGCGACGGCCGCCGCTCCGAGCTGGCCGGATGGGCCGCGGGCCTCGTCGCGTTCTTCGCCTACTTCGCCTGGCACTACATGATGGTGGAGGGCCAGCACGCGGCGGGCGACTTCTCCTACGTCGACGGCTGGATCCAGTTCGGCGGCATGTCCTTCGTGCTGTCGACCGCCGCCTTCAACGGCATGCTGCTCGCCGCCCCGCTCTGGGTGTCCGCCATCGTCGTGCCGCTCTGCCTTCTCGGCCTGATCGGCTGGCGCGCACCCGAAGCCGCCCGCATCGGCGTCACCGTCGCGGTCTACATGGCGACGTTCCTGATCGTCGGCAAAGCCTTCAACGACTACTGGGGCGCGCTCTACACGCCGCTGATGAGCATGGGCCTGGCTTTCGCGCCGGCCGCGATCCGCGATCTGGTGACGCACCGGGCCTGACCCAACTCCGCTTTCCCCGGGAAGGCGGGATCCAGGTAACGAAGCGCGCTCGCGCTGGCGGTCGGTCCTGCTGACGGACCTGGATCCCCGCCTTCGCGGGGACAGCGGGAGTGGAGTTACCGCCCCAGCGTCTCCTTCACCGCGACGGCAAGCTGCTTCAGCGAGAACGGCTTCGGCAGGAAGGAGAATTTCTCGCCGTCCGGCAGGTTCTTGCGGAAGGCATCCTCGGCGTAGCCCGAGATGAAAATGATCTTGAGGTCGGGCCGGGTCTTGCGCAACTCGCGCAGCATCGACGGGCCGTCGAGTTCCGGCATGACGACGTCCGATACGACGAGATCGACCGCGCCGCCCGATTCCTTCATCACCTCGAGCGCGTCGATGCCCGACGTTGCCTCGAACACCTTGTAGCCGCGCGACTGCAGCGCGCGGGCGGCGAAGGCGCGGACGGCTTCCTCGTCCTCGACCAGCAGGATCGTCGCCGTGCCGGTGAGGTCGGCGATCTCGGCATTGGTTTCGACCTGGCCGGCGGTGACTTCGCCCGCCGCCGGGATGTAGCGCGGCACGAAGATGCGGAAGACCGTGCCCGAGCCGAACACCGAGGTGAAGAAGATGTGCGCCCCGGTCTGCTTGACGATGCCGTAGACGGTGGAGAGGCCGAGGCCGGTGCCCTTGCCGACCTCCTTGGTCGAGAAGAACGGCTCGAAGATTTTGGCCTGCACCTCCGGGGACATGCCGGTGCCGGTGTCCTCGACTTCGATCAGCACGTAGTCCGCCTTGGGCAGCGGCTTGTAGCCGAACTGCTGGCTGTCGGCGGCATCGAGGTTGCGCGTGCGGATCGACATCGTGCCGCCGGCGGGCATCGCGTCGCGGCCGTTGACCGCGAGGTTGATCACGACCTGCTCGAACTGATTGAGGTCGAACTTGATCGGCCAGAGGTCGCGGCCGTGGTTCATCTGCAGCTTGACGTTCTCGCCGAGCAACCGCTCGAGCAGGATCGAGATGTCCGAGAGCGTGTCGCGCAGCAGCAGCACCTGCGGGCGGAGCGTCTGGCGGCGCGAGAAGGCGAGCAGTTGGCGCACCAGGCCGGCGGCCCGGTTGGCGTTCTGCTTGATGTTCATGATGTCCTGGAAGGACGGGTCGCTCGGCCGGTGGTTGGCGAGCAACAGGTCGGAGAAGCCGATGATCGCGGTCAGCACGTTGTTGAAGTCGTGCGCGATGCCGCCGGCAAGCTGGCCGACCGAATCCATCTTCTGCTGCTGGCGGACCTGGTTTTCCAGCGTCCGCTGCTCGGTGATGTCGATGGCGTTGACGATCACCGCCTCGATGCCGCCCGCACCTTCGGCGACCGGGTTGATGTAGAAGCGGACGCTGCGCTCGCGATCGGCCGACAGCGTCGCGTCGATCTGCACGACGCCCTGCCCCTCGGTCGCCGACTTCAGCGCATCGGCAAGCTTGGCGCGCTCGGTCTCGCCGACCAGATCGACCAGCCGGCGCGAGCCGCCGCCCATGATCGAGGTGCCGAACAGGCGCAGGAACGACGCGTTGGTGCGCCCGATGCCGCCCTTGGCATCGATCGCGGCAATGGCGATCGGCGTGTTGTTGAAGAAGCGCGAGAAGCGCACCTCGGCGGCACGCAGCGCCTCGGAGCTTTCCTCACCCGGGCTGCGGTTGAGCACCAGCGTCCGCGTCGCGCCCGGCGCGCCGTCGGCGGTGACCGGCACGCGGTGCAGGAGGCGCACCGGCAAACTCTGGCCGTTCTGCTTGGTGAGATCGAGGTCGATGACGGTCGTGCGGTTGCGCGTCTCTTCCTCTGACGGCGACGACAGCAGCGCGATCGCGTCGCCACGCACGATCGAGGCGAGCGTCAGCGAGCCCGGCTCGAAGCGCGTGAGATCGATACCCAGCCACTCGGCGAGCGTCGCATTGAGATAGACGATGCGGCCGTCGGGCTCCGCCGACAGGAAGCCGGCGGGCGCGTGGTCGAGATAATCGATTGCGTACTGCAGTTCCTGGAAGACCGATTCCTGCCGCAGGCGTTCGCTCGAAATGTCGGCGACGCGCCAGGCGATCAGCGGACGCTTGCGGCCGCTGACGGCGAGCGGCCGGCCGGAAATGCGATACCAGCGCGCCCCCTCGCCGCTTGCGGCGTCGAGCGGCCCCGGCATGCGCACCTCTTCCTCGCCGGTGTCGCCTTCGCGCACGTGCTGCGCGATCCGGTAGATCGCCTCGGTCGCATCGGCATTGCCGGAAAACGCCCGCTCGACCGAGTGCACTTCCTTGGCGTCGGTCGCGCCGATCAGTTCGCCGTAGGCGCGGTTGGCGTAGACGAAGCGCCCGACGAGGTCGGTGAGGATGACGCCCTCGCCCATCGCATCGACGAACGCCTTGCCGACGCTGTCGTCCTGCCCGCGCGCCGTGAAGCGGATGATGCCGATGGCGCCGCCGAGCAGCGCCACCACGCCGACCATCGAGAGAATGCCGAGCAGGCCCAGCAGGAACGGCTCGCCGCGATCCGGCTGCAGGAGCATGAGGCCGATCGAAACGCCGACCAGCGCGAAGGAGAGAACGATCAGCCGACCGACACCACTGATGCGTTCCGTCCGGTCGAGGACCGGCTGAACGGGCGCTGGCGTCGTTGCGCGATCGGACATGAAGGACGCTTGGTGCCCCCGGGCGGCTCGCGAATCAGTCTCGGGCGGAGTGAATCAAATCGGGCGCCGCTATCCAAGGACAATGGTCACACCGGCCGCATAATTCAACGCGACCGCAGCATTCCCACCACGCCGGCACACCGCGCCGCCTCGCATTCCAGAATAGTTCGCCGGAAAAAGTTGTCTTTCGCGGCGATTGCGCCAAACTGACAATGCCAATGGCGGCATGGCACGGAAGATGCGGGGCGAAAGCCGATGTTCGGCTCTTGGGGCGGATTGATCCTCCAGTTCACGATCACCCTGGTGGTCGTACTGGTCCTGATCGCCGTGGTTTACTGGCTGGTTCGCCGCTATTCCTCCGGTGGTCTTGGCCGTATCGGCCGCGGTCGCGTGCCGCGCCTGGCGGTGATCGACGCCATGCCGGTCGACGGCCGCCGGCGCCTGGTGCTGGTGCGCCGGGACAACGTCGAGCACCTGATCCTGATCGGCGGACCGACCGACATCGTGGTCGAGCAGGCGATCGTGCGGCCCCGCCAGCGCCCTGCTGCGGCGCGCCCGCAGACTTCGGCCCCGCCTGCCCCGGCAGCCAACGACCCGCCGTTCGAGGCGCCGTTTGCCCCCGAAAATTCACCGATCCCCTTCCCGACGGCGCGCCCGCAGTCGGCCGCCGGCGCCCCGCCGCCGTCGTATCGTGCCGAAAATCCGCCGATGGCGCCCGCCGCCTCGGCGCCGCCGCCACCCGCCTACCCGCCGGCCACCGCGCAGCCGATCGAGCGCCCGTTCTCGCCGATACGGCGCGCCACCGCGACGGCGCCCCGCCCGGAACCAGCGCCCGCGCCGCCCCCGGCACCGACCGTGGTCCAGTTCGAGCCGATGGCCGACACGGCACCGCTGTTCCCCGAACTGCCGCAGGCCCCGACCTATGACGAAGCTGCCGGCACGCCCTTCAGCCGCCGCGCCGGCGACCTCAACGGCTCCGGTACCCACGAGCCCGAACCGGAGCCGGAAGCCAATCCCTACGCCGCGCCGAGTCCCTCCGCCGACGAGACGGCGGCGAAGGTGAACGACCTCGAGCGCGAGATGGCCCGCCTGCTGGGCGAGATCACCGCCAAGCGTCCGTAGGCGGTTTTCCGCAGTTTTCCGCCACTTTAACCCACGCTGAAACGTGACGTTTTCGTCATGTTCTTGTTGTTGTTCCTGCCGGACCCCATCGCTATATTCCGCGCCGAATTGATAGCCGAGTCAGGGGTCTAGCCTTCATGCCCAATACGCGCCTGCAGGAATATCGGCCGACCGAAAAAGAGCCGTTCATGAGTGATCGGCAGCGCGAGTACTTCCGCGTCAAGCTGCTCACCTGGAAGGAAGACATCCTGCGCGAGGCGAAGGAAACGCTGCAGCACCTCCAGGACGAGAGCACCAACCACTCCGATTTCGCCGACCGCGCCTCCTCCGAGACCGACCGCGCCATCGAGCTGCGCGCCCGCGACCGCCAGCGCAAGCTGATCTCCAAGATCGACGCAGCGCTGCAGCGCATCGACGACGGCACGTACGGCTACTGCGAGGAAACCGGCGAGCCGATCAGCCTCAAGCGGCTGGATGCGCGTCCGATCGCAACGCTGTCGATCGAGGCGCAGGAGCGTCACGAGCGCCGCGAGCGCGTCTATCGGGACGAATAGACGAACAAAAGCCGGATTCCCGGGTTGTGACGGCTGTCACTGCCTGTCATGCGCGCCGTCTATATTTGTTTGCCAACGATTGGTTCGCGGCTTGCGGGCAGCGCTTGGGGCGCTAAGCATTCCGCACGGCCGTCCGGCCCCTTTGGAGGAGACTTGGACATGAAGACTCTGTTCACCACGCTCGCCGCCGCGACGATGGCGATGGCCATTGCCGGCAGCGCCTACGCCAAGGACTGCAACGCCGTGGCGCAGGCCGCGGTCGATGCCCAGACCCATCCGGTCGGTTCGATGGCGCTCGGCTGCGCCGTCGGTGCGGGCCTTGGCTCGCTCTTCTCGAACGGCCAGGCCGGCGCGATCGCCGGTGGCTGTGTCGCCGGCGGCGCCGGCGGCGCCATCCTGTCGGCCGAGAAGCGCACCCAGATCTACAACGCCGCCTACGCCCAGTGCGCCGGCAGCGGCCCGGCGCCGACGCCGGTCGCCTACTCGACCTTCCCGCCGCCGAGCACCTCGGCCAACACGCCGTACGCGACGCAGGTCAACGTCCGCATCGGGCCCGGCAAGGACTATCCGGTCCAGGAACAGCTCCCCGCCAACACGACCGTGTCGGTCGCCGTCTGCGCCTCGACCGGCTGGTGCCAGGTCGGCGGCTACAAGGGTCCGGGCTGGGTGTCGCAGTCGCTGCTCACCTTCAACTAGCCCGACGAAGATCATGCGCACGCCCGCGGGAGACATCTCGCGGGCGTGTTTCATTTGGGGCGGAGCGTGAAACATCTTCTGCTTCTTCGTCACGCCAAGACCGTGCCGGCTGAGCGCGGCATGGCCGACCGCGACCGCCCGCTCACCGCCCGCGGCCACCGCGACGCCCGCCTGATGGGCACCGCGATCGCCGAGGGCGGCATTCCCGACCTGATCCTCTGCTCGCCGTCGCGCCGCACCCGCGAGACGCTGGAGGGAATCGTCGAGACGCTGGCGAGCGAGCCGAAGATCACCTTCGTCGACCGCCTCTACGACGGGCGTGACGCGACCTACGACGACGTCATCGCCACGCACGGCGGCGGCGCGGCGCGCCTGCTCGTGATCGCGCACAATCCGACCATCCACGCCACTGCGGTGGCGCTGTCCGTCAAGGGCGACAGGAAACTCCGTGCCGCGATGGCGGCGAAGTTTCCGACCTCCGCCCTGGCGGTGATCGCCATCGACACGCCGGACTGGCACGTGGAGCCGGGCGAGCTGGTCGATTTCCGCCGGCCCAAGGATCTGGGCGGCGAGGCCGACGACTAGGGCGGCACTGGCGCCCCACCCTGCGCTCGCATACATGGGGAAGATGCAGCTAACCACGCTGACCGACGAAACCCGCCTGGTTCTGGCCAATATCGGCGACCGCGCCTTCGGTTTTGTCACCCCGACCGTGCGCCTCGGCGTCACCGGCCTCGCCCGCGCCGGCAAGACCGTGTTCATCACCGCGCTGATCCACAACCTGATTCACGGCGGCCGCCTGCCGCTGTTCAAGTCGTACGCCGCCGGCCGCGTCGCCGGCGCCAGGCTGCAGCCGCAGCCGGACGACGACGTGCCGCGCTTCGACTACGAGCGGCACGTGAAGTCGCTGGTCGAGGACCGCATCTGGCCGGAATCGACCCGGCAGATCTCCGAGGTGCGTCTCACCGTCCGCTACGAGTCGGCGTCGTTCTTCTCGCGCACCATCGGCAGCGGCAAGCTCAATCTCGACATCGTCGATTATCCCGGCGAGTGGCTGCTCGACCTGCCGCTGCTGCGCAAGAGTTACGCCGAGTGGTCGCAGAGCGCGATCGCCAAAGCCGGCCTCGCCGGCCATCGTGGACACGCCGCGCCCTGGCTCGCGCGACTCGCGACGCTGTCGCCGACCACGAAGGAAGACGAGGGGCAGGCGCGGGAACTGGCGACGCTGTTCACCGCGTATCTCCGCGGCACGCGCACCGCCGACGGCGCGCTGTCGACCGAGCCGCCCGGCCGCTTCCTCATGCCGGGCGATCTCGACAACTCGCCGGCCCTCACCTTCGCGCCGATGAACGTCACCGACGACGGCGCGCCGGGCACGCTCGCCCGCATGATGGCGCGGCGCTACGAGGCCTATAAGGCGATCGTCGTGCGGCCCTTCTTCCGCGATCACTTCGCCCGCCTCGACCGGCAGATCGTGCTCGCCGACGTTCTGTCCGCGCTGAACGCCGGCCCGGCTGCGGTGGCCGAACTGGAGACGGCGCTGACCGAAGTGCTGTCGGCGTTCCGCCTCGGCCGCTCGGGCTGGTTCGGCGGCATCGTCAACCGCAACATCGACCGCATCCTGTTCGCCGCCACCAAGGCCGATCACCTGCACCACGGCGACCACGACCGGCTGGAGACGATCCTCGGCCGGCTCGTCTCCCGCGCCGTCGAGCGCGCCAAATACGCGCGCGCCAAGGTCGAGGTGCTGGCGCTGGCCTCCGTGCGCGCCACCCGCGAGGCAAGCGTCACCAGCGCCGGAGAGACGCTGCCCTCGATCATCGGCACGCCGCTGCCCGGCGAAGCCGTCGACGGCCGCACCTTCGACGGCAACAGCGAGGTCGCGATCTTCCCGGGCGACCTGCCCAAGAACACCGACGTGCTGTTCAAGCCCGACGCCGCGCCAACCGACGTCCGCTTCGTCCGCTTCCGCCCGCCGAAGCTCGAGCGTACCGCCGAGGGCCTGACGCTCTCGCTCCCGCATATCCGTCTCGACCGCGCGCTGGAATTCCTGCTCGGAGACAAGCTCGCATGACGCGCCGCCCGACATCGTTCAACCTCGACGAGGTGCGCTTCGAGGCGGAGGATCTCTACCCCGGCGCCGAGGCCGAGGAGAACGCCGCGCTGGAAAAGGGCCTCGCCGTCGCGGTCGCGCCGCTCAAGCCGCGCCGCTGGCTTAACGTATTCTTCGCCGCGGCCGGCGGCTTGATCGCGCTGGCGATCGGCATCGGCATCGACAACCTCGTCCGCAGTTTGTTCGAGCGGAACGATATTCTCGGCTACCTCGCTCTCGCCCTCACCGCCGTCGCCGTCATCGCCCTCATAGCTCTGGCCTGGCGCGAGATCGCGGCGCTGCTGCGTCTGCGCCGCGTCCATCACATCCACGCCCGCGCGGTCGAAGCCGCGGCCAATGACGACCGCGACGCCGCAGTGCTCGTCATCCGCGAGATCGACGCGCTCTACCGCCGCCGCCCCGAGACGGCGCGCGGCCGCGCCAAATTGGCCACCAACCGCGGCGAGATCATCGACGGCCGCGACCTGATCGGCCTCGCAGAGACGGAACTGCTGCTGCCCTTCGACGAGTCGGCCCGGCGCATGGTGCTGGCCTCGGCGAAGCGCGTGACGCTGGTCACCGCCATCTCGCCGCGCGCCCTGATCGACCTGCTGTTCGTCGGCTCCGAGATCCTGCGCCTCATCCGCCGCCTCGCCGTGCTCTACGGCGGCCGGCCGGGGACGATCGGCTTCCTGCGCCTGGCGCGCGAGACCATCGGCCACCTCGCCGTCACCGGCGGCATCGCCGCGGGCGACTCGCTGGTCCAGCAGATCGTCGGCCACGGTGTCGCCGCGCGCCTGTCGGCAAGGCTCGGCGAGGGCGTCATCAACGGGCTGCTCACCGCCCGCGTCGGCATCGCGGCGATTGAGGTGTGCCGTCCCCTGCCCTTCGTCGTCGGCACGCCGCCGCGCATCGCCGACGTCATGGCGGCGCTGAGGCCGCTCGCCGGCGACAAGAGTGACTAGCTCGCAGGGCGCCGTCGGTCCTCCCCCGCAAAGCGGGGGAGGGGGACCGCCGAAGGCGGTGGCGGGGGGCACCCCCTCAGTCGGCTTCGCCGACAGCTCCCCCGTAAACGGGGGAGCACCGACCGTGATGTGCCTTCAGATCACGACGCTGATGGTGAAGCCGTCGTAGCCTTTGACGCCGACGGTCTGCACCGCCGTCGTTATCACGCGCTTCTCCCCCTTGAGACGCTCGACCAGCTTGTGGACGCCTTTGACCGACGCGTCGGTGCTTTTCGGATCGGCGACCGCGCCGCCGCGCACGACGTTGTCGATGATGATGAGGCTGCCCTTGCGCGTCAGCTTCATCGCCCAATCGAAATAGTCCGCGTTGCTCGGCTTGTCGGCATCGATGAAGACCAGATCGAACGGCTGTGGCTTCTCGGCGGCGAGCTTGGGCAGCAGGTCGGTGCCGCGGCCGAGCCGTAGCTCGATCTTGTCGGCCAGCCCCGCCCGCTCGAAATTCGCCCGCGCCACGTCGGCGTGCTTCTTCTCCACCTCGAGCGTGATCAGCTTGCCGCCCTTGGGCAGCGCCCGCGCCAGCCAGATCGAGGAGTATCCGCCGAGCGTGCCGACCTCGAGGACGCGCTCGGCGTTGACCGAGCGGGCGAAGATGTTGAGCAGCATCCCCTGGTTCGGCGCGACCGCGATCTCCGGCAGCCCGCCGTCGCTGCTCGCCTTGAGCACGGCCTCCAGCACCGGATCCTTGCCGAGCAGCGCGCCCTCGAAGTAGGCGTCGACCGCATCCCAACGCTTGTCGTCCATCGTTCCTGCCTCCCTTTATGTGCCAGCCGGCGATTGTCGCCCCATCCGCGACCCACGGCCATCCTGGAACCTACCGTTGCATCGTGACAACAGTTGCGACAAATCGGCCAGACACATCCAGCAACATGTTGTCCACAGGCCGCTGCTTGGGGCATGTCAACGGGCGGGAGCGACAAGCCGCACGGGATTTGGCATGCGCAAGATAATGTTGGCCGCGATGGCGGCAGCGGCCCTGGTGATGGGCGTAGCGTCGGCGAACGCCAAGATCATTACCCAGTACGATGCCCAGACGGGGAAGATCACCACGATCGACACCGACTGGCAGTACCTGGCGCCGGCCGGGCACAATTACTCGCCGATTCCGCGCGAGACCGTCAGCTACGACGGCCCCTACGGCCCGAACACGATCGTCGTCAACACGACCGAGCGCCGGCTCTATTACGTCATGGAGAACGGCCAGGCGATCAAGTACGGCATCGGCGTCGGCCGCGAAGGCTTCACCTGGCAGGGCACCGACCGCGTATCGCGCAAGGCCGAGTGGCCGGGCTGGACGCCGCCGGCGGTGATGATCGCCCGCGAGGCCGCCAAGGGCCGCAAGCTGCCCGCCTACATGAAGGGCGGCATCGGCAACCCGCTCGGCGCCCGCGCGCTTTACATCGGCGGTCGCATCTATCGCATTCACGGCACGGCGGAACCCTGGACCATCGGACAGGCGGTTTCCTCGGGCTGCATCCGGCTCGTCAACGACGACGTCATCGATCTTTACGATCGCGTGGCGGTGGGGACCAAGGTCGTCGTTCTGAATTGAGGGGCGTACCCTCGGGGCACGAAGGGGCCGGCGGGTAACCGCTGGCCCTTTTGGATTCTGGGATGGCACTTCGAAGGCTGGAGCGTGCTCAACACTCCGCTTCCCCCGCAAAGGCGGGGGCCCAGGAGGTAGTTTGGTGCACTAAGCTCGCGGCAAGTACCTGCCGTCCCACCTGGACCCCCGCCTTTGCGGGGGAAGCGGCGTGTGACTACCGCCAGAGTTCGTGCAATCCGCCACTGGCGCCCGTGACCGGATCGGTCGCCGGCCGCGCCACCTGAACGATGCGGGCGCGGATGCGCGCCGTGTCCTCCGCGCCTTCGCGGAAAAGATCGCGATCCGTCCCCGCCGGATTGGCGCCCAGCGCATACGCGCCGACGACGAGAAAATCGTTTGACGACGACACGCGCTTGTGGCCGACGCCCGCCGGGATCAGCACCGCGTCGCCGGGCTTCACCTGCACCATCCGGCCGTTCGCCTCGCCGCCGAAGCGGAGTTCCGCCGTGCCGGCCGCGACGCCCAGCGCCTCGTGCACGTTCGAATGATAGTGGTGGAACGGATAGACCGTGTAGCGCCAGCCGTCGCCCCAGTTGTTGGCACGGAACAGCGCCTCGAAGGCCGCCGCGGTATCGGCGGTCGGCGCGAGCGCACCCGCGTAGAGGATCAGCGGCAGCCGGTTGTTCGGGATGTCGCCATCGTCGGCGAAGAAGTGCGGCTCGGCTTTCATCAGCGGAAGTTTGACAGCCCTCCGCCGCACGGTCAAAACGGTGGGCGGTGTAGTCGTTCCGGTCCTTCATGCGGTCTATCGGTTTCGGTCTGGAGCGTATCGCGTGGCCCGCCCTTCGCTGGCCGCTGGCAACGGCCATCGTATTCGCGGCGATTCTGGCGGTCGCCGTCTTCGGCGTGACGCGGCTCGCCTTCGACGAGGACCTCCGCAATACCTTCGCCAGCGACTCGGTCGGCTTCCGCACCTACGTCGAGACGACCAGCGAATTCGTCGATCCCGAGAACGAGACCATCGTCCTGATCGAGGGCGATCACCTCGGAGACCCGGCCACGTTCCAGAAGCTGCAGGACCTGCAGTTCGAATTGCAGGTGGCCGACGGCGTCGATGGCGTGTATTCGCCCTTCGCGCTCCGCGCCCCGCCCGACGCTGACGGCAACGCGCCACCGCTGGTCGGCGACCCCGGCGCCGGCCTGACACCGGAGCTCGCCGCCGCGATCCGCGCCAACCCGCTGATGGGATCGAAGCTGCTGTCCGCCGACGGCAAGGCGATGGCGTTCTTCGTCACCCCGGCCGAGCCGAAGGCGCCGCTGGCCGTCTCCCGCGTCTTGAACGGCACCATCGAGAAGACCGCCGCCGATGTCCTCGGCCCCGACAGCGGCGTGACGGTCACCGTCACCGGCTACCCGGCGATCCGCATCGCCATCGTCGATATCCTGAAGCGCGACCAGATCGTGCTGAACGGCATCGGCGCCATCATCGGCCTTGCCATCAGCCTGGTCGCCTTCCGCTCGCTCGTCGGCGCGCTGATGACCGCGGTGCCGTCGATCCTGTCGGCCGGCATCGTGCTGGGCGGCATGGGCCTGTTCGGCGCCAAGGTGACGGTGATGTCCAACGTCATCCCGGCGCTGGTGATGATCCTCGGCTACGCCGACGGCATGCACCTCAGCCACGCCTGGCGGAAGCACCGCGACGAGGGCAAGACGCCGCTGGAAGCCGAGTGGCTGGCGCAGAAGGAAGTCGGCGCCGCGTGCATGCTGACCGCGCTCACCGTCGCCGGTGCCTTCGCCTCGCTGGCTCTGACCGACATCGGCCTGGTGCGGAGCTTTGCCTGGACCGGCGCGGTCGCGATGCTGGTCGCCTGCCCGATCATGCTGGTCGGCCACGCCCTGGCGGCGCTCGCCCTCGGCCGGTTCTGGAAGGTGAACCGCGGCACCGCCCTCGATATCCTCACCCGCTCGGAGGGACCGAGCGAGGCGCTCGGCCGCTTCGTCGTGCGCCATGCGCGCGGCCTCGGCGTGATCTCGGGCGTGCTGCTCGTCGTCTGCGGCGCGCTCTACTGGATGGTGCCGCCCGAGCATTCGGTGCGCGAGCACCTGCCGACGAACAATGTCGCGAACGCCGCTCTTGGCCGCTACGACGACAAATTCGACGGCGCCTTCCCGCTGGAGGCCGTCGTGCCGGCGACGCCCGGCGTCGGCGCCACCGCACCGGCACAGTTGCTGCGTATCAAGGCCGTGCACGAGGCGCTCGCCGCGGTGCCGGGCGCCAGCGCGCCGCTGTCGCTGTGGAGTCTGGTCCAGTGGGTGGGCGGCGGCGCCGACGAGGCGACCAGCGATAAGCTCGACGCGATCCTCGACCAGCTTTCGCCGCAGGCGCGCAGCCGCCTGATCGGCAGCACGACGCGCGCCGCGCTCGTCTCCGCCAACGTCCGCGAAATGCCGGCGCGGCAGTTGACGCCGCTCATCGCCAACGCCGAGGCCGCCGTGAAGGCCGCCGGCGGGCCGGACGTCGTGCTCACCGGCGTCATGGCGGTCACCAACGCCGAGGCCTCGCGCACCATCGCCAACCTCAACTGGAGCCTGGCGACGGCCGTCTTCGGCGACGTCTTCCTGCTGGTCATCGCCTTCCGCAATATCCCGATCGGCATCGTCTCGTCGCTGGCCAACACGCTGCCGCTATTCGCCACCGGCGCCCTGCTCTATCTGACCGGGCGCGGCATGCAGTTCACCGCCGTGATCGCGCTGACCGTCGCCTTCGGCATCGCCGTGGACGACACGATCCACTACATCAACCGGCTTCTCGTGCTGCACGGCCCCGAGGTGCCGCTCCGCCGGCGGATCGTCGAGACGTCGCGCGACGTCGGGCCGGTGCTGATCGGCACCACCATCGTCATCCTCGCCGGCCTGTCGACGACTTTCGCCAGCGGCCTGCCGACGATCACGCTGTTCGGCGTCATCGCCGGCATCACGCTGGTCGTCGCCATGACCGGGGACCTGATCGTCATGCCGGCGTTGATGTACGGGTTCGCCCGCCGCTGGTTCGAGCGGCCGGGAACGGAAAGCGCGGAGACGGAAAAAGAATGAGAGCGATACTCGCCGCCGCGCTGATCTCGCTGATGCCCGCCGCGGCGCTCGCCGCCGACGATGCGCTGCTGGCCAAGCTGGTCGGCGAATGGACCGGCCGCGGCATGATCGTGGTGAAGCCCGGCAGCGACCCGGAACGCGTCTTCTGCAAGCTCACCAACACGCTCAAGGATGACGGCAAGACGCTGGACCAGAAGGGCCGCTGCTCGCTGGCCTCGTCGTCCGGCCGCATCGACGGCGAGATCAGGGCCGACGGCGGCGGCAAATATTCCGGCACGCTGGCGAGCCTCGCCTCGCGCGGGCCGGCGTCGCTGGCCGGCACTGGCAACGCGTCGCGGCTCGATCTCAACGCGTCGTTCATCGATACGCTGACCGGCCAGCCCGATACCTCGGTCAATACGATCGAGGTCCTTCCCGGCGGCTACAGACTTTCCACCGTCAGGAAGGACCCCAGGACCGGAGCCAGCTACGCCTCGAGCACGATCACCTTCTCGGCCGACTAGAAGCCGAGGTGCTCGCGGATCAGGATCAACGTCAGGCGGCCGGGCCGCTCGCCGTGGATCGTCAGCACCTTGAGGATTGCGCTGTTGAAGCCATAGGCCGCGAGCGCACGCTCGTTCTCGAGCGGGAACACGTGCTCCTTCAGGCGCTGCTGCGCCTCCTCGATGTCCTTGACGATCTTGTGCGTGCCGACGACCCAGATCACCTTGCCGGCGGCGTAGGTGTACTGGCCGAGCTGGCTGCCGCTGGCCGATGCAATCAGCAGCGAGCCGTCCTCGGTGACGGCGGCGACGCTGCCCAGCGAATAGTCGGGCGCGGCGGCCAGCTTGCGCTGCTCGCGCTTCTTGTTGGGATCGCCGTAGATCGCCATCAGCTTGGGCTTCAGCGCGTCGTACTTGCCCGACTCGTTGATGGCCGCGGCAATGCCGGTCTCGTCGAGCGTCTTGGAGGCGTTGGTCATCACCTCGGCGCCCTCGGGGATCAGCTCGAGGACCTTGGCCTTGGCTTCGGCGGCACTGTCGACGACGAAAACCTCGATGCCGGCCTTCTCCAGCGCCGCCTTGGCGTTGGCAATGCTGGTCTCGTCGGCGAGGGCGATGTGGCGGGGATCGGGGACAAAGGCTTGTGTGACGGCGTTCATGGCATGGCTCCTAGAGTGCTTGAAACTATCGGTTAGATAATTAGATATAGCACTATAGAAAATCAAGTACTCGCGGAATCGCTCCGCCTGTGATAGGTAGCCGCCATGCCACGCAACCCGCCCGCCGCCGACAATTCTGCTTGTCCGTCGCGACATCTCCACGCAGGGGTGAGCCTGCTCCAGGAGAAGTGGGTGCTGCTGATCGTGAAGGTGCTTCTGTCCGGCCCGCAGGGCTTCAACGACATGGCCCGCAACACCGGCGACGTGAACTCAACCACGTTGGCCCAGCGCCTGGCGCGGCTCGAGAAGGCCGGCATCGTCAAGAAGACGGTGCAGTCAGTGATGCCGCCGAAGACCAGCTACGAGCTGACCGAGTCGGGCTTCGCGCTCCGCCCGACGATCGACGCGATCGAGTCGTGGGCGGAGAAATACGGGCTGGCCTGCGAGGCAGAGAAGTCGGACGCGGCGTAAGACTGCTGTCACCTACGCGCAGGCGTCATCCCCGCGCATGCGGGGATCCAGTACACGCCGACAGGACAATGTTTACTGGGTCCCCGCCTTCGCGGGGACGACGGCGGGTGTCAGATCACCTTCTCACGCGTCACCCCGGCGAAGGCCGGGGTCCAGCGCAACCGCCTCGGCTTGCGCAGACGACTGCGCTGGATTCCGGCTTTCGCCGGAATGACGGAAAGGTCAGATCACCCCAAGCTTCTTTTGCAAGCTCGACGACGAGGTCGTGTACTGGAACACGACGCGCTTGTCGGGGAACACGCGGTGGACCGCGGCCTGCGCCATCAGCGCCGCCTCGTGGAAGCCGCAGAGGATCAGCTTCAGCTTGCCCGGATAGGTGTTGATGTCGCCGATGGCGAAGATGCCGGGCTCCGACGT
Source organism: Bauldia sp. (assembly GCA_037200845.1). Classification (NCBI taxonomy): domain Bacteria; kingdom Pseudomonadati; phylum Pseudomonadota; class Alphaproteobacteria; order Hyphomicrobiales; family Kaistiaceae; genus Bauldia; species Bauldia sp. The sequence continues at coordinate 2,417,208 of JBBCGQ010000001.1, forward strand.
CTCGAACTTCGCCGTATCGACCGGGATCAGATTCTCCTCGAGATTGATCCCCCAGTTGGCGACCGGCCCGAGCTTCATCGTCAGCCCAAAGAACGGCAGGATGCGCGTCGCCTCGTGATGGACCTCGGCGCCGTCCTTGTCCTTGACGACGGCGTGCGTCACCTGCCCGGCCTCGCCCTTGAGGCCGCTCACCTGGCCGAGCGCCAGCTTCACTTTGCCGGCTTCGACCAGCTCGCGCATCTTGCGCACGCTGTCGGGCGCCGCGCGGAAATCGTCGCGCCGGTGCAGCAGCGTCAGCGACTTCGCCAACGGCTGCAGGTTCAGCGTCCAGTCGAGCGCCGAGTCGCCGCCGCCGACGATCAGCACGTCGTGGCCGCGGAAATCTTCCATGCGCCGCACGGCATAGTGGACCGAGGTGCCCTCGTATTCCTCGATGCCTGGCACCGGCGGCCGCTTCGGCTGGAACGATCCGCCGCCCGCCGCGATCACCACGACCTTGCCGAGGAACGTCGTACCGGCATCGGTCGTCATGCGGAAGCGGCCGTCAGCCTCGCGCGCCAGCGACTCGATCATCTGGCCGAGATGGAAGCTCGGGTTGAACGGCTTGATCTGCTCGAGCAGCTTCTCGATCAGCCCCTCGCCGGTGATGATCGGGTAGCCGGGAATGTCGTAGATCGGCTTCTCGGGATAGAGCTCGGCGCACTGCCCGCCCGGCTTGTCGAGGATGTCGACCAGCGCGCATTTGATGTCGAGCAGGCCGAGCTCGAAGACGGCGAAGAGGCCGACCGGGCCGGCACCGACGATGATGACGTCGGTCTCGACCAGGCCGCCGATGGGGGAAGCGTCGTTCATTCCAGCCATACCTTCAGAAGCGTGATTTCGCGCGACAGTTATCCGCTCGCGCCCGTGATTCAAAGGAAGATTGTTGCGGGGCTGAGCGGTGCCGGAGTTAGCCTTGCCGCTCCGGCACGGTGACGACCAGCCCGTCGAGCGCGTCACGGACGCGGATCTGGCACGACAGGCGCGAGTTCGGCCGCACGTCGAAGGCGAAGTCGAGCATGTCTTCTTCCATCGGCTCGGGCGGGCCGACGATCTCCTTGAAGGCTTCATCGACGTAGACGTGGCAGGTGGCGCAGGCGCAGGCGCCGCCGCATTCCGCCTCGATGCCGGGCACGCCGTTGCGGATGGCGTTCTCCATCACCGTCGATCCGTTCTCCGCTTCCACTTCGTGGCGCGTGCCGGTCGTGTCGATGTAGGTGATCTTGGCCATCGGGCGGATGCAGTTCCGGCGGGAATTCGGGCGGCTCTATAGGCGATTCCGCCCTACCCTGCCAGTGCAGCGGTCACCGGGATAGGTATGCGGCGATGAACTGGTTGGCGGCGGCGAGCGCGGCTTCCAGATTGGAAAGATTCTGGTCGCCGGCCTCAACCGCGGCCGCGGCGGTCGCCACCGCCCCGGCGCCGATAGCGCGGGCCGAGCCGAGGATCAGGTGCGCCGCCTCGCGCCGCTCCGTCCCGGTGGCCCTGGCGAGGCGGGCAAAGTCGGCCGGGGAGCCCTCCAGGAACATGCGCAGCACGTCGCGGCCGAGCGCCTCGTTGCCGCCCGTCTGGCGCGCCAGATGTGCAAGATCGACAGGAGGATGGGCGGTGGTCGCTTCCATGGGCGCTGGATTAGCCGTTCCGTCAGTGTCTCCGGCCAGCAACGGGCCGGGATTCTTAAGATATCGTTAACGGCAAAAACCTCGGCAATCCCGGGTTGTGCGCGCCTCCGGCCGGTTTGCTGTCGCGGCTAAGTACGGCCTTCCCGGCGTCGATGCTGCAGCGCAGTCGGACGCTTCGCCGGCCCTCAACGCCCCTCATCCGCCGATTTGCGAGGATTTTCGTCAAAACCGCCGATGTTTCGGACCACGGCGCGCGAGTTTTCCACCGCCCAGTTCGTAGCCATCACACCCCGCGAGGGGTACCCTTCGGCGTCACTCAAACTGCACGCAACCGCCCGCCGCCATTCGCCAGTTACGCGCGCGCGTTCGCTTCCGTGTCGAGCCGTCACCGGCATGTTCTTGAACCTGTTTACGGTCTTAGCGGTGAACGCTCGAAGATTCCGGGTTCCTCTGCCATGAATGTGCCACTAGGATGATTTAGCGGCATGGGTGGAGGCCACCCGGACTGGTCAGTTTTACCAGTCTTTGCGCGGCGTGCGCCGCGGGAGGGGGAAAGTTTGTGCGGAGCGTCCGCACGCCTCGATCTCGCGACGTTCGCTTGCGCTATTGCCGGGCGTTGATCTGCCCGGCAGGCCCGATGTGGTTTTGAGTTCGGCGCGAGGCGGATTGTAAATGGCAACTACCCCGAGAACCAAGAACCCCAACGACGCCGCCCTCTCGGCGGTCGAAGAGGCGCTCAGGCTCGACTATACGCCCGAGGACGGCGCGCCCGCTCCCGACACAAGTGACGATGGCCGCCGGGATCGCGCGGCCCGCACCAGCGCCAACGAACCCCGCACCACCGCCAGCCAGCGCCGTCCAGAGCAGCCGCGCGTCCCCGCGCCGCCGCGCCGTGGCGATGCCGCCGCGCCGCAGCCGCCGCGCCCGCGTGACGAGCCGCGCCGCGCCGCGGAGGAACCGCGCCGCGATCCGCCGCCGCGCACTTTCGCCGAGGGCCCGAACGAGGCGCCGGCGCCTGTAAACCCGGTCCGCGCCCGCGCCGCCGAGCAGCGCCGCAGCCGCTTCGCCGCAAACGACGACCGCCGCACGGTCGCCGGCCCGATGCGCCGCCCCTCGCGCCTCATCTATCCGGCCGCGATGGTGCTCTCCGCCGCCTGGGCAATCTTCGTCGTCGTCTACGCAATGTCGACCGGCGGCCTCACCGGCGAAGGCGGCGACATCGTCACCAATCCGCGCTTCCTCAACGTCGCACTGTTCCTCTTCGTCCCGATCGGCTTCGTCTGGGCCATCGCCTCGACCATGTGGCGGACGCAGGAACTGCGCTACGTCGCCCGCTCCGTCTCCGACATGGCGATCCGCCTGTCCGAGCCGGAAAACATGGCGACCGACGCCGTCATCAACGTCAGCCAGGCGGTGCGCCGCGAAGTCGCCGCCGTCGGCGACGGCATCGAGCGCGCGCTCGCCCGCGCCTCGGAACTGGAACTCCTCGTCCACAACGAAGTCGCGGCGCTGGAACGCTCGTACTCCGACAACGAAACGCGCATGCGCGCGCTCATCGACGACCTCGCCGGCCAGCGCGAGGCGATCGTCATCAACTCCGAGCGCGTTCGCACCTCGATCGTCTCGGCGCAGGAAGCCCTGTCGAAGGACCTCCGCATCGCGTCGGAATCTATTTCCGACAACGTCACCACCGCCGGCAACCGCATCACTGCGGCGCTCACCGACCGCGGCGAACAGATCACCGCCGCGCTCGGCACCGCCGGCGAAGCGATGGTCGACCAGCTCTCCGCCCGTGGCGAGGACCTCGTCTCGCGCCTGGCCGACACCGTCAGCGACGTCGCCGTCTCGCTCGCGCAGACCGGCGCGGAAGTCACCGACGCGCTGCTCGCCCGTTCGTCCGAGATCAACGAGACGCTGTCGTCGACCGGCCGCGCCATGGCCGACACGATCAGCGAGCGCGGCCAGGAGGTGAACGACACCCTCTCCTCCGTCGGCGCCGAACTCATCGCCGGCTTCGAAGGCCGCACCGAGGACATCACGAAATCGATCAGCGAAACCGGCAACATGGCCGCCGCGACGATTTCCAAGCATGTCACCGAGGTGAACGAGGCGTTGAAGTCGAACGCCGACTCCCTTCTTGTCGACCTCGCGCTCCGCGGCCAGGAAATCGCCGACAAGCTCGACGAGACCGGCACGCGCATCGCCGAGACGATCACCAACCGCGGCGGCGAGCTCGCCGACCGCCTGTCGCGCACCGGCGACCGCATCTTTGAATCGATCGCGGTCAACGGCACCGAACTGAACGAGCGCCTCGCCTCGACCGGCGAAGCCATGGCCAACCTGATCGAGACGCGCACCAACGGCCTGCGCGAGGCGATCAACTCGGCCACCACCTCGGTCTACGACTCCTTCGACGAGCGCAGCGCCGAGCTGACGCAGCGCCTCGCCTCCGTCGGCGGCGAAGTCGCCAAGGCGATTGCCGTCCGCGGCATGAAGATCAACGAGACGATCATCGCCTCGGGCAACGAGATCGCCGAGACGGTCGCCTCGCGCGCCGGCGCCATCCACGAGCGCATCGTGGACAGCGGCACGCGCATCGCCGACCGCATCATCGACCAGGGCAACACCATCCACGAGCGCATCGTGGAGTCCGGCTCGCAGATCGCCAACGAGATCGAGTCGCGCGGCGCCTCCATCCACGAGCGCATCCTGTCGTCGTCGCGCGAGATCGCGGATTCGATCGAAGGCCGCGGCACCGCCATCTACGACTCGATCGTCGAGGCGACGCAGCACATCGGCGACGCCATCGAAAGCCGCGGCACGTCGATCCACCAGAAGATCCTCGCCTCCGGCCGCGATGTCGCCAACGCCATCGAAAGCCGCGGCGTCACGATCCACGAGAAGATCATCACCTCGGGCACCGAAGTCGCCGATGCCATCGACCAGAAGGGCCAGGCGATCCACGGCAAGGTCGTCGAAGCCGGTACCAAGTTCGGCGACATCATCCAGCGCCGCAGCCAGGAACTGGGCGACGTGCTGGAGAACCGCTTCGCCAAGATTTCGGAACTGGTCAGCGAGCGCGGCCCGGAACTGATCACCTCGCTTTCCGAGCAGGCGCACTCGATGGAGACCGCCCTGCAGAGCAAGCTGTCGCAGTTCGGCGACGGCATCCGCCTCAAGATCGAGGACGTCTCCGAGGCGCTGGAATCGAACGCCCACCGCATCGCCGAGGCGCTCGACCACCGCTCGCGCCAGATCAACCAGACGCTCATCGAGCGCACCCGCGAGATCGCCGAGACGTTCACCTCGGGCCAGACCGAGTTCGCGGCGCTCATCGACGATCGCCTGATCGAGGTCGGCGGCAGCCTGACCTCGCGCATCGAGACGCTCGCCGAGACGCTGACCGAGCGCGCCAACTCGATCACCGACTCGCTTGCCGCGCGCAGCGAAGACGTGGCCCTCACCATCCGTGAGACCGTCACCGACGTCACGCAGCGCCTGACCAACGAATCGAACGAGGCGACCCGCTCGATCCGCTCGTCGGCCGCCGAAGCCTCGACCATCCTCGGCCGCGCCATCAACGAGATCGAGGGCATGTTCGGCGCCCGCGCCAACGCGGTCACCGAGGCGCTGGAAGTGCGCACCCGCGACTTCAACGAGGTGCTCGGCGCGCGCTCCGGCGAGCTGGCCGCGCTGCTGGACGGCCGCTCCAACGCGCTGCTCTACACGCTCAACAATACCGGCGCGCAGGTCGTCGAGATGGTGGCGACGCGCAGCGAGGAAGCCGCGCGCACGCTCATGGCGAGCGGCCAGCAGGTCGCCAACACCTTCGTGTCGACCAACAACACGCTGAAGACCGAAGTTGCCGACATCTCGACCCGACTCAAGCAGTCGAACGACGTGCTGAACGCGCTGCTCGGCTCGACCTCCGACAACCTCGCCAAGATCGAGACGCAGCTCGCCACCCGCTCGACCGAGTTCAAGGCCGCCATCGGCCACGCGGTCGAGGCGACACAGCTTTCCACCAACGAGCTCGGCGGCCAGGTCGGCAAGCTCCGCGACGTCTCGCGCGAGATCATCGAGGGCGTCGGCAGCGTCGTGAAGCGGTTCGAGGAGCAGAGCACCTCTCTCGGCGCCGCGACCCGCAACCTCGCCGACGTCAACCGCCAGATCCAGACCACCGTCGAGGAGCGCCGCCCGCAGCTCGAGCAGCTCACCGCCGGCCTCAAGTCGCGCAGCGAGGAACTCGACGGCCTGATGAAGTCGTTCACCCGCATCATCGCCGAGACGCTGAAGACCGCCGAGGAGCGCGCCACCGCCGTCAGCCGCATGCTGACGGAGAACACGGCGACCGCCACCAAGGGCGTCATCGACAACTTCGAGACGATGAACCGCACCGCCGGCACCGAAAGCCGCAAGGCCGCGGACGCGGTGCGCGAGTCGAACAAGGCCATGATCACCGACATGGGCCAGGCGATGACCGAGCTGTCGCGCCGCTTCGCCGAAGCCTCGCGCGAGATGCGCCAGGCGACGCAGGACCTGCAGCGAGACCTGTCGGTCACCCGCGAGGAACTGCGCCGCGGCGTGCTCGAACTGCCCGAGGAGGCCCGCGAGGGTGCCGAGGCCATGCGCCGCGTCGTCGGCGACCAGATCAAGGCGCTCAGCGAGCTGTCCGAGATCATCAATCGGCACGGCAAGAATTTCGACCTGTCGAGCCCGGCGCTGGGCGAGCCGCGCATCCGCCTCGAGGCGACCGCGGTCGCCGTAGAGCCGGTGCAACTGGCGCCGACCGTCGCCGAGCCGGCCGCGGCGCGCTACACCGCCGAACCCCGCCGCGGCGGCGGCAACGGCAATGGCAACGGTGCCGCGGCTCCGCAGCCGGTCCCGGTGGCGAAGTCGCCGGCCCGCTCGGTGCCGCGCCAGGCTCCCGCCGCGCTCCGCACGGCTACGGCCAGCGACGAGGCCGGCGAAGGCTGGGTCTCCGACCTGCTGCGCCGCGCCTCGACCGACGACGAGGCCCCTGCTCCGACAATCGAACGTCCGCAGACCGCCGTGGTCCCGGCCGAAGCCAACGGCTCCGCCGCGCCGGCGGGCCTCGGCGCCATCTCGGCCGACATCGCCCGCGCCATCGACCACGACGCCGCGGTCGAGCTCTGGGCCCGTCACAGCAAGGGCGAGAAGAACCTGTTCACCCGCCGGCTCTACACGCTGTCGGGCCAGCAGACCTTCGACGAGATCCGCAAGAAGTATCAGCGCGACGGCGACTTCCGCGCCGCGGTCGACCGCTACGTCTCGGATTTCGAGAAGCTGCTCGCCGAGGTGACCAAGTCGGGCAAGGACCGCGCCGCCGGCGGCGCGTACCTGACCTCCGACACGGGCAAGGTCTACACGATGCTCGCCCACGCCTCGGGCCGCTTCGACTAACCGTCGACGCACGAGTTTCGAGCGGGCGCCTTCGGGCGCCCGTTTTCGTTTGGCGCTACTGCACGCGCCGGCGCACGGCAAGCAGCGTCAGGAACGACAGCCCCGCCACCGGCGCCATGACGAAAAATCCGTCGATGCCGAGCGCATGGTAGATCGGTCCGGCGAGCGAGGTCGCCACCGCCATCGACACGCCGGTGACCATGGCGAAGATGCCCTGCGCCGACGCCGTCATCTTCTCCGGAATCATGCGCGCGATGGTCTGCTGCGCGCCGAGGTACGTGGCGCCGAAGGTCAACCCGTGCAGCGCCATCGTGAAGGCGAAGCCGGCGAAGCCCAACGGCGGCATCAGCGGGAAAAGGATCCAGCGCACGACCGTGGCGCCGGCGCCGATGAGCAGCAGATTGTGCGCACCGAAGCGTTTCACCAGCGGCCGCGCGAAGGCGAACACCGAGATTTCGCACACCAGGCTGAACGCCCAGAACGCGCCGATCTGGAACGACGAATAGCCGAGCGCGTGCCACTCGATGCTGCCGAAGGAATAGAGGATGGCGTGGCTGCCCTGCACGACGCCGACGGCGATGAGGATGGCGAGGAACGCGCGGTTGCCGAGCACCTCGCGCGACGAGCGCACGTCGGGCTTGGCCGCGTCGTCCTCGGCCCGCACCGCCGGCGGTGTCCGCGGCAGCACGAACGAGATGCCGGCGGCGAAGAACAGCGCGATGAGCAGGAAGAAATAGATGTCGTCGGCGACGAAGATGCCGAGCAGCGCGCCGCTCGCAAGGTTCGCCACGATGAAGGCGACCGAGCCGCCCATGCGCATGCGCCCATAGTCGAGGCCGAAGCGGCGGACGCCGGTGAGCGCCAGCGCCTCGACCGGCGGCAGCGCCATGCCGAAAATGGTGAAGGCGATGCCGGTGGTGATGAGCAGCGACCAGAAGTCGTGCGCCGGATAGGCAAGCAGAAAGAGGAACGCCGCCGGCACCGTGAAGCTGATGGTGGCGAAGCGCCGGCTCGGCGCCCGGTCGGCGTAGAGCCCGGAGAGCGGCGTCAGGAACACGCGGATCAGTTGCGGCAGCGCGATCACCTGCGCGATCTCGATCTCGGAGAGGCCGCGCGCCTGCAGCCACACCGGGAAGAACGGCGTCGAGATGCCGCCGAAGATGAAATAGCCGGCGTAGAAGATCCACATCCGCAGCACGTAGTGCGACGGCGCCGCGGTAACGGCGTTGGGCTCGGTTGTCATCTGTCGGGGCCGGCGAGAATCGTGTGGGCGGCGAGGAAACTAGCTCCAGCCACCCTAGCGGGCAAACGCCCGGAAAGGATTATCGCGGGTAATGGTCGCGATCGTGCCGGCATCGACGCCGGAGGCGGCAAGCTTCGGCAGGAAGACATCGTGCAGGTAGGTGTACGGCTTCGGCGTGCCGCCCTTGGGCAGCGCCGGGTCGTACCAGCCGCGATCATGGCTGAGCAGAAGCTGACGCCCAAAGCCGGCATCGAGCACGCGATGGATATTCTCGATGTAGCTCTCGTCCGAGCCGTGCACGCCGATCCAGTCGTACTCGATGAAGGCGCCGCGCTTCGCGACGGCCAAGTGCATCGCCGGGTCGGGCTCCGCTTGCGTATGGATCGAGATGAAGCGCGACGCTGAATGGCCGGCCTTCTCGATGATGTCGAGTTGGTCCATCACGACCCGGCCCTTGATCGTATGGCTGCCGATTGCGGCGTTGGTCTTCACCGCCGCGCGGGCCGCGGCGCGGAGAATCTTGGCCTCGACCGGCGTGATGCCATCGTCGCCGGCGCTGACCTTGATCCAGGCCGCCTTCACGCCGGAATTCTCGATGCCCTCGGTGAGCTCGGCCAGCATCCAGTCGGCGAGCCTGTCCTCCGACCACTCGTGCCCGAACGGCGGCACCCAGGGCTCGCGGTAAATCCCGGTCGGCACCACAATCGGAAAGTTGGTCGCCTGCGAGACGGCGAGGTCCATGTCAGCGCGCCGCCCGACGCCGACGGTGGAGCATTCGACCAGCGCGGTGTAGCCGAGTTTCTTGATCCGCTCGATCTCCGGCGCCATCAGCGCCACGACGTCGGCGGCCTCCGCCTCGCCGTAGCCCGGCTTGTCCCAGGTGCGCAGATCCACGAACACGTGCTCGTGCGGCAGCATCGCGCCAAGCTGATCGGCGCGCAGCGGCCCGAGCGTGGTGATCAGTTCCGTCATGGATTCTCCGCCAGCGCCAGCGCCCGCGCCAGCACGGGCGGATCGATATTGCCGCCGGAGAGGACAACGACGACCGTCGCGCCGCGCGCCATCGCCGCCTTGCCCGATAGCAGCGCGGCGAGGCCGACGGCGCCGCCGGGCTCCACCACCAGCTTCAATTCGCGGAACGCGAAGGCGACTGCGGCCAGCGCCTCGGCATCGCTGACCGACACGGCGGTAGCGCTGTTGGCGCGGTTGAGGGCAAAGCCGATATCGCCCGGCGACACGGCGAGCAGTGCGTCGCAGACCGAGCCCGCGGTCGCCGCGTTGGCGACGATGCGATCCTCGGCGAGCGAGCGGCGGTAGTCGTCGAAGCCGTCCGGCTCGACCAGCACGGGCTCGATCGACGGATAAGCATGACGCAGCGCCAGGCCGACACCGGACGACAATCCGCCGCCGCCACACGGCACGAGCACCGCATCCGGCACGACGCCACGCGCCGCGCAATCTTCCGCGACCTCGAGGCCGATGGTTCCCTGCCCGGCGATGACGTGAAAATCGTTGTAGGGATGCACCAGCGTGCCGCCGTGTTTCGCGATCAAGGCCGCGACGACAGTGTCGCGATTCTCCGTCCGCCGGTCGTAGGTGACGACGCGCCCGCCGCTCCGCTCCGTCCGTTCCCGCTTGATGGCAGGCGCATCCGCCGGCATGACGATGATCGACGCCGCCCCGAACAGACGCGCCGCCTCGGCGACGCCCTGCGCATGGTTGCCCGACGACACCGCGACGATGCCCGCCGCGCGCACCTCGTGGGTCAGCGCCGCAATCGCATTGTAGGCGCCGCGGAATTTGAACGTGCCGGTGCGCTGGAGATTCTCCGGCTTGATCAGCACGCGCGCGCCGGTCACCTCGTCGAGGTACGCGCTGGAAAGAAGCGGCGTCCGCACTGCGTGGCCGGCGATACGCTTCGCCGCGGCACGGACGTCGTCGATGGTCGGAACCTGCACCATGCCGGCAGCCTACTCGAAAAGCGTCGGCACGACCGAGACGACCAGCAGCACCGCCATGCCGATGTTGAACCACAGGCGGTTGCGGTCGTCCTGCAGGAAGCCGGCGATGGCACGGCCGAACAGAGTCCAGGCGACGCCGTTGGGCAGGCAGACCAGGCCGAAGAGCAGCGCGATGATACCGACCTCGACGACCTTGTTGCCGCCGGCGGTGGTGAACAGCGCCAGCGCGCCGATGCCCATGGCCCACGCCTTGGGATTGACCCACTGGAACGCCGCCGCCTGCAGGAAGGTCACCGGCCGGCCGTCGGCGGCCACGGCATGCGGCCGCCCCGCCGAGGCGATCTGCCAAGCGAGCCACAAGAGGTAGACGAACGACACCCATTTGAGGACGGTATGCACCGCCGGGTACGCATCGAAGACGTAAGTCAGGCCGAAGCCGATCGCGACAATCATCACCGGGAAGCCGAAGGCGACGCCCAGAATATGCGGAAAGGTGCGGCCCAATCCGAAGTTGGCGCCGGACTGCAGCATCATCAGGTTGTTCGGCCCCGGCGTGACCGAGGACACGACGACGTAGCCGAAGAGAGGCAGGAGCGTTTCCATGGGGCGCCGTCTTTGGGGACCGTCTTTTTCTATTAGGTCAATGATACTGACCTTTTGCGGAAATACCAGTAGGTGCAAACGCGATTTGCCCCTTGAGCCATGCCGTCGATCGGGCTACGCCGACACGTCTTTCACACGGGGTTTTGGGGGATTCTGCGAAATGAAGCTCGTCCGTTTTGGGCCGAAGGGCCGCGAGAAGCCCGGCATCGTCGACAAGGCCGGCGTCATCCGCGACCTGTCGCGCGTCGTCTCCGACATCACGCCCGAGACGCTCGCCGACGGTGCCATCGCCAAGATCAAGAAGGCGAAGATCGCGGACCTTCCGGCCGCCCCGAAGAACGCGCGCCTGGGGCCCGTCGTCGGCGGCGTGCGCAACTTCATCGCCATCGGCCTCAACTACGTCGACCACGCCAAGGAGACCGGCGCGCAGATTCCGAAGGAGCCAATCGTCTTCAACAAGGCGCCATCGTGCATCGTCGGCCCGAACGACGATGTGCAGATCCCGCGCGCTTCCAAGAAGACCGACTGGGAAGTCGAGCTCGCCGTCGTCATCGGCAAGGGCGGCAGCTACATCGACGAGGCGAAGGCGCTGAGCCACGTTGCCGGCTTCACCGTCTGCCACGACGTCTCCGAGCGCGAGTTCCAGCAGGAGCGCGGCGGCCAGTGGACCAAGGGCAAAGGCTGCCCGACCTTCGGTCCGATCGGCCCGTGGCTGGTGACGCGCGACGAGATCAAGGACGTGCAGAACCTCGACATGTTCCTCGATATCGACGGCAAGCGCGTGCAGACCGGCAACACCGAGACGATGATCTTCGGCGTGGCGTTCCTCGTCTCGTACCTAAGCCAGTTCATGGCGCTGGAAGCCGGCGACGTCATCACCACAGGCACGCCTCCGGGCGTCGGTGCCGGCATGAAGCCGCCGAAGTTCCTGAAGGGCGGCGAAACGATCCACCTCGGCATCGCCGGCCTCGGCGAGCAGACGCAGAAAATCCTGCCGTACAAGGGGAAGTAAGCTTCCGCCATCCGAGGGACGCCGGTTCGCGTTGACCGCGAGACACCCCTCCCCAAAACCGCGACGCGGTTTTGGCCCTCCCACAGGGGGAGGGCTCAAGCGGAGTCTGGTAGAGCGTGGTTTTCCAACACGACGAACCCTCCCCTTGTGGGAGGGGCAAAACGCCGGAGGCGTTTTGGGGAGGGGTGCCTCCCCTCCCTGCTTGGCGCTGCATTCCGGCGTCGAAGGTGGACTCAACTCACCGTCGTCGGCGTCTGCGCCCGCTTCGACCGCGTGCGTTCGATGCCCAGCTTGCGCTCGCGCCAGATGACAAACAGCCCGGCGAGGATGACGATGCCCGCGCCCGAAAGAACGATCGCGCTCGGCCACGTGCCGAAGATGAGCAGGCTGACGACCAGCGTCCAGATCATCGAGGTATAGTCGAACGGCGCGATCAGCGACGCATCGCCGAAGCGGTAGCTCTGCGTCAGCAGCACCTGCCCGATGCCGCCGCAGATGCCGGCGCCGACCAGCGCCGCGAGATCGAGCGCGTCGGGAACCGCCCAGCCGAAGGGCAGCGACGCCAGCGCGAACACCGCCGTGAGCAGCGAGAAGTAGACCACGATCGTCGCGGCCGGCTCGATGCGCGTCAAACTCCGCGTCTGCGTCGCGGCGAGCGCCGCCGCCACCGCGCCCGCAACCGCGAAGCCGGCGCCCATGACGCTGCCGCGCGCGACCTGGCTCGCCGCGGGCCCGACGTAGTCGGAGAGGATCACGAGCACGCCGCAAAGGCCGACCGCCACCGCCGACCAGCGATAGGCGTGCACCTTCTCGCCGAGCAGGAACACCGCGAACACGACCGTGAGCAGCGGCGAGGCGTAGCCGATCGCGGTGGCATCGGCGATCGGCAGCAGCGACAGCGCCGTGAAGCTGCAGAACATCGCGCTGGCGCCGGCGATCGAGCGCACGACATGCCCGCCGAAACGCGGCGTGCGGAAGATGCGCGGGAACTCGCGCCACCCCACCCACGCAGCGACCGGGATCAGCGCGAAGAACGAACGGAAGAATACGATCTCGCCGACGGGATAGCGGTCGCTGACGAGCTTGATCAGCGTCGCCATGCCGGTGAAGACGAGCGTCGAGATGACCTTGAGCGCGATACCGACAAGCGGCTGCGCCGACGTGTACTGCGCCATGAGAGGAAGCCAACCCACCACACGGCGCGGAGTCGGGCAAGGCTTCGCGGCGGTGTTCGGATGCGAACTGGGCGGGTGTAACAATCGGCGAGTGAGCAGGCGGCACGCCGTTGAGAGAGGATGAGAGACACTCCTCCCCAAAACGCCTTCGGCGTTTTGACCCTCCCACAAGGGGAGGGTTCATCCTTGCTGGAACGTCGAGTTTCACCAAACTCCGCTTGAGCCCTCCCCTTGTGGGAGGGCCAAAACAGCATTTCGCGGTTTTGCGGAGGGGTGTGCCTCCTGCCCGCAGCTCCTGCCGCCTGCCGCGCCTACCTGCCGCCAGCCGCGCGGATCGCTTCCCAAACCCGCAGCGGCGTCGCCGGCATGTCGATGCCCGGCACGCGGTACTCCCGCCACAGCGCCTCGGCGATGGCGTTCATCACCGCCGGCGAGGAGCCGATCGAGCCTGCCTCCCCTGCCCCCTTGATGCCGAATGGATTGGTCTTGGCCGGCACGTTGCGCGTCTCGAAATTGAGGAACGGAATGCCGTCGGCGCGCGGCATCGCATAATCCTGGAACGTCGCGGTCAGCAACTGGCCGGAGGCGTCGTAGACCGTGCGCTCGTAGAGCGCCTGGCCGATACCTTGCGCCACGCCACCGTGGATCTGGCCCTCGAGCAGGATCGGATTCACCGTCGCGCCGAAGTCGTCGACGATCGTGTAGTTGACGATGGTTGTGACGCCGGTCTCCGGATCGATCTCGACTTCGACGACGTGGGTGCCGTTCGGATAGGTCGGCTCCGGCTGCTCGAACGATTCGTCGTAGGCGCGGAGCACCGATTTGTCGGCGGTGGATCGCGCCAGTTCGGCGAGCGTCAGCCCGCGGTTGGTGCCGGCGACGCGCACCGTGCCGTCGTGGAACTCCAAATCGTCGGCCCTTGCTTCCAGCCGCACTGCCGCGGCGGCGCGAAGCTGGCCGGCCAGCTTGATCGAGGCGCGGTCAACGGACACAGCACCAAGCGGGATCGACCGCGAGCCGCCGGTCCCCTCGCCCGTCGGCACGCGGTCGGTATCGCCCTGGATGACGGTGATCTTGTCGTAGTCGAGCCCGAGGTGGCCGCCGATGAACTGTGCATAGGCGGTGGCGTGCCCCTGCCCGTTGGTCTGCGTGCCGATCAGCAGCGTCGCCGTGCCGTCGTCGTTGAGGATGACGGTGGCGCCCTCGCTGCCCGGGAAGGCGCACGCCTCGACGTAGGTGGCAAAGCCGATGCCGCGCGCCTTGCCGGCGGCCTTCGCTGCCGCGGCGCGTGAAGGAAAGCCGGCGAAGTCCGCCTGCGCCAGCGCCTTCGTCATGTGACCGTCGAATTCGCCGCTGTCGTAGATGCGGCCGCCCTGCGTCGTATAAGGCAGCGCCTCCGGCCGGACGAAATTACGCCGGCGTATTTCCGCCGGGCCGAGGCCGGCGTCGCGCCCGCAGATATCGACCAGCCGCTCGATCAGGTACGCCGCCTCGGGCCGCCCGGCGCCGCGATAGGCATCGACCGGCACCGTGTTGGTATAGATGCCGCGGCCGAAGGCGTAGAGCTGCGGAATGTCGTAAACGCCGGTCGACATCGTCAGGCCGCCTTCCGGAATGTGCGGGCCGTACTGAGACAGGTAAGCACCCATGTCGGCGAGAAGATCGACGCGCATGGCGAGGAATTTTCCGTCCGCGTCCATCGCCATTTCGGCGACCGCAATGTTGTCGCGCCCCTGGCTGTCGGAGAGAAAATGCTCGCTCCGCTCGCCGATCCATTTAACCGGCTTACCGAGTTGCTTCGCCGCGATCGCCGCCAGCGGATACTCGTGGTAGCAGAACGACTTGGTGCCGAAGCCGCCGCCGACGTCGGGCGTGATCACGCGGATCGCCTTCGGGTCGATGTGCAGGATGTCCTTGGCGATGATGTCGCGCATGCCGTGGCCGCCCTGCGTGCCGAGCGTCAGCGTGAAGCGCTCCGTCCCCGCGTCGTATTCGGCGACGATGCCGCGCGTCTCCATATAGTTGGCGACGACGCGATTGTTGACGATCTCGATGCGCGAAACTTTCGCCGCCCTGGCGAAGGCCGCATCGGTCGCAGCCTTGTCACCGCGGTCGCAGTCGAAGGCGACGTTGGTGCCGAGCTCCGGCCACACCAGCGGCGCGTTCTTCGCCAGCGCCTGCCGCATGTTGGTGACCGCTTCCAGCGGCTCGTAGTCGATGACGATCGCCTCGCCGGCGACCTTCGCCTGCTCCAGCGTGTCCGCCACAACGAACGCGATCGGGTCGCCCACGTGGCGCACGACGTCGCCGACCAGCAAGGGATGCTTCGGCTTGTTGATGCCGCTGCCGTCGACCTGCCTGAAGCCGCCCTTCTGCGGCAGGCCGCCGTATGGGGCGATGTCGGCATGCGTCAGGATCAGCCGCACGCCGGGCATGGCGCGTGCTTCCGCGACGCCGCTGACCGCGATCCTGGCGTGCGCCATCGCCGAGCGGACGACGACCGCGCGGAGCGTCCCCTCCGGCGTGTAGTCGTCCGTGAAGCGCCCGGCGCCGGTGATGAGGGACTTGTCCTCCATCCGCCGCACGCGGGCGCCCATGCCGAACTTCATCGGGACAGGGTTGTTCATGGCGGCGATGGGACCAGATCGGGTGGCCGAAGGCAACCGCCGGCTACCCCGCCTGCTTGCGCAGCATTGTCTCCACCGCGTCGGCCTCGACGGGCCGCGAAAAGTGGTAGCCCTGGATCTCGTCGCAATCGTTTTCGGTGAGGAACGCCATCTGCGCGTCAGTCTCGACGCCCTCGGCGATCACCTTCATGTTCAGCTTCTGGCCGAGCGAAATGACCGCGGTCGCGATCGAGCGGTCGTTGGCGTCATGCGGCAGGTTGCGCACGAACGACTGGTCGATCTTGAGCCGCGCCACGGGAAAACTCTTCAGCGCCGAGAGCGAGGAGTAGCCGGTGCCGAAATCGTCGATCGAGAAATGGACGCCGATCGATTGAAGCTGGCGCATGGTGTCGATCGCCTGCGTCACGTCGTGCATGAGCAGGCTCTCGGTCAGCTCCAGCTCAAGATACTCCGGCGGCAGGCCGGTCTCCTTGAGAATCCTGGCGACGCGCTCGACCCACGTCTTCTCGCGGAACTGGCGCGCCGAGACGTTGACCGACACCGTGATCGGCTCCATGCCGGCGTCCTGCCAGGCCTTGTTCTGCCGGCAGGCCTCGCGCAGCACCCAGTCGCCGAGCGGCACGATCAGGCCGCTTTCCTCCGCCATCGGAATGAAGCGCGACGGCGCCACGAGCCCGAGCTGCGGATGGTGCCAGCGCACCAATGCTTCGACGGCAAAGATGACGCCGGTGCGGAGGTTGATCTGCGGCTGGTAGAGCAGCGCGAATTCCTCGTTGACGATGGCGTTCCGCAGGCCCTCCTGCAGCAGGCGCCGCTCGCGCGCCACCTCGTTCATCTCCGAGGTATAGAACTGGAAAGTGTCGCGCCCGCCTTCCTTCGCCTGGTACATGGCGACGTCGGCGTTCATCAGCAGTGTCTCGGCGTCCTCGCCGTCGCCGGGGAAGGTCGCGAGCCCGATCGAGCAGGTGACACGGAACAGTTGCCCCTCGATCGGCACCGGCTCGGTGATCGTGCCGCGCAGCCGGTCGATCACCGGCAGCGGCCGCGGCGCGTCTGCCTCATCGACCAGCAGGATGACAAACTCGTCGCCGCCCAGCCGCACCACCGTGTCGCTGCCGCGCACGCACTTGACCATACGCTCGGCGATAATCTTGAGCAGCGTGTCCCCGGCGTTGTGGCCGAGGCTGTCGTTGACCAGCTTGAAATTGTCGAGATCGACGAACACGACGGTTACCTTGCCGCCCGTCCGCCGCGTATGCTGCAGCTCGTACGATAGCCGGTCCATCAGCAGCGCGCGGTTCGGCAGCCGCGTCAGCGCATCGTGGTGCGCCATGAAATGGATCTGCTCCTCGGCGCGCTTGCGCTCGGTCACGTCGCGGCAGATGCCGACGATGCCGATGATCTCGCCGGCAGCGTTGCGCAGGGGCAGCTTGGAAGTCGACAGCCACTTCTGCCGCCCGTTCAAGTCGACGATGAATTCGTCGATGTCGATCAGCGGCTTGCCGCTGGCGATCACCCGCTGCTCGTCGGCGACGAATTGCCGGGCGCGCTCGTCGGGGTGGATGTCGAAATCGGTCTTGCCGATAAGGTCGTCCGGCTGCGCACCGACGTCGGCGGCGACGGCACGATTGGCGATGACGAAGCGGCTGTCGGTGTCCTTGACGAACAGGTAGTCGGGCACCTGGTCGATCATGGCGCGGAAGAGCGCGCGCTCGCTCTGCCAGTCCTGCGCGGCAAGATCGCGGCTGATCGCGACCAGGCGCCGGAGGCTTTCCTCGGCCGCCGGCGCGAGCGGCTTGCGCGTGTTGCGCGCGCGACTATCGACCATCGCCCGTAACCCACGTCAGAGGGCCGCGCCAGCCTCCCGCCGGCGCGCTGCCAAGCCGCGGCAATTTACGCGAGCAGTGGTTGCGCCATGATTAATGAACAGGCTCAGGAGCCGCGGAAAAGGCGGATTGTCGCCATCAGCCCTTCGGTTGATGCGTCGCGCGGATGGTCCTCGTCGCTGCGGTTGAGGAGCGGCAGAAGCTCGGTCGCGAGCGTCTTGCCGAGCTCCACGCCCCACTGGTCGAACGAGTTGATCCCCCAGATGACGCCCTGCACGAACACCTTGTGCTCGTAGAGCGCGATGATCATGCCGAGCGTGTGCGGGTCGAGCTTGCGGTAGAGGATCGTGTTCGACGGCCGATTGCCGGGGCTCACCTTGTGCGGCGCCAGCTTGTCGATGGCGCGCTGGCTGAGGCCCTGGTTCTTCAGTTCCTCGCGCACCTCCGCGAGATTCTTGCCGCGCATCAGCGCCTCGCTCTGCGCCAGGCAATTGGCGAGCAGCAGCGACTGGTGCTCGTCCTCGCCGATATCGGACTGCGCCGCGACCAGGAAATCGGCCGGCACCGGATCGGTGCCCTGATGCAGCAACTGGTAGAACGCATGCTGCCCGTTGGTACCGGGTTCCCCGAAGACGATCGGCCCGGTCGCGCCGCGCACCTGGTTGCCGCCGACACCGACGCGCTTGCCGTTCGATTCCATGTCGAGCTGCTGGAAGTACGCCGGCAAACGTTCCAGCCGCTGGTCGTAGGGCAGGATCGCCTGGATCGGGAAGCCCATGACGTTGCGGTACCACACTCCGATCAGCGCCATGATCACCGGCATGTTCTGGGCGAGCGGCGCGGTGCGGAAGTGGTCGTCCATCTTGCGCCCGCCGTCGAGAAACTCGCGGAAGCGTTCCGGCCCGATCGCGATCATCACCGACAGGCCGACGGCCGACCACACCGAGTAGCGCCCGCCGACCCAATCCCAGAAGCCGAACATGCGCTCCGGCCCGATGCCGAAATCGGCGACCCGCTCGCGCGCCGTCGAGATGGCGGCGAAGTGCGCCGGCACCTTGGCCTCGCCGATGCCGCTGACGATCCACTGCCGCGCGGTGGCGGCGTTGGTCATCGTCTCGGTGGTCGTGAAGGTCTTGGAGGCGATCAGGAACAGCGTCGTCGCCGGATCGAGCTTCTCCAGCGTGTCGCGGATATGTGCGCCATCGACGTTGGAGACAAAATGCAGGCGCGGCCCGTCGTGGTACGGCTTCAGCGCCTTGGTCGCCATTGCCGGGCCGAGGTCCGAACCGCCGATGCCGATGTTGACGACGTCGGTGAACTTGCCGCCGGCGCCGGCGATCGCCCCCGAGCGGACGCCATCGGAGAAATCGGCCATGCGCTGGAGCACCGCCTGCACGTCGGGCACGACGTTCTTGCCGTTGGCGCGGTAGACGTCGTCGGGCGCGGCGCGCAGCGCCACGTGCAGCACCGGGCGGTTTTCGGTGACGTTGATCGCCTCGCCGCCGAACATCTGGCCGCGGTGGCGCTCGACCTCGGCGGCCTCGGCCAGCGCCAGCAGGTGGCGCAGCGTCGCCTCGTCGATCAGGTTCTTGGAATAGTCGAGCAGGAAGTTGCCATACGAGATCGAGAAGCGCCGGAAGCGCTCCGGATCGTCGGCGAAGCGCTGGCGCATCGGCACCGCCGTCGCCGGCGAGCGCAGCGCCTCCAGCGCCGTAAAGGCTCTCACCATCGCCGGGGTCACGTTGCTTTCACTCCGAAATGCGGGCCTCGGCCCTTTGATAGCGCCATCTGTCTATTTGAGCCAATGGGCGAGCCGGTCCATCCCCTCGGCCATCGCCGCCTCGGTGCCGGCGAAGGAGAAGCGGATGAAACCATTGCCGTTCACCCGGTCGAAATCATGGCCCGGCGTCGCCGCCACTCCCGCCTCCGCCAGCATGCGCGAGGCGAAGGCAAGCGAGTCGTTGGCGAAGCGGCGCACCGAAGCATAGACGTAGAAGGCGCCGTCGACCGGGAAGAGATCTTCGAAGCCGATCTTAGGCAGCCGCTCGAGCAGCAGGCGCCGGTTGGCGGCATAGCCGTCGCGGATGACGTCGAGATCGGCGGTGGCGTCGAAAGCGCCGATCGCGGCGCGCTGCGAAATGGTCGGCGCGCAGATCGCGAGATTCTGCGACAGCCGCTCGACGGCGCGGATCAGCGGATCGGGCACCACCATCCAGCCGACGCGCCAGCCGGTCATGCAGTAATATTTTGAGAATGAATTGACGACGATCGCGTCGTTCGAGAATTCGAGCGCCGTCGCCGCGACGCCTTCGTAGACCAGCCGGTGATAGATCTCGTCGGAGATGAAGGTGATGCCGAGATCCTCGGCCGCCTCGATAAGCGCCTTCAGCGCCGCCGGCGCCATGATCGTGCCGGTCGGATTGGCGGGGCTGGCGACCAGCACTCCGGCGAGCGGCTTCTCCGCATGCGCCTTGTCCAGCATCGCCGGCGTCAGCGTGTAGCCGCTCTCGGCGTTGACCGGGATGTCGACCGTCTCGAGGCCGAGCGCGGTCGCAAGATTGCGGTACGCCGGGTAGCCGGGCGCCGCGAGCGCGATGCGGTCGCCGGCGTCGAACGCGGCGAGGAACGCGAGGTTGAAGCCGGCTGACGAGCCGGTGGTGATGGCGATACGATCCATCGCCACCTCGAGCTTGTACATCTCGGCATAGTGCCGGGCGATGCGGGCGCGAAGCTTCCGGATGCCGAGCGCCTCGGTGTAGCCGAGCACGCCGTCGTCGAGCGCAGCGCGCGCGGCATCGAGCACGGCGCGCGGCGCGACGGCGCCCGGCTGGCCGACCTCCATGTGGATGACGCGGTCGCCGGCATGCTCGCGGTCGGCGGCCGCGCGCATCACCTCCATGACGATGAACGGCTCGACCGCGCTCCGTGCCGAGGGCTGCAGCACCTTTTTCATCGCCGCCCGCCGCCGATACGGTCTTGCTGTCGCCAGATTTGCCGGCCTAGGGTGCGGTCGCGGAGCATTTCGGGCAACGCCTTGTAAAATATGCGGTTTGGAGGGTTCATGGGCCGGATGGGCGTGACTAGCAGGCGGGGCCGGACTTGGAAAGTCCGGGCATCGGCGGCCGGCTTTGCGGCGCTGCTCGGCCTCGCGCCGCTCTCCGCCCTTGCTGAGTCGGTGCCGGTCGTGCGCGACGCCGAGACCGAGGCGCTGCTCTATGACTACCTCCGCCCGATCATGAAGGTCGCCGGCGTCCAGATGCCCGACATTCGTATAGTCCCCAGCGACGCCTTCAACGCCTTCGTCACCGACCACGACCACATGTTCGTCAACGTCGGCGCCATCATCCAGACCGAGACGCCGAACGAGCTGATCGGCGTGCTCGCCCACGAGACCGGCCACATCGCCAACGAGGACACCGCGCGCCTCGTGCAGCAGATCGACGACACCAAGGCGGCGCTGCTCGTCGGCAGCATCCTCGGCGTCGGCGCCGCTGCGGCGGGCGCCGCGTCCGGCTCGCAGGGCGCGAGCGGCGTCGGCACCAGCATCCTCTCGGCGGCGCCGAGCATCGCCGACCGCAGCCTGATGTCGTTCCGGCGCGAGCAGGAATCGGCCGCCGACCGCAACGCGATCAAGTATCTCACCGCCACCGGCCAGTCGGGCGCCGGCATGCTGGCGACGATGAAGCGCCTCGCCGACGAGAGCCTGCTCCTGTCGCAGCAGATCAACCCGTACCTGCAATCGCACCCCCTGCCCCGCGATCGCGTCATCGCGATCGAGGCGTTGGTGGCGAAGAGCCCGTACACCGCCGTCAAGGATTCGCCCGACCTGCAGCGCCGCCACGACCTGGTGCGCGCCAAGCTCGTCGGCTTCACGTGGCCGAACGACCGGGTGCTGCGCCGCTACCCGCTCGCCGACCAGAGCCTGGCGGCTAAGTACGCTCGCGCCATCGTCGCCTACCGCACCGGCAAGCCGGGCGCGGCGCAGAAGCAGATTGATGCGCTGATCGCGGCGAGCCCGAACGATCCTTATTTCTACGAGCTGAAGGGCCAGTCGCTGCTCGAGATCGGCAACCAGCCTGGCGCCGTCGCCGCCTTCCGCAAGGCGGTGGCGCTGGCGCCGAGCTCCAGCATCCTGAAAATCCTGCTCGGCCAGGCGATCGTCGCCAGCGACAACGCCGCCAGCGCGCCCGAGGTCATCAAGCTGCTCACCCCCGCGCTGCAGAGCGAGCCCGACATGGGCATCGGCTACCATTCGCTGGCCCGCGCCTATGCCATGGTCAACAATATCCCGATGGCCCAGCTCGCCACGGCGCAGGGCCTGTTTGCCGAGGGAAACTTCGGCGAAGCCAAGGCCCAGGCCGCCCGGGCTCAAGCAAAGTTGAAGACCGGGTCGCCGGCATGGCTTCGCGCCGACGACATCGTGTCCTATAAACCCCGCAAGTGAGGGTTGATCCCTGGCGCGCCGCCTGGCGTCGCCGCACCGCCCGCTCGGGCGCCGGAGAGATGTGAGCAAATGAACTTCCGCTATGCCGCCGCGCTGGCCCTCGTGCTGGCGATTGCCGTCGGCGCCCTCGCCTACACCTTCGGCGCCCGCAGCCACGGCATCGACAGCGCCGCCGTCGAGGCGATGGTGAAGGACATGCTCGCCGCATCCAAGCCGGCCCCGGCGATGACCCCGTCGCCCTCCGCCATGACGCCGGCTCCCGGAGCGATGGAGATGGCCGACATCTCCGACAGCCAGCGCACCGAGATCGAAGGCGTCATCCGCAACTACCTGATCGCCAACCCGGAGATCATCCGCGACGCGATCAACGAGCTGCAGCGCAAGGAAGACGAGGCCGCCCGCGTAGCCCAGTCGCAGGTGATCACCGACAACAGCAAGACCCTGTTCGACTCCGCCAACGAGGTCGTGCTCGGCAATCCCAAGGGCGACGTCACGCTGGTCGAATTCTTCGACTACAACTGCGCCTACTGCCGTCGCGCCCACGCCGACATGCAGCAGCTCATCAAGGACGACCCCAACCTCCGCGTCGTGCTGAAGGAGTTCCCGATCCTCGGCGACGGCTCGGTCGCCGCCGCGCAGGTCGCCGTCGCCGTGCTCATGACGGCGCCGGAAAAGTACGCCGACTTCCACAACGCCCTCATCACCGAGAAGGGCCAGGTCGATGGCGACAAGGCGCTGGCGGTCGCGGCCGACCTCGGGATGGACCCGGCGGTGCTGAAGGCGAAGGCAACCTCCGATGAGGCCAAGGCCAACATCAACGAGGTCCGCGAGCTGGCCGAGAAGCTCGACCTGACCGGCACCCCGTCCTACGCCACCAAGCTCAAGGTTGTGGTCGGCGCCGTCGGCCTCGACAACCTCAAGGCCGAGGTCAAGGCCGCCCGGGCCTGCGCCGACGTGGCAACCTGTTAAGCCAGCCTGTTGACGCTTAAGGCTTTTGGCCCGTTCCGGGCTTTTCCTTCGCTGCCGATCCCCTTATAACCGGCCGACTTTCCGGATTTTTCGCGCCAGCGATGCCGGCAACGACAAGAACGGTCGGCTATGGCGGCAACGATCTTCGTCCTCAACGGACCCAACCTGAACCTGCTCGGCAAGCGCGAGCCGGCGCTCTACGGCGCCGGCACGCTCGCCGACATCGAGAAGCTGTGCGCCGACAAGGCGAAGGCGCTCGGCCTCAGCATCGACTTCCGGCAGGACAACCGCGAGGGCATCCTCGTCGATTGGATCCAGGAGGCCGGCGACAAGGCCGCCGGCATCGTGCTCAACGCCGGCGCCTACACCCACACGTCGATCGCGATCCACGACGCGCTGCGCGCCGCGGACGTCCCGGTGATCGAGGTGCATCTTTCCAACATCTTCGCGCGCGAGCGTTTCCGCCATCACTCGTTTGTTTCGCCGGTTGCGAAAGGCGTGATTTGCGGTCTCGGGCCGCATGGCTACACGCTGGCGCTGGAAGCTCTGGCGGAACTCGTCAAGCCGGCAAAGACCGCGCGCCGAAAGGGAGCCTGATGGCTGACAAGAACGCGATCGTCGATCAGGAGCTGGTGCGCGAGCTGGCCAAGCTCCTCGCCGAGACCGGCCTGACCGAGATCGAGATCGACCGCGACGGCACGCGCATCCGCGTCGCCCGCACGGTGACCGTGAGCGCCGCGCCGCAGGTGGTGATGAACGCCGCGCCGGCCTCGGCGGCTTCCGCCGCTTCGTCTTCCGCCGCCGCGCCGGTGACCGACGCCAACCATCCGGGCGCCGTCCACTCGCCGATGGTCGGCACCGCCTTCCGCGCGCCGGAGCCCGGCGGCCGTCCGTATGTCGACATCGGCGATCAGGTCCGCCAGGGCGACACGGTCCTCATCATCGAGGCGATGAAGACCATGAACCAGATCCCGGCGCACAAGTCGGGCAAGGTCGTGAAGATTCTGGTCGATGACGGTCAGCCGGTCGAGTTTGGCGAGCCGCTGCTGATCATCGAATGACGACGGCGCCGCATCTCTTCAACAAGATCCTGATCGCCAACCGCGGCGAGATCGCGCTCCGGGTGCTGCGCGCCTGCAAGGAACTGGGCATCGCCACGGTCGCGGTCCATTCCACCGCCGACGCCGACGCCATGCACGTCCGCCTCGCCGACGAAAGCGTCTGCATCGGCCCGCCGGCGGCGCGCGACTCCTATCTCAACATTCCGCAGATTCTCGCCGCCTGCGAGATCACCGGCGCCAACGCCGTGCATCCCGGCTATGGCTTCCTGTCGGAGAACGCGCGCTTCGCCGAGATTCTGGCGGCGCACGACGTCGCCTTCATCGGCCCCTCGGCGGAGCACATCCGCATCATGGGCGACAAGATCGAGGCCAAGCGCACCGCCAAGAAGCTCGGCATCCCGGTCGTCCCCGGCTCGGAAGGCGGCGTCACCAACGACGCCGAGGCGAAGAAGATCGCCGACGAGATCGGCTACCCGGTGCTGATCAAGGCTTCCGCCGGCGGCGGCGGCCGCGGCATGAAGGTCGCCCGCAGCGCCGAGGAATTGTCGAACGCGCTCGCCGCAGCCCGCAGCGAAGCGCGCGCCGCCTTCGGCGATGACGCCGTGTATCTCGAAAAATATCTCGCCAAGCCGCGCCATATCGAGGTGCAGGTGATGGGCGACGGCAAGGGCAAAGCCGTGCACCTCGGCGAGCGCGACTGCTCCCTCCAGCGTCGCCACCAGAAGATCCTGGAGGAGTCGCCCTCCCCAGTCATCACGCCCGAGCAGCGCGCCCGCATCGGCGGCGTCGTCGCCGACGCCATGGCCAAGCTTGGCTACGCCGGGGCCGGCACCATCGAGTTCCTCTACGAGAACGGCGAGTTCTACTTCATCGAGATGAACACGCGCCTGCAGGTCGAGCACCCGGTGACGGAGGCCGTGACCGGCATCGATCTCGTCACCGAGCAGATCCGCGTCGCCTCCGGCCTCGGCCTCTCCTTCACGCAGAAGGACGTGACCTTCTCCGGCCACGCCATCGAGTGCCGCATCAACGCCGAGGATCCCAAGACCTTCGCCGCCTCGCCGGGCAAGATCGCCTACTACCATCCGCCCGGCGGCCTCGGCGTGCGCATCGATAGCGGCGTCTATCAGGGCTATACGATCCCGCCCTACTACGACAGTTTGATCGGCAAGCTGATCGTCTACGCCCCGACGCGCCAGGCCGCGCTCCGCCGCCTCGCCCGCGCCCTCGACGAATTCGTCATCGACGGCATCAAGACGACCATCCCGCTCTTCCGCGAACTGGTGAACGACCCCGACATCATCGCCGGCAACTACGACATCCACTGGCTGGAGAAGCGGCTGGCGGCGGGGTAGCCCCGCCCGGCGCGTCGGCATATTTTCCGTTCTATGAACGACTTGGCATTTCTCACGCGCCGGACTGACGCGGTCGTCGCGCAGGAATATCCGGTCGAGCTCTATCTGGACGCCGATGGCGACCGATGGATCGCCGAATCGGACGACCTTCCGATCGCCACGGAGGCGGATACGCTCGACGCGTTGATCGAACGAGTCTGGCTGATCGCTCCCGAGATCGCGGCCCTCAATGGGCACACGGGAGAGCTGAATCTCCGCTTCGTTCTTCACACGACCGCCCGGCTTTAGTGGCGGGTGCCCTCTATCGTGAACTTGTGCGCCGTCTCCATGACGCGGGCTGCGTATTCGTGAGACAGGGCAAAGGCAGCCACGAAATCTCGCTCAGTCCGGCAACGCAGCGCCATGTCGTTGTGCCGTTCGATATCAAGAAGATCGGCACGGTGAACGCGATTCTGCGTCAGGCGGGCCTGCCCAAGCTGTGAAATCGCCCCGCCGCGCCATCGTTTTGGCGCAACCCTGCTTTGTGACGAAGGCCATACGTCAGGAGCGGTCGCGCACCTATGTTCAGTGCCTCACGAATTTGAAGGCAATTTACTATGCGTTTTCTTGGAATTCTCTGGTCAGCCGGTCGCAGGCCAGCCGCGAGCACCGCCCGCAAGGTTGCGGAGCCCCCGGCGTTCCGTCCGGCGACCTATACGAGAAACTGGCCCTGGCCTAAGTAAGGGGCCGATGGCCTCCCGCGACGACATCCTCCTCGAGATCACCCCGCAGGTGCTGCTCAAGGCCTACGCCGTCGGCATCTTTCCGATGGCCGAATCGGCCGACGATCCCGGACTGTTCTGGATCGAGCCGGAGGAGCGCGGGATCATCCCGCTTGACGGCTTCCACCTGCCCCGCCGCCTCGCCCGCACCATCGCATCCGAAAAATTCGAGGTCCGCGTCGATCATGATTTCGGCGCGGTCATCGGCGCGTGCGCGGCGTCGGTCGAGGGCCGGCCGAAGACGTGGATCAACGCCCGCATCCGCAAACTCTACGGCGACCTGTTCGATATGGGCGCGGCGCACACGGTCGAGACCTGGCGCGACGGCAAGCTGGTCGGCGGCCTTTACGGCGTGCAGCTCGGCGCCGCGTTCTTCGGCGAAAGCATGTTCTCGCGCGAGCGCGATGCTTCGAAGGTCGCGCTGGTACACTTGGTGGCGCGACTGAAAGCCGGCGGCTTCATGCTGCTCGACACGCAGTTCACCACCGCGCACCTGAAGCAGTTCGGCGCCATCGACGTCGACCGGCGCGTCTATCAGGCGATGCTGGAAGAGGCGATATCCGCCGACGCCGACTTTTATTTCTTGGGCGGCGCCACGTCCGACTTCATCTTGCAGTCGGTCAGCCAGACATCATAGACGGCGTTGTCGACGGCGTGCAGGCCGGGGCTCGCCGCGAACATCCAGCCGGTGAAAATCCGCTTCACTTTCCGGTTCAGCCCGATCTCGTCGACCTCGACGAACGCATCGGTCTGCGGCTCCTCGGTCGGCGGCCGGTTGTAGCAGACGCGCGGCGTCACCTGCAGCGCGCCGAACTGCACCGTCTCGTCCATGTAGACGTCGAAGCCGATGATCCGCCCGGTGATCTTGTCGAGCCCGGCGAACACGGCGACCGGATTGGACACCTTGTCGGCCGCGGCCGGGCCGGCGAACGCGGCAAGCGCCAGCGCGGAAAGCAGCAGGGATTTGGAGATCATCGAGATTCGCGGGACCGCAGTCGTCTTGAGGTTGCGCGGGGCTTAGCACGCGATTTCGGCGGCGAAAAGGCGGGCGCTAGACTAGCGCCGGGCTTTCCGCGGCAGCCCGGGCGGGCGTCCGCGCCGTCATGGTCGCATCCAGCCCCGCCGCCTCATTTTCGGTCAGCACCAGCCCGAGCTTGGAGCGGCGCCAGAGGATGTCCTCCGCGCTCGCCGCCCACTCGTCATGCCGGAGATAATCGACCTCCGCCGGGGTGAGATCACCGCCGAAGCCGATGCCGAGATCGGCGACGTTCCGCGCGCCCGTCAGCACCGCCGAGGCGCGCGTGCCGTAGGCGCTGACCAGCCGCTCGGCGAGATGGAGCGGCAGAAACGGGTAGCCGGCGCGCAGTGCCCGCACGATGTCGCCCTCCCCGCCGCGCGGGAAACCGCCGCCCGGCAGCACGGCCTCCGCCGCCCCCGTCCATGCCGGCGCGATCGTGCGGAACTTGCCCATCCGATCGACCACCTGCTCGGCCAGCCGCCGGTGCGTCGTGAGGCTGCCACCGAAGGCCGAGATCAGCGGCGCGACGTTGGGCGGCGCATCGATGACGACCGCCCGCCCGCGCCGCGCGTCGTCGGGCAGCGCCGTCACCGCCGCGAAGGTCCACACGATGTCGGAGGGATAGAGCGGCGCATGGAAATATTGATTGGCGACGTCGAGCAGGTACGCCGCGTCGTCGCGATCGACCGCCGCCGCGGACGGATCGCCGGTGTACGCCGTCGTCGCCGGGCCGAGCAGCATCGTGCCGGCTTCGTAGGGCACGGCATAGACGATGCGGCCGTCGGCGTTGGGCAGCGCGTAGGCCGGCTCGCCGGCGCCATCGCGGCGGACGACGATGTGCGCCGATTTGGCCATGCGCACGCGCACCTGCTGGCGCGCGTGGACGATATGGTTCAGCACCTCGGCGGCCGAGGGCCCCGCCGCGTTGACCAGAATCTTCGCCAGCACGATCGACCTTTCGCCGGTCGCGGTCGATTCCAGCGACAGGCGCCAGCGCCCGCCGTCGCGCTCGGCGACGGTGCAGTGCTGGCGCGTCTCGATCGTCGCCCCGCGCGCCCGCGCGTCGAGTGCATTGAGGATGACCAGGCGGCTGTCGTCGGCGACGCAGTCGGTATACGCGAACGCGGTGGTGAAATGCGGCTGCAGCGCGCCATGGGCGCCGGTCGCCTCGAGATCGACGCGCTCGGCCCGCGGCAGCGAATGGCGCGCCACATGATCGTAGGCGAACAGGCCAAGGCGGAACGCGGCGCGCGACCATTGCCGTTCGTGATGCGGGATGTGGAACGTGATCGGCCGCACGAGATGCGGCGCCGCGCGCATCAGGATCTCGCGCTCCAGCACCGCCTCGCGCATCGCCGCCAGGCGCAGGCCCTCCATCGCGTCGAGCGCGCCGTGGATCAGCTTGGTCGTGGCCGACGAGGCGCCGCCGCCGAGGTCGCCCTCCTCGCAGAGGTAGACGGCCAGCCCGCGGCCGGCCGCGTCGCGCGCGATCGCCGCGCCGATGAGGCCGCCCCCGATGATGGCGACGTCGTAGACCTTGCCTTGCATGGCGGGATCATAACGCGACAACGCACGGCCGCCTCAAGCGGCCGTGCGCAACTAACAGAATACAGGGCGGCGTCTGCTACTTGAGTTTGTAGGCAAACGTGGCCGCGACGCTGTTGGCGGAAAACGCCGCCTCGGCACCGTTGTAGTTCTGTGCGTCCATCGCGATGTGGGAGAAACGCCCGCCGACGGTCCAATGGTCGGTCAGCGCGTAGTCGGCCCCAAGCCCGAAGATAAGGCCGTGGTGGGTATTGCTTCTAGTTACGGCCAGATTGGAGGCGGTCCCCTGCCCGACTACGGCGGCAACCAGCCCATAGGGCTGCCAGCGGCCGACGGCGAGTCCGACCTTCGCCCCGCCGAACAAGCCCCAGTTGATCTTGCTCGTGGAGAGCGTCGCGGGCACGCCCGTCTGCCCCGCAATCGGCACGCTGACGAAGGGCGTGAACACCCAGCCGTCGGCGTTCTGCCAGGCATATTCGACCGTAAGGCCGCCATCGATGCCGGACGGACCTTCGCCGTAGGCCGGCGTAAGGTGCCCGCTGAGACCGGCGACATAGCCGCCGATATAGAACCCAGTCCAATTGTAGAGTGGCGGATCGATGCCAGCCTGCGCTGCGCCGCCGCCCAACAGTCCGAGGGCCAGCGCCCCCGCAGAAATCGCCTTAAACATGCCGCACCCCGCCCGGAATCGTTTCAGATGGGGCGAGATTAGGTGCGCCGCGTACAACGCGAGATACCCCGGAGCCGGATTTCCCCAATAAAGGCAGCACAATCCCCAATCATTGGTTGGATTTGGGCCGTTCCTAACCTTTTAGGGAGGGGATTTGGTGGGCGCAGTAGGGATCGAACCTACGACCCGCTGATTAAGAGTCAGCTGCTCTACCAACTGAGCTATGCGCCCGCCGCGCCTTGGTTTTCAGCAGATACAAGCCAAAGCGAGGCGGTGGCTTAGCAAAGCGGCCTCCCGCTGTCCACACCCGCTTTCGGCGTCGCCCGGGCGGCTAGTGCTGGGTCTGCTTCATCACCCGGATCTGGTGGCCGTCCATGACGATGCCGCCCTCCTTGGCCAGCGCGCGGAGCTGCTTGTTTACCGCCTCGCGGCTGGCGCCGAGCATCTGGGCGAGCATCCCCTGGGTGACGTCGAGATCGACCACCGCGACGTCCTTCTCGATGCGGCCGTGGATGACCGCAATCTGGCGCAGCAGCACCAGCAGGCGGTAGCGCAGGTCGTGGAAGATCGCCTGGTCGACCTGCCTGTTGGCCGCACGCAGCCGCTCGCAGAGCATCAGCATCACCTGCCGCGAAAGCTGCGGCGAGGAATCGAGCAGGTCGCAGAAAGGCCGGTGCGGGATGAAGATAAGCTTGGTCGGCGTCAGCGCGGCCGCGCCCGCGCTTCTTGGCAGCCCGTCGAGCAGCGCGATTTCGCCGATCATCTCGCCGTCCTCGAGCAGGCTGATGGTCGCCTCGCGACCGTCGCCCGCGGTCAGGTAGATACGGATGATGCCCGAGATGACGATGTAGAGCCCGTCGGACTCCTCGCCCTGCTCGAACAGGACGTCGTCCGGCGCCAGCGTCACCTCGCGCGTGATGCCGGCGAGCCGCCGCAGTTCGGCTTCGTCAAGGCCGTTGAAGACGACGCTTTTGCCCAGCCACGAAGCGAGTTCGGTTGCCACCATAGCCATGTTTCCCCTGCCCGCTCCCTAGCATCACCGGGCCGCCGGGGGAACCCTCGCGCCGCCGCGGCCCTGCTGGCCAGCGGTTGTGCCGGGTTTGGGTCAACCGAAGGTTTCCGGACTGCCTCGGATTTTACCGCCGGCACGAGTGCGAGGCCGCCGCCGGGCGCGATCGTCGCGCGTTCATCCGGAGGTCATTCCCCTGTAATCGGCGTTTCACCGACGCACCCTATGGCGGGCGTTGTTACCAGACCCGCAAAAAAGGGATTCGCCCCATGATCATCACCAAGGGCGGCGTCATCGCCGCCATCATTCTTGCCGCGCCCGTCGCGGTCCATGCCGAAACCGCGACCACGCTCGAGGCCGCGCCCGGCCAAGCCATGTTCCAGCCGGTGCCGTTCCAGTCGACCGTCGCCGGCGCCAAGCAGCTCAACCTCGACGTTGGCGTTGGCTCCGCCCTGTTCCACGATCCGAAGGACGGCCCGAACGTCTATTGGACGCTGTCGGACCGCGGCCCGAACTTCACCTGCGACGAGGGCAAGGACCTGCTCGCCGTCGCCGCCGAGGCGATCTGCCCGGCCGGCGATACCGTCAAGGCCGGCGCCGGCCGCGTCTACCCGACGCCGGACTACAACGTCTCGATCTACCAGGTGACCCTCGACCCGGCCGCCAAGACCTACACCGTCACCCAGACGATCCCGATGCACACGCCGAAGGGCAAGCCGATCGTCGGCCTGACCAACCCGCTCACCGTCGCCGCCACCGAAGTGCCGCGTGACGGCAACGGCAAGGTCATCGCCCAGGACGCCAACACCATCGACGCGGAAGGCTTCGTCCGTCTCCCCGACGGCCGCTTCTTCATCGGCGAAGAGAATGCCACCGGCATTGCCGAGGTCGCCGCCGACGGCACGGTCATCCGCCGCTTCATTCCGGCCGGCACCGAGAAGGATTTCGCCACGGCCGACTACCCGGTCGTCGGCGCCCTGCCGGCGATCTTCGCCAAGCGCACGTCCAACCGCGGCATCGAGTCCCTGTCGATGTCGGACGACCAGAAGTACCTCTACGCGCTCGTCCAGAACCCGCTGACCAACCCCGATGCCAAGGCTTACGGCGTCGCGCTCAACACGCGCCTGCTCAAGCTCGAGCTCGGCAAGGACGGCGACGCCACGACGCTGAAGCCGGTGGCGGAATACGTCTACCAGCTCGACGACTGGCAGAAGTTCAAGGACCTCGGCGCGACCGACGCGACCAAGGCCTCGTCGCTGCGCATCAGCGAGATGACCGCGCTTGGCCACGACCATTTCCTGGTCGACGAGCGCACCGACCAGATCGCCAAGTTCTTCGAGATCAGCCTCGACGGCGCCACCGACATCCTCGGTTCCAAGTGGGATGACCCGGCGACGACCCCGACGCTGGAGCAGTCGAACGACGCAGCCGCCGCCGGCATCGTGCCGGTGACGAAGACCGAGCGTCTGGTTGCCTCTTCCCTCGACAGCGCCGCGGTGAAGTATCCGGCGAAGATCGAAGGCGCGTCGCTGACGCCGGACGGCAAGCTGCTCGTCGTCAACGACAACGACTTCGGCATCGGCGGCGCGAAGACCGAGTTCGTCATCGTCGAAGGCACCGAGATCGGGCCCCGCTAGCCGAACAAGCGGGAGGCCGGAGGGCGCGGAGCTTGGCTCCGCGCCCTTTTCATTTATCAGGAGACAGTCGAGGCCCGCGGGTCGTCGGAGCGCCTTAGTCGTAAGGCGCTATGCTGCCCAGCGCGTTGGCGCCGAACAGCGCGTTATGGTCCTTGAAGCCCACCGTGCGATCCAGGTTCTGCAGCGTATCGGAGCCGAAGAGGTAGCGCGCGCCGATGAAGGCAGCGTGCGACGTGCCGGTCGAAGTCGAGCTGTTGCTGCCGTAGTCGCTATTGAAGGACGCGCTGGTTGACGAGCCCTGATACGCGACGAAGAAGCTGAACGGCACCTGCTCCGGCTTGTAATCGACGCGAGCGCCCCACTGGACGGCGTTGCCGCTGCTGGAAGCATAGCCGTCGTTTTCCGCGGCAGACTGGTTGGTGACCCCGACATCGCCCGAAAGCGCCAGATTGGGGTTCTGAAAGAAGGTCGCCACGGCGTGTCCGTAGTAGCCCGACTCGGAGAACGGCGCTCCGGCGAACTTGACCGTATAGCCGCCCTGCACCGTGAACGATGACGTGGCGCCGTACCATGCCCCTTCGGCAGCAAGGTTGGCGTAGCGCGCCGGCGCACCGTTCTGACCGATGGAAATGAGGCCACCAAACGCAGTGTTCATCCCGCGCCAGGTGCCGTGCAGGCCAAGGCCGGTGGACGCGCTGGAGTAGGTGAGAACATCGCCGCCGAAATAATTCTGCGCCAGATCGCTGTCGAACCAGCCATCGGCCTGCACGCTGAAGTTGGGCGCAAGCGCATAGGCGAGCCGGCCACTGCCGCCGAACATCGTGTTGGTATAGCGGAAGTCATTGCCGCCGACGACGTCGAGCGCGACGAGCCCGGTGCTCACCGAGCTACCGCTGGACTGTCCAATTCCGAAGTAGGCTTCGAGATAGCCGGAGACCGGTGACGCCAGGAAAGTGGTCGGCTCGGAAAAATCTGCCGCAAGGGCCGGAGCCGCCAACGCGACGGCGGTAGTCGTAAGCAGTGTCTTCAGCAGCATGGTTCTCGGGTCCCTCGTGTGCGTTGGCACAATTGGGCGCCCTCACCGGAAAGTCGCAATCACCAGTTCCGGCTTTTCCACTACTTATAGTCGTCACCGAGCGAGGTAGTTGGCGACGCCGCCTTTTTCGCAACAGCAGCGTCGCCGACCTGTGTGCGGAAGCGTACCTAGGCCCCAAACCCCTGCGCGTGGATGCGGGCTCGCTTTGCCTTCAGCTTGTTGATCGCCGAGATGTAGGCCTTGGCCGAGGCAACCAGCGTATCCGGGTCGGCGCCGCGCGCGGTGACCGACTTGCCGTCTTCCTCCAGACGCACCGATACCTCGGCCTGCGCGTCGGTTCCTTCGGTCACCGAGTTCACCTGGTAGAGCGACAGCTTCGCGGTGTGCGGCACGATCGCGTGGATGGCGTTGAAGATCGCATCGACCGGGCCGTTGCCGGTGGTCTCCTTGGTGATCTCCGTGCCATCGACCGACAAGGTCAGCGTCGCCTTCTGCGGACCTTGCGTGCCGGCAATGATCGTCAGCGAGACGATGCGGATCGATTCCGCCGCGATCGTCGCCTGATCCTCGACCAGCGCCTCAAGGTCCTCGTCGAAGACGTGCTTCTTGCGGTCGGCGAGATCCTTGAAGCGCTTGAAGGCGTCCTCGAAGGCGTTGTCGCCGAGCTCGAAGCCCAGCTCCTTGAGCTTCTCGCGGAAGGCATGGCGGCCGGAATGCTTGCCCATCACCAGCGACGTCGCCTTCACGCCGACGTCCTCCGGCAGCATGATTTCGTAGGTCTGCGCGTTCTTCAGCATCCCGTCCTGATGGATGCCCGCCTCATGGGCGAACGCATTCTTGCCGACGATCGCCTTGTTGTACTGCACCGGGAACGCCGTCACCTGCGATACCAGCTTCGAGGCGCGCAGCAGCATCGTCGAGTCGATATTGGTGAAGTACGGATAGCGGTCGCCGCGCGTGCGCAACGCCATCACGACTTCCTCCAGCGCCGCGTTGCCGGCGCGCTCGCCGAGGCCGTTGATCGTGCACTCGATCTGGCGCGCGCCGCCTTCTATGCCGAACAGCGAATTGGCGACCGCGAGGCCGAGATCGTTGTGGCAATGCGTCGAGAAGATCGCCTTGTCGGCATTCGGCACGCGATTGAACAGCATCTTGATCAGCGCAATGTATTCGTCCGGTACGGTGTAGCCGACGGTGTCCGGAATGTTGATCGTCGTGGCGCCTGCCTTGATCGCGGCCTCGACCGTGCGGCAGAGGAAATCGTGCTCGGTGCGCGTGCCGTCTTCCGGCGACCATTCGACGTCGTCGGTATGGTTGCGCGCCCGCGTCACCGACGAGATCACCGCCTGGTAGACCGCGTCCGGCTCCATGTTGAGCTTGAACTTCATGTGGAGCGGGCTGGTCGAGATGAAGGTGTGGATGCGCTTGCGCTCGGCGTGCACCAGCGCTTCCGCCGCGCGGTCGATGTCCTTGTTGCCGGCGCGCGCCAGGCCGCAGACCACCGCGCGCTTGATGACCTTGCCGATCTCGAGCACCGACTCGAAGTCGCCGTTGGAGGCGATCGGGAAGCCGGCTTCGATGACGTCGACGCCCATCTCGTCGAGGAGCTCGGCGACCTGCATCTTCTCGGGCAGCGTCATGGAGGCGCCGGGCGACTGTTCGCCGTCGCGCAGCGTCGTGTCGAAAATGATGACGCGGTCCTTCTCGGAGGGCGTCGGGGTGGCGGTCGTCATGAAAATCCGTCCTTCTCGAATCTCTGCCCGCTACTCTGGGGCGTGGCCTTTAAGCGCTGGTTAGAAGCGATCCCCTGAATGTCCGCCCAAAGGGGCAGCCGACGCTCAGGGGCGTCTAAGAAGCAGGCCGAGAAGGAGCGAGGCGGCAAACGCGCGCTGCCCGCGGAAAACCGCCGGCTCAGCCGAAACGAAGGGGACGCGCGTCGTCATGGCCGGCTTTTTAGCGGCTCGCCCTTAACGAAACAAGCAAAGCTTGGGTCAGCATTGCTGTCCGTTTTAGTCGAAGGCGTAGACCGCGAAAATCACGATCAGGATCAGCAGCACGCCCGAGGCGGCGCCAAGGATGGGCATGCGCGCGATCAGCGCACGGTTGCCCGCCTGGATCTGCTTTGCGGTGATCCCCAGCATCACGCTCACGCCGGTGATAAGCACGACGCAGACGAACTTCGCCCAGAACGCCGGCGGCACATACTGCGGCCCGCCCCACTTGCTCCACACCAGGATGATGCCGGTGATCCACAGCACGCCGAGCCCGACCTGACCGACTCGGCCGAGCACGGGCGACAGCTTGGCGAGCACCATTCCATCGGCCGGCGCCGCCCGGCTCATCCGCATGATCGCGATGTTGCCGACCGACGACGCCACGCCGGCGCCAAAACCGAACAGATGCAGGATGAGGAGAATTTCGTTCATGGCGGCCCTCGTGAGTCTGGGCGGTAAGTTTAGCAGGGTTCCAGACTAACCGCCTATGTCGTCCCCGCGAAGGCGGCGGATCACACGTTGAGCGTCCCCTCAGCGACGATCACCGCATCGCCGCCGACGCGCGCGGCGGCGACCTCGCCGTTGGCGACGTCGAGCTCCAGCTTGATGAGGCTCGGCCGCCCCATCTCGAATCCCTGCTCGATGACGTAGCGGTGCGCGCCGGGCAGCAGCGCGTCGAACTTCCGTATCGCCTCGCTGAAGGCCGCGGCCGCCGAGCCGGTGGCGGGATCCTCAGCCATGCCGTTGCCCGGCCAGAACATGCGCGCGTGAAACTGCCGGCCGGCCGACTCCGTCTGCCGGCAATAGAGGAAGGCGCCGCGTTCCTCGAAGGCGCGCTGCCACGCCGCGCCGTTGGGCTTGGCCCGCGCGATGACGGCGAGATCGCGCACCGGCACGAAGCTGAACGCAACCCCGGCGCTGAACACGCCCGGCTTGTGATTTTCAAAGCCGATCTCGCCCGGCGTCAGGCCAAGCGCCACCGCGATCGCGTCGCGGTCGCCGCCGCCGGCGACTTCCTCCGGGTTCCGCGGCACGTCCAAGATCGCGTGCCCGTTGCCGCCGCCGGTGACGAAGACGCCGCAGCGCACCAGCCCGACCTTCTCGTCGAGCAGCACCATCATCTCGTGCCGGCCCGGACCGAGATGCTTCGTCTTCTCGATGGCGATGAGCACCGCCGTGCCGACCGTCGGATGGCCGGCGAACGGCAGCTCGGATTGCGGCGTGAAGATGCGGACCGTGGCGCTGTGGCGCGGGTTGGCCGGCGGAAAGACGAACACCGTCTCCGACAGGTTGAACTCCCGCGCGATCGCCTGCATCTGGCCATCGTCCAGCCCCGCCGCCTCGGGAAACACGGCCAGCGGATTGCCGCTGAGCGGCCTGTCGGTGAACACGTCGAGAACAACGTAGCGGTAGGCCATGGCCGGACTCGCGAAACCTGTAGCGGGCCGCGGCTTTTCGCCCGCCGCGGGTGCGACGGTCAAGCGCAGGCGCGGCCACCGTCGCGCCATATCCGGTGTTCAGCCTCCGTTCATCGGCGTTCAGCCAAACATCGTGTCAGACGGCGGAACCCAGTTGCCGCCGGAAGCGTTCAACTGACATCCGGGAGTGGCCCCATGAAGATCCTCGTTTCCCTTGCCGTCGCCGGTGCGCTTGCCGCGGGCGGCATTGCGGCCAGCGCCAGCGGCGCCGCCGCCGGCCCGTGGAACGGCGGCTGGAACCAGCATGGTCCCTACCCGCATGGGCCTTACCAGCACAGCCAGAACTGGCAGTACCAGCAGAATCCGCACCAGAATTATCAGTCCGGCGGCGATGCCGGCGGTGCCCTGCTCGCCGGCGCCTTCCTCGGCCTCGCCTTCGGCGCCATCGCCTCGCAGGCCTACGCCGAGCCGGTGCCGCCGCCCGAGCCGGCGTACCTGCCGCCGCCGCACCCGAATTACGCCGCCATCGATACCCACTTCGCGTGGTGTGCGAAGACGTACCGTTCGTACAACGGCGAGCGCGACACGTTCATCGACTTCCAGGGCATCGAGCGGCCCTGCCTCGATCCTTACCAGTAGCCCACCCCGACCGGAGGACATCAAGAATGAAGAAGATCGCAGCTCTCGGCCTCGCCGTCGCCATGGCGGCCACGGCGACCCTCGCCGTCACCGCCAGCGCGGACGCCAAGCCCTACTGGCCGCACCCCGGCTACTTCCCGCACCAGAATTTCCACCCGCACAACGGCTTCTATCTGTCGACGCCGTTCTTCTTCGGCTTCTCGTTCGGCCCGCAATACCAGCGGCCCTATTACCCGCGGTACGCGGGCGGCGGGAATCTGCATGTCCAGTGGTGCGCCAGCCACTACAAGACCTACAACCCGTACACCAACACGTTCTTCATCAAGAAGGGCGTGCCGGCGACCTGCTATTCGCCGTACTGGCACTGACACCGCCCATCGGCGCCAAACAAAAAGGCCGTCCCGGCTTGTCGCCGGGGCGGCCTTTTTTTGCGTGGCGCTGAGGCGCTAGTTCTTTTCCTTGTCGACCAGCTTGTTGGCGCCGATCCACGGCATCATGGCGCGCAGCCTCTGGCCGACTTCCTCGATCGGGTGCTCGTCGTTGAGCCGCCGCGTCGCCTTGAACATCGGCAGCCCGGCCTTGAACTCGCGCATCCACTCCGAGGTGAAGGCGCCGGTCTGGATGTCCTTCAGCACCTTCTTCATCTCGGCCTTGGTGTCGTTGGTGATGATGCGCGGGCCCGACTTGTACTCGCCGAACTCGGCGGTGTTCGAGATCGAATAATTCATGTTGGCGATGCCGCCCTCGTAGATGAGGTCGACGATCAGCTTCACCTCGTGCAGGCACTCGAAGTACGCCATCTCCGGCGCGTAGCCGGCTTCCACCAGCGTTTCGAAGCCGCCGCGGATCAACTCGACCAGGCCGCCGCAGAGCACCACCTGCTCGCCGAACAGATCCGTCTCGCATTCCTCGCGGAACGTCGTCTCGATGATGCCCGAGCGGCCACCGCCGATGGCCGAGGCGTAGGATAGCGCCAGCTCCATCGCGTTGCCGGAAGCGTCCTGCGCCACCGCGACCAGACACGGCACGCCGCCGCCCTTGGCATACTCGCCGCGCACCGTGTGGCCGGGGCCCTTCGGCGCGATCATGATCACGTCGATGCTTTTCTTCGGCTCGATCAGGTTGAAATGGATATTGAGGCCGTGCGCGAACGCGATGGCCGCGCCGTCACGGATGTTGTCTGCGATCGAGTGGCGGAAGATGTCGCCCTGCAACTCGTCGGGCGTGAGCATCATGATGAGGTCGCCCCACTTCGAGGCGGCGGCGACGTCCATGACCTTGAGGCCGGCCTTCTCGGCCTTCTTGGCGGAAGCCGAGCCCGGGCGGAGCGCGATCACCACGTCCTTCACGCCGGAATCGCGCAGGTTCAGCGCGTGGGCATGGCCCTGGCTGCCGTAGCCGACGACCACGACCTTCTTGGCCTTGATCAGGTTGAGATCGGCATCCCGATCGTAATAGACGCGCATGAAAGCCCTCTTTTAAGCTGAACCGGCGAAAAGTCGTGGCGGTTCTAGCGGGCGGGCTTCCCGAGCGCAATTGTTGACGGCTTCCGGGCGCGAAACGTCACGGCACAACCGCCGGACCGGCCCGCCCGGCGGTTGTGCCGGCGTGACCGTCTAGTTCGGCGACGTCATCTGGAAATCGTCGAACTCGAACGTCGCCGACGACTGATCGGCCGCCTGCGCGACGAAGCCGACCAGTTGGCCCTCCGCCGGCGGCTCGCCCTTGAAGTCGGTGATCTTCTCGTCGTTGACGTAGATCGTGCCGTCCTCGCCTTCCGTCGTGACGCGCAGCGTGTTGACCTTGTCGCGCCCCTGCTTGATGGCGTCGCTCTTGGTGTCCTCGACGATCGTCGACCACTCGCCGTCCTTGAGACGGAAGACGCCGGCGACGCCCGAGGGCGAGATCTGGAAGGTGTAGAGGTTGTCCTTGTCGGTCGCCCAGAAGGCGATGCCGAGATAGATGCCCGGAAGGTTGGAGCCCGCCGTCACCGCCATGTCGGCGCAGATGTCGACGTCCTTGTAGAAGGGATTGGCGAAAATCTTGTCCGCCTTGCCCGGCTTTACCTTCATCTCGATCAGGCCGTCGGTGTACGTGACGGCGCCCGTCGTTGACCAGACGCTGGATTTCTCGTCGAAATGATCCTCGAGCAGGATGGTCTTTCCCTCGCACGCCGACGCGGCGCCGGCGGCCGCGAGCAACAGGGTCAAGGCCGTAGCGGCAACTGCAGAACGCATGACTACCCCCCAAAAACGAACCCGAACGCGGGCAAGCTTAGCAGCGGAAAGCGACGCGCAAAAGCGCCTGCCAAGCGCGAAAATCCGGGATTTTCAATCGACCAGCGTCTGCCCGCTGATGACGTCGCGGTAGCGCCCGCGCCGGAGCCTGGCGACGATGCGGAGCGACAGGTTCTTGGCGACGCCCGGCATCGCCTTGTCCAGCGCCTCGATCGTCTTCTCGACGCGGAAGACTTCGTCGCCGCCGTTGGTGCGGAAGAACAGGTCGAAGAACGCGATGTCGAACAGCGAGCTCCGCGTGTAGTCGATCTCCTCGTTGTAGCCGCCGACCCAGATCAGCCGGCTGTCGATCTCCTCGCCGCGGATCTTGGCCGGCCGCAGCATCTCAACCAGCGTGAATTCGTCGCCGAACTTGCAACTGCCGAACAGCACGCCCTTGAGCTGCCGTTTGCGCCGGTTCACCTCGACGAACGAGTTGCGCAGGTACGTGCGCGACAGGCCGGTGCCGTCCGGCGCCTCGATCTTGCCGAAGTCGCCGTGCGCCGCGACGTAGAGAAAATCGACGTCCCCGCCGGCCATGATGAACCGCACCGCGTCGCGGAACGACGAGGCCCCGACGAAGCGCTCATAGGTGAACGCGTCGGAACGGTCCTTCAGCGCATACGACAGGAACTCGAAGAGCGGACGCACCGTATGGTGCCGCTCGTCGAACCAGCGCGTTTCGAGCACGCCAAGCCCGAGATGCCGCGACGACGACGCCATGCCTGTTTCGTTCTCCTGAGGGGCGGGGATACTGGCACGGAAAGATGGCCGCGCGAGGCCGAAACAGGCCCCGCGACAATCGCTCCGGTCAGTCAGGTATTATTATTGTTTATCAGATGGTTAGGCGTGATTCAAGGCGTGAAAAACGGCCCGATTGTTGGGGCCCGCATGGCTCACCTCCTCTCACTCGTCACCCCGACGAAAGCCGGGGGCCGGTCATGGACTCCGGCGCTCCTCGACGGGATGCCGGCTTTCGCCGGGACGACGATGGAGAGGAAGGCTGGCCTACTCCGACTTCGACCCCCGGCCGATCGCCGCCACGCCCGTGCGGCACAATTCGACCAGCCCGAGCGGCGCCATGATCGCGATGAATTCGTCGACCTTGGGCGAGCTGCCCGTGACCTGGAAGACGAAGTGGCTGGCCGTGGCATGCACCACCGAGGCCTCGTAGGCCTGCGCCAACTGGATCGCCTCGACCCGCGCCGCCCCAGATCCCGCCACCTTGACCAGCGCCAGCTCGCGCTCCAGCGGCCGGCCGTCGGCCGTGAGGTCGGTGACCGAGTGCACCGGCACCAGCCGCTCGAGCTGATGCTTGATCTGCGTCAGCACCATCGGCGTGCCGGTGGTGACGATGGTGATGCGCGAGATGCGCTCGGAGTGCTCGGTCTCCGACACCGTGAGGCTTTCGATGTTGTAGCCGCGGCCGGAGAACAGGCCGATGACCCGCGCCAGCACGCCCGGCTCGTTGTCGACGACCACCGAAAGGGTGTGCCGCTCGGTCTTGTCGTGCCGCTCCTCCATGAAATACACGGACAGCGGTTGCGTCGCGGCCGGCTTCGGCGCCGCGGCCTTGGCGGCCGGCTTCTTGGTCACGGTCTTGCTCACACCAGCATCCTTCCGGCTTTCCCGATGGCGTTCTGGATCGCCTCGGCGCTGACTTCGGCGCCGAGCAGCATCTCGTTGTGCGCCTTGCCCGACGGGATCATCGGGAAGCAGTTGGCAAGCGCCGCGACGCGGCAGTCGAACAGCACCGGCTTGTCGACCGAGATCATCTCCTCGATCGCATCGTCGAGCTCGTCCGGCTTCTCCGCCCGGATGCCGACGCCGCCATAGGCCTCCGCGAGCTTCACGAAATCGGGCAGCGACTCCATGTACGAATGCGACAGCCGGTTGCCGTGGAGCAGCTCCTGCCACTGGCGCACCATGCCCATGTACTGATTGTTGAGAATGAAAATCTTGATCGGCAGGTCGTGCTGCACGGCCGTCGACATCTCCTGCATCGTCATCAGCACGGAGGCATCGCCGGCAATATCGATGACCAGCGACTTCGGATGCGCCACCTGCACGCCGACCGCCGACGGCAGGCCGTAGCCCATCGTG
This sequence comes from Bauldia sp., assembly GCA_037200845.1. NCBI lineage: Bacteria > Pseudomonadati > Pseudomonadota > Alphaproteobacteria > Hyphomicrobiales > Kaistiaceae > Bauldia > Bauldia sp. The sequence continues at coordinate 2,458,675 of JBBCGQ010000001.1, forward strand.
CCGAGCCCGCCCGACGTCATCCACCGCTTCGGCTCCTCGAAGTGGAAGAACTGCGCCGCCCACATCTGGTGCTGGCCGACCTCGGTGGTGATGTAGACGTCCTTGCCTCTGGTCAGCGCGTAGAGCCGCTCGATCGCGTACTGCGGCATGATGATGTCGCGGTTCGGCTTGTAGGCGAGGCAGTTGACCGCCCGCCACTTGTCGATCTGCGCCCACCACGCCTTGTGCGCCGCCTTGTCCAGCGTCGGCTTCATCTGCTTCCAGACGGCGAGCATGTCTTCCAGCACGTTGGCGACGTCGCCGATGATCGGGATGTCGACGTGGATGTTCTTGTTGATCGACGACGGGTCGATGTCGATGTGGATCTTCTTCGAGCCCGGCGAGAATGCGTTGATGCGCCCGGTGATGCGGTCGTCGAAACGCGCGCCGACGCACACCATCACGTCGCAGTCGTGCATGGCATTGTTGGCCTCGAACATGCCGTGCATGCCGAGCATGCCGAGCCACTGCTTGTCGGCGGCCGGATAGGCGCCGAGGCCCATCAGCGTCGAGGTGATCGGGTAGCCGGTCGTGCGCACGAATTCGCGCAGCAGCGCCGTCGCCTTCGGGCCGGAATTGATGACGCCGCCGCCGGTGTAGAAGATCGGTTTCTTCGCCTTGGCGATCAGCTCGACCGCGGCGCGGATGGCGCGCTCGTCGCCCTTGACCCGCGGATGATACGTCTTGTGCTCGACCTCGCCCGGCGGAACATAGGTGCCGGTCGCGAACATCACGTCCTTCGGGATATCGACCAGCACCGGACCCGGCCGGCCATGCGTCGCGACATAGAAGGCTTCGTGGATGACGCGCGCCAGGTCGTTGACGTCGCGGACCAGCCAGTTGTGCTTGGTGGCCGGCCGCGTGATGCCGACCGTGTCGGCCTCCTGGAAGGCATCGTTGCCGATGAGATGCGTCGCCACCTGGCCGGTGAAGCAGACCATCGGGATCGAATCCATCAGCGCGTCGGCGAGCGGCGTCACCATGTTGGTCGCCCCCGGCCCGGACGTGACCAGCACGACCCCCGGCTTGCCGGTCGAGCGCGCGTAGCCCTCGGCGGCATGGCCAGCCCCCTGCTCGTGCCGGACCAGGATGTGGCGGATTTTGTCCTGCTGGACGAGTTCGTCGTAGATCGGCAGCACGGCCCCGCCGGGATACCCGAAGATATCCTTCACGCCCTGGTCGATGAGGGCCTGCACCACCATCAGGGCGCCGGTCATCTGCCGTTTGCCGGATTCGCTGCCGTTCCGCTTCATGTTCCGCTCCGTGGGGCGCTGCCGCCCGTTCCTTAGTCTTGTTCCGTTACCTGGCCCTTTCGGCCAATAAAAAAGGCCCCGGAAGGGCCTGTTTTTCGCGCACCAGCTTGCTCCGGCGACCCTATGGGGCCGCCCGGCTGGTGCGCGTTCCTACGAGGAGAATGACGTTCGACATGGGGGCTTATTTATGCGGGTCGGGGGCGAAGGTCAACGGCGGCGTATGTCGCGGGATAGGCGGTCGCCCCGTGAGAGACGCCCCTCCCCAAACGGCCTTCGGCCGTTTGACCCTCCCACGAGGGGAGGGTTCGCTCTGCTGCATGACCCAGACTCCACTTGAGCCCTCCCCTTGTGGGAGGGCCAAAACCGCACTTCGCGGTTTTGGGGAGGGGTGTCCTCCCCTCGCCGCTAAGCGTCCGCCCAATCCGCCATCTGGTTCCGGATCCACGTCATCTGCCGCTTGGCATAGCGCCGCGTCTCCGTCTTCATCGCGGCGACGGCCTCGTCGAGCGACATCTTGCCGGCGATGTGCGCCATCAATTCGCGCACCCCGATCGCCTTCATCGCCGGCATCGCGGGATCGAGATTGAATGCGGCAAGCGCCCGCACCTCCTCGATCGCGCCGCCATGCACCATCGCCTCCGTCCGTGCCGCAATGCGCCGGTGGAGTTCGGCCCGCTCGGGCAGAACGATCCGCCGCTCGACCCGCGCGGGATCGACCAGCGGCGACTGCGTGCCGGTCCGCTGCCACGCGGCAAGCGACAGGCCGGTGGCGGTGAATACCTCCAGCGCGCGCACGATGCGCGAACGGTCCGAGGGCCGGATTGCCGCCGCGTCCTCGGGATCGGCATCGGCGAGCATCAGGTGAAGCGCCGCCGTCTCGACCCCGTCGATGTCGCGCGCGATTGCGGCGCGTACGTCCGCGGGAATGGGTGGCACCGTGACCAGACCCTCGAGCAGCGCCTTGAAATAGAGCCCGGTGCCGCCGACGACGACCGCCGTGCGCCCCTGCTGCTGCGCCTCGGCCAGTACGAGGGCGACCTCCGCCAGCCAGGTGCCGACCGAGTAGCGGGTCGCCGCACTGACGTGGCCGTAGAGCCGATGCGGCGCTGCGATCTCGTCCTCAGCCGACGGCCGTGCGCTGACGATGCGCAATTCGCGATAGACCTGCATCGAGTCGGCGTTGACAACGACGCCGTCGCGCTCCGCCGCGATCTCCAGCGCCAGCCGCGACTTGCCGCTCGCGGTAGGCCCGGCGATGAGAACCACCGTCATGCAACATTGCTCTCGACGTGCAGCACGCGTTTGAAGTCGATGGCCCTCTTGCCGTCCCCTTCCGTCACGACGCTCTTGTAGGTCAGCACGAACGTGCCCGCGACAGCGAACGGTGGCCGCGTCAGGTCCAGCGCGTGATAGTTCCCGGCCGGGATATCGTGGTTGATGTCTTCCGCTTCCCGCAGCGGCGCGCCATTGGTGAGGAGCGCGTGGCGGTACCCGCCGATCTTGGGCAGGAACCGCTTGATGTCGTCGTTCGACCAGTGCTGCAGCACATCCTTCATCAGCAGAAGATCGGCGCGCGGCAAATCGATCGTGCGCGCGTCGCCCTCGATGAAGCGGATGCCGTCAGCGGTAAAGCGACTGGTATTCTCGAGAATGACTGCGGACACATCGACGCCGGTGTAATCGACGCCCGTCCAATCAACAAGCCGGCCGAGCTCCCAGTCGCCGCAACCGATATCGACTACGCTGCGAATATTCTTGTCGCGCATGAACGACACGAGGAAGTCGCGATACGGAGCTGTCGCTTTGCCGGTCGATCCGTAGCCTGACGACACCGCCGCTTCGTTGCCACGGCTGCCCCAGACCTCGGCTCGGTAGATCATGTCAAAAATCTCGTGGTGGGGCAGGTCAATGCCGCGGTGCGTCAAGTGCAGCCTGCGATAGCGCTTGAACGTCTCGACGTCTCTATATCCCGAAGCGAACAGGCGCCGGTACAGAGCTAGCGCGCCGTTCGGATTGCCGTGCACGGCCTGCCACTCCGCATCGCGAAGATGGCGCGCAACCATTTCTGGCTTCATTGCCACGCGTCCGACCCAAAGCCGCGACGCTACTTTAACGGGAAACCTTGCCGCTGCCATCCCATCTGTTATTACGACGCCGCCTCCATTCTGGCCCCGGGACCGGGCCGTTTCCGTCACGCCGGCGCAGGTGCCATGACCGACTTCGTCGCGACGTTGATAGCCCGGCCGCAGAATGCCTCCGACCTCGAGGCGGCGGCGACGGCCTGCGGCGCGGCGGTGTCGGTCTCGCGGAGCGACGTGCTCGCCGCCAACGAAGCGATCGATCTTTTCTTTTCGTCGCCCGATTTCATCGAGACGCACCGTGCCACGCTCGAGGCGAAGATCGCCGGCCGCCCGGTCGATGTCGTCGTGCAGCCCGTCGCCAACCGGCGGAAGCGCCTGCTCGTCGCCGACATGGACTCGACCATCATCGGCCAGGAATGCATCGACGATCTCGCCGACTTCGTCGGACTGAAGGCGAAGGTCGCCGCGATCACCGATCGCGCCATGCGCGGCGAGATCGAGTTCGAGCCGGCGCTGCGCGAGCGCGTCTCCCTCCTCGCCGGCCTGCCGGTGGACACCATCGACAAAGTCATCGCCGAGCGCGTGACGCTGAACCCCGGCGCGAAGGCGTTGGTGTGGACGATGCGCGCCAACGGCGCCACCGCCATCCTCGTCTCCGGCGGCTTCACAGCCTTCGCCGAGAAGGTCGCGGCCATGGTCGGCTTCAACGAGAGCCGCGCCAACGTGCTGCTCACCGCCCACGGCGAGCTCACCGGCAAGGTCGAGGAACCGATCCTAGGGCGGAGCGCGAAGCTCGCGACGCTGGAAGACGCCATGATCCGTCTCAGCATCCCGGAGGAGCGCACGCTCGCGGTCGGCGACGGCGCCAACGACCTCGCCATGATCCGCCGCGCCTCGCTGGGCGTCGCCTACCACGCCAAGCCAAAGGTGGCGGAGGCCGCCGCGGCGCGCATCGACCACGCCGACCTCACCGCCCTGCTCTACGCACAAGGCTACAAGCGCCATCAGTTCGTCGAATGACGGCGACGGTCCATATCGAAACGGAGCGCCTGCGCCTCCGCGACTGGATCGATGCCGACGCCGAACCCTTCGCCGCGCTCAACGCCGACCCGCGCGTCATGGAATTCTTCCCCGCAAAACTCGACCGCGCCGCGTCCGATGCCTTGATCGCGAAGATACGCGCCGCAATCGCCGAGCGCGGCTACGGCCTCTATGCCGTCGAGGTCAAGGATACCGGCCAGTTCATCGGCTTCGTCGGGCTGGCGCACGCCGACTTCCCGCCCGTAGCGCCCGCGGTCGAGATCGGCTGGCGGCTGGCGCGCGAAGGCTGGGGCCAGGGCTACGCGAGCGAAGCGGCGGCCGCAGTTCGCGACCACGCCTTCGCCGATCTCGGCTTGCCGGAACTGGTGTCGTTCACCGCCGAATGGAACCGGCCGTCACGCCGCGTGATGGAGCGGATCGGCATGACGCGCGATCCGGCCGACGACTTCATCCATCCGCGCATCGCGCCCGGCCACAAGTTGGCGCCGCATGTGCTCTACCGCATCGACAAGCGGCAGTGGCCGGCGATCAAAGCAGTCGCCGGGCGCCGGTAATGAAAACGCCGACCCTCCCCTTGAGGCAGGGTCAAAACCGCGGAACGGTTTTGGGGAGGGGTCGGGCTCTATCCCAAGCACCGGAACCCCCTACCGAAACAGGCTTCGCCAGTTTCGACCTCCCCTCAAAGGGGGGAGTTGAGCCGAGTTCCAGACTGCCGACCTACTCCGCGCTGAGCGGCAGGTTCACCCAGCGCACGTGCCCTTCCTTGTTCTGGACGACCAGCTTCACGTTGGTGCGGCCGTCCTTCTTCAGGGCATCGATCTTGGCCTGGAAATCGTCGGGCGACGAGACCAGGTCCTCGCCGACCATCGAGATCACGTCGCCGGCCTGGAGCCGCTTCTCGTCCGCCGCGCTGCCCGCTTCGACGCCGGTGACCACGACGCCGCCGGTGACGTCCGCCTTGATGCCGTAAGTCGCGCGCGTGTCGGGCGAAAGATCGGACAGCGTCAGGCCGAGCGGCCCGGTCATGACGTGCGGCGCGGTTGCCGGCGGCGTCTCGCCCTGCTGCATGGTCGTGGAATCGTCGCCGCGGTTGGCCTGGTCGGTGGTCCCGCCGCCCTTCTTGGTGTCGCCCGGCGCGGCGGTCGTTGCGTCCGGCTTGTCATTGGCGAGCGCCGCCGCGCTTGCTTCCTCGAGCAGGCCGAGCGTCACCTTCAGCGTCTGCTGCACGCCCTTGCGGACGATGACGACATCGACGACCTTGCCGACCGGCTCGTCGGCGACCAGCCGCGGCAGCGCGTGCATGGCGTCGATCGTTTTGCCGTCGAGCGACAGGATGACGTCGCCGGCGACGATGCCGGCGGCCGCCGCCGGGCCGGTCTCCTCGACGCCCGCGACCAGCGCGCCGGTCGGCGTATCCATCGCCAGATCCTTGGCGACCTCGTCGGTCACGTCCTGCACGCGCACGCCGAGCCAGCCGCGGCGCGTCTCGCCGAATTCCTTGAGCTGGCCGACGATGTTGAACGCGATCTCCGACGGGATCGAGAAGCCGAGGCCGATCGAGCCGCCGGTCGGCGAGATGATCGCCGTGTTGATGCCGATGACCTCGCCGCTCTCGTTGAACAGCGGGCCGCCCGAGTTGCCGCGGTTGATGGCCGCGTCGGTCTGGATGAAGTCGTCGTAGGGGCCGGCGTTGATGTCGCGGTTGCGCGCCGAGACGATGCCGACCGTGACCGTGCCGCCGAGGCCGAACGGATTGCCGATCGCCATCACCCAGTCGCCGACGCGCAGCTTGGTCGAATCGCCGAACTTGACCGCGGTCAGCGGCGCCGCCGGCTTGACCCGGATCAGCGCGATATCGGTCTTGTCGTCGTGACCGATGACGGTCGCGGGCAGCTTCTTGCCGTTCGGGAAGTTGACCGTGATCTCGTCGGCGTCCTCGATGACGTGATTGTTGGTGACGATGATGCCGGACGGATCGATGACGAAGCCGGAGCCCAGCGACTGGACGCGGCGCGGCCGCGCCTCGGGCACCGCGCCGCCGTTCTTGTCGCCGAAGAAATCGTTGAAGAAATCCTGGAACGGCACGTCGCCGCCCGGCCCGGCGTTGTCGTCCGGCGCCGGCGCCGCGCCGCGCGTGCCGGCAATCGTCTGCGCGGTCGAGATGTTGACCACCGCGTCGAGCAGCGGCGCGACGAGATCGGCGACCGAGTCCGGCCCACCGCCGTTCTTGGCCGAGGCCGGGCCGGCGGCGACGAACGCCGCGAAGAGCGCGGCGCCGAAAATCATGGGGGCTCGGGACATCGTGGTGGCGGCCATCAGCCTCTCCTCAAAGCGGCCGACCGCGGCCGCCCTCGCGACAACAATCATGCTGTAACTGGGGCGGAAAAGCGACCGCGTTTGCGGGCACTTTTCCGCGAGGCCCCGACGCCGCGCTCATCCCTGCGAAAGCGGAGAGGAGGTCTCCGCCTTCGGGGAAGGCGGAGAGGAGGTGCGCCTCCGAGCTAGGGCGTCGCCGGCTTTGCCGCCGCCGGAGGCACCGGAGTCCCCAGCGAATTGCCGAAGAAGCGGAAGAATTCCGAATCCGGCGAGATCAGCAGCCGCGTCGAGCCGGGCTTCAGCCCCGCCTGATACGCCAGCATCGAGCGGTAGAAGGCGAAGAAGTCCGGGTCCTGCCCGTACGCCGCCGCATAGATGCGGTTGCGCTCGGCTTCGCCGTCGCCCTGCAGGCGCGACGCCTCGCCGTTCGCCTCGGCCACGATCACCGTCGCCTGACGGTCGGCCTCGGCGCGGATGCGGCGGGCCGCCTGCTCGCCTTGCGCACGGATTTCCGTCGCCTGGCGCTGACGCTCGGTCTGCATCCGCTGGTAAATGGCCTGGCTGTTTTCCGCCGGCAGATCGGCCCGCCGGATTTTCACGTCGACCATCTGGATGCCGAAGCCGTTCGCCTCGCGATCGACCTGCTCGGTGATCTTCTTCATCAGGTCGGCGCGCTCGTCACGCACCAATTGGATGAAGGTCGCATCGCCGAGCACCCGGCGGATAGCGGAGTTGAGGATCAGCGACAGACGCTCGCGCGCCGATTCCTCGCTGCCCACCGACTGGTAGAACAGCAACGCGTTGGTAATGCGGTAGCGGCCGAAGGCATCGACCACGAGCCGCTTCTGATCCGACGCAATGACCTCCAGCGGCGGCGAGTCGAGATCGAGGATACGCTTCTCGAAATAGACGACGTTGTCGATGAGCGGCAGCTTGTAATAGAGGCCGGGCTGCGTGACCGGCTGCAGGTCTCCGCCGACCGGCGCCACCACCTGGCCGAAGCGCAAGACAAGCGCCTGCTGCGTCTGGTCGACGATGAAGACGCTCACATAGAGAAGGAACGCCAGGATGACGACGACGGCGACGCCGACGCCCGAGAAGATTGTCCGTCTCATTGGCCGTCTCCCGTCGTCGAGGAAGACGAAACCGGCGGCGGCGGCGCGCTGCGGGTCGTGCTGAACTGGTCGAGCGGCAGGTACGGCACGACGCCCGAGGCGCCGGCAGCCCCCTCGCCGACGATGACCTTATCGACGCCGCCCAGCACCTGCTCCATCGTCTCGAGGTACATGCGCCGGCGGGTCACGTCCGGCGACGCCTTGTAGCTCTGATAGACCTTATCGAAGCGTTCCGCCTGGCCTTCCGCCTCGGCGATGATCTGGTCGCGGTAGGCGTTGGCGGCCTCGGTGATCTGCGAAGCCCGGCCGCGCGCTTCCGGCACCACCTTGTTGGCGTAGGTCTGCGCCTCGTTCTGGATGCGCTCCTGGTCGGCGCGCGCCGCCTGCACGTCGCGGAACGACGCGATGACGTCGCCCGGCGGATCGACCTTCAGCAACTGCACCTGCGTAATCATGATGCCCGAGCCGAACTCGTCGAGCGTGCCCTGGATCAGCTTCTGCACGTTGGTCTCGGTGATCTGGCGTGCCTGCGTCAGCACGGCCGCGATGTCGGACTGGCCGACGACCTCGCGCATCGCGCTCTCGGCGACGGCCTTCACCGTGCCGTCGGGGTCCTGCATGTTGAAGACATACTTCGCCGCGTCGTTGATCTTCCAGAAGACGGTGAAGTCGATGTCGACGATGTTTTCGTCGCCGGTCAGCATCAGCGACTCTTCCGGAATGTCGCGGCCGCTGCCGCGGTCGTCCTGGCCGATGGTGACGCGGTTGACCGTCGTCACCTCGGGCGTGAACACCGTCTCGATCGGATACGGCAGGCGCAGGTTCAGGCCCGGCCGCGCATCGCGCGAATAGGAACCGAAACGGAGGACGACGCCCTCCTCGTTCTGCGCGACACGGAAGGTGAAGAAGAAATACGCGGCGAACGCGACGACCAGCGCCAGGATCGCGATCAGCGTTACCGGATTGACGTTGCGCCCGCCGCCGCCCGGCAGCACGCGGCGCAGTCTGTCCTGGCTGCGGCGGAGAAGCTCTTCGAGGTCTGGCGGGCTCGACCCCCCGCCGCTGCCCGGGTTGCGCGGGCCCTGCCCCCACGGACCGCCGTTGCCGCCTTTCCAGCCACCGCTGGCGTGAATGATACCGGGCATTGCGCTCCTTAAGGGGCTGTCAGCGCAGGGTTTTGCGCTTCGGGCGGGCAATCATGCTGTCCGGCCGGGGTTATAGCAACCTCGGCCACCCATGCAACGTGAGGGGCGTGGCATCACTTGGGTAGCGGCGGGGCGACTGTCAACTAAACAGGCAGCGGCGCCACCCGGTCATAGATAACGAAGGTCGTCGGCGCGGTGTCTTTTTCCCCGACGCCGATGCGCTCCGACGACGCGCCGCGCCACACGGCGGGATCGATCGGCGGAAAGCGCGCGTCGCCGTCCGGCGACGCCTCGACATGCGTGATGTAGAGGCGATCCGCGCGCTCCAGCGTCGCCGCGTAAATCTCGCCGCCGCCGATAACCATGATCTCACCGACGCCGGCCACCTCGGCACGGGTCGTGGCAACCGACAGCGCCGCCTCGAGGTCGGGCACGAACACGACGCCCTCGGTTGCAGCGCCGGGACGATGCGTCACGACGATGTTGGTGCGCCCGGGCAGCGGCTTGCCGATGGACTCGTATGTCTTGCGGCCCATGACGATCGGCTTGCCCATGGTCAGCCGCTTGAAGCGCTGCGCGTCGGTCGACAGCCGCCACGGCATCTTGCCCGCCGCGCCGATCACGCCGTTCCGCGCGACCGCCGCGATGAGCGCGATGCGCGGGCGGCTCACGGCTGCTTCGGTTCCTTGGTCTTGGACGAGATGCGGTCGACGACCGCGAGCAGCAGCGCCGACACGACGAAGGTGATGTGCAGGATCGTCGCCCAGCGGATCTGGTCCTCGCTGTACTTCCCGAGGTTCAGGAAAATCTGCAGGAGATGGATCGACGAGATGGCGACGATCGACGACGCCACCTTGATCTTGAGGCTGCCCGCGTCGAGCTTGCCCAGCCACGACAATTCGTTGGCGGCGTTCTCGAAGCGGCTGACGTAGTTCTCGTAGGACGAGATCATCACCATCACCAGCAGCGAGGCGACCAGCGCCGCGTCGATCAGCGACAGCATGGCGAGGATCATCTCGTCCTCGCCGTAATCGACGACATGCGCCGCGACATCGAAGAACTTGAGCACGAACGAAACCGCATAGACGATGAGCGCCAGACCGAGGCCGCCGTAGAAGACGACCAGAATCCAGCGCGCCGCCATGATCAGCTTCTCGATCGCGGACTCGATCTCCTTCACGCCCGTCTCCTCAGCTCAGACCGCGACTTCCGCCTTGATCGACGGATGCGGGTCGTACCCCTCCAGCACGAAATCGTCGTAGACGAAATCGAAGATCGAATGGACGTCCGGATTGAGTTTCATTTTCGGCAGCGGCCGCGGCGCGCGCGATAGCTGCAGCTTCGCCTGGTCGATGTGGTTGAGATAGAGGTGCGCGTCGCCGAGCGTGTGGATGAATTCGCCGGGCTTCAGCCCGGTCACCTGCGCCATCATCTGCGTCAGCAGCGCGTAGGACGCGATGTTGAACGGCACGCCGAGGAAGATGTCGCCGGAACGCTGGTAGAGCTGGCACGAGAGCGTGCCGTTGACGACGTAGAACTGGAACAGCGTGTGGCACGGCGGCAGCGCCTGCTTGTCGATGTCGGCCGGGTTCCAGCCGGTGACGATCAGGCGGCGCGAGTCCGGGTTACGCTTGATCTCGGATTCAACCAGCTTGATCTGGTCGATGGTGCCGCCGTCCGGCGTCGGCCACGCCCGCCACTCCTTGCCGTACACCGGGCCGAGGTCGCCGTTCTCATCGGCCCACGCGTCCCAGATACGGACGCCGTTGTCCTTGAGGTAGCGGATGTTGGTGTCGCCGGAGAGGAACCAGAGCAGCTCGTGGATCACCGACTTCAGGTGAATCTTCTTGGTCGTCACCAGCGGGAAGCCGGCCGCGAGATCGAAGCGCATCTGGTAGCCGAACAGCGACAACGTGCCCGTGCCGGTGCGATCCGGCTTGCGGGTGCCGTGCTCCAGCGCGTGGCGCATCAGGTCGAGGTACTGGCGCATCCGGGACTAGATAGGCGATTCCGGGCGGGGGCGCACCCCCGCCCGAAACTCCAGCTATTCCGCCGGCTGCGCGTGCGCCTCGGCCTCGACCTCGACTTCCGGCGCGCCCTTGCGGAGCGTGATCATGCCGAGAATGAAGGCGACCAGCGCGCAGGCGACGATGGCCGTGACCATCGGCAGGACGGCGCCGTTCGAGAACGCCCCGACGAGGCCGACCACGACGGCTCCAGCAACAAGCTGCAGCGTACCCATCAGGGCCGCCGCCGTACCTGCCGTGCGGCCATAATTTTCGAGCGACAGCGCCGCTGTCGACGGGATGACGAGGCCCATCGCCGCGAAGCCGATCCACAGCAGGCTGGCCAGAACGTAGAGATTGTCGACGCCGGCCAGCGTCAGCACGAACAGCGTCGAGGTCGATATCAGGTAGAAGGTGAGCGCCGCGCGCACCGTGCGGTGCAGGCCGAAGCGCTTGCCGAAATACCCGGTGAGCTGCGCCGTGCCGATGAAGGCGATGGCGTTCACCGAGAAGGCAATGCTGTACTCGGCCGGCGAGAGGCCGAAGTGGCCGATGTAGACGAACGACGAGCCCGACAGAAAGGCGAAGAAGCTCGCCAGCCCGAAGCCGCCGATGAACACCAGCCCGATGTACTGCCGGTCGCGGAACAGCCCGGCATAGCTCGCCGCGATCGTGCGGATGTTGAACGGGATACGCTGCTCGACCGGCCGCGTCTCCTTCAACGCGAAGCCGACGAGGAACACGCTCAGCACGGCGGCAACCGCCATGGCCAGGAAGATTTCCCGCCACGAGCCGAACGCGATGACGGCGCTGCCGAACAGCGGCGCCAGGATCGGCGAGACGCTGAAGACGAGCATGAGAAGCGACATCAGGCGCGCGGCCTCATGTCCGGTGTGCAGATCGCGCACGACCGCGCGCGGGATCGTCATGCCGGCGCAGGCACCGATACCCTGAACGAAACGCGCGAAGATCAGCCACTCGATCGACGGCGCGAAGCTGCAGCCGACCGCGCCGATGACGTAGAGGATGCTGCCGAAATAAAGCGGCGCCTTGCGGCCGAACGAGTCGGACACCGGGCCGTAGATGATCTGGCAGAGGGCGACCGCCAGGAAGAAAGCCATGAGGCTTCCCTGAGCGGCGGCGGGCGAAGCTTGCAGGTCCTGCGCAAGCGTCGGCAAGGCCGGAAGATACATATCGATCGCGAACGGGCCGATAGCCGACACGAGGCCGAGCACGATCGCGTTTCGTGCGAAACTTGATGCCATAGCGATGTCTTTCGGGTGGTGGCGCGGGCCGCCTTGGGAGGAAGGATCGCGCTGGGACTAAGTCTATATACCGCGCATTTGTGCAATGCAACAATTTAGCTGGAACACCCGTCACATCAACATCTTAGGTGTGACGATTTGATCACAATGCCATGCACTGCAGCACGAACCTGACAGCAGTCGTCAGGTTGACCCGGTGACCGAAGCAGCGGGAGATAGGGGGCCGTGTTCCTTCCGCCAGGCCCCGGGCGGCACGCCGATGAGTTTCTTGAAGGCGCGCTGGAAGGCTTCCTCCGAAGCATAGCCCACCTCCGCCGCGACTCTAGCGACGCTGGCACCCTGTTGCTCGAGCAGGCGCGAGGCGAGCTGGATGCGCCACCGGCCGAGATACTGGATCGGCGAGGTGCCGAGATGGTCGGTGAAGCGCTCGGCAAAGCGCGAGCGCGACAGGCCGACGTTCCGCGCCAGGCTCTCGATGGTCCACGGCTCTGCCGGCCGCGAATGCATGAGGCGGAGCGCGGCGCCGACGTGGCGATCGCGCAGCGCCGCCAGCCAGCCGACCGCGTCGGCCGGCAGATTGTCCATGTGCCAGCGGATCACCTCGACGAACATCAGCTCGGCGACTTTGGTCAGCGCCGAATCGCTGCCGGCGCCACGCCCGCGCGTCTCGGCGATCGCCTTGCCGACCAGACTGACCAGCAGGCGCTGCGTCGATTCCGACGTGCGCGCGCGCAGCATGCGCGGCAGCGCGGCCAGCAGCGGATTGAACGGACGCGCGTCGCAGCCGAGGAAGCCGCAGACAAAGTGACAGGCCTCCTCCCTGCCCTCGCCCGCGTTAAGAATGAAGGTAACCGGCAGCGGCCGATCGGCAACGTCCCATTCCTCCAGCCGCGGCTCCTCGTGGAGATCCGGCGAGGAGCCGAGATTGTGCTCATCGCCGTTGGGGAAGAGGACCGCGTCGCCTGCGCGCAGCAGCACGGCCGACGACGGATCGTCGACCAGCGACACCCAGCACGAGCCCGCCGTCACGATGTGGAAGGGGATCACATGCTCGGCCCGCGGCATGACGAAATGGGCGACGTCGGCGACGGTGGGCGTCGTCGCCACCCATGGCGCGTATCCGGCGTTGTCGAAGAACAGCGCGCCGGTCAGGCGGACGGCGCGCAACACCTCGGAGAGCACGTCCGGCTCGGGCTGCTGGATCTGCTCGACCATCTCTTCGAGGGTCAGAATGCTCATTCGCCCTCCCGATTGGGACGATCGGACAGCAAGATCGGACGGCCAGTCATACCATCATCGCCGCGATGCAAGCAAAGTCGGAGCACGCACAGAGCGCGTCAGGGAGACCTCCGATGCACCTTCGAATCGCTGCAATCGCCGCTTCGCTTTCCTGCCTCTTCGCTGCCGCCGCGATGGCCGGCCCGGTCGGCGACGCGGCCAAGGCCGGCGACCTCGCGGCACTTGCCAAGGCGCTCGGCAGTGGCGGCACGATCGAGGAAAAGAACGCCAGCGCCGAGACACCGCTGATCATCGCCGCACTCGCCGGCAAGACCGCCGTGGTGCTCGATCTCATCAAGCGCGGCGCCGACGTCAACGCGAGGAACGACCGCGGCATGACGGCGCTGCACGCCGCGACCTTTGCCGGCGATCTGCCCGCCGTCGAGGCCCTGCTCGCCGCCGGCGTTGCCGTCGATGAGGCAGGCAACAAGTTCAAGGTGACGCCGCTGTTCGTCGCCGCGGAGGAGAACCACATCGACATCGTCACGCTGCTGCTCGACCGCGGCGCCGCGATCGAGCAGACCGAAGCACACGGCTACACGGTGCTGACGCGCTCCGCCTTCAAGGAACACGACGCCATCATCGCGCTGCTCCTCAAGAGGGGCGCTGCGTGCCAGGAGGTCGATCCGGCATGGCTGAAGGAATGCACCAAGCGCAAAGCCGCACTCTGATCGACGGCGATAACCAAGGAGCCACGGCAATGACCTTCCGATTCACCAGCCTGCTTGTCGCCGGAACCATCCTGGCGAGCGCGCCCGCCTTCGCCAGCAACGTCAACACCGGATACTTCGGCAACGTCGCCATCGAGGGCTACGACACGGTCGCGTATTTCACGGCCAGGAAAGCGACCAGGGGCCTCGAGACCATCACCTACGAATGGCAAGGCGCCACGTGGCAGTTCGCGAATGAGAAGGACCGCGCCCTGTTCGCCGCCAACCCGGAGGCGTACGCGCCGCAATTCGGCGGCCTGTGCGCCGAGGGCGTCGCCTACCACGAGGTCTCCGCCAACATCGAGCCGGAGGTCTGGGAGGTGATCGAAGGCAAGCTCTACATGAATTATTCGGCGGCCTTCGTCGACCTGCCCGGCAACATCCCCGCCGCGCAGACGAACTGGCCGGAGGTGAAGGCGAAGCTGCAAAAGTGAGGCGAACTAGGCGTCGACCGCTACGGTCGCCGCCTCCGCCGCGCCCAGCGCCTTGCGTACCGCCGGCGCGACCTTCGTGCCGAACAGTTCGATCGAGTGCATCAACTGCTTGTGCGGCAGCGCCCCGACGCTGAACTGCACGAGGAAGCGGTCATGGTTGAAGAACTCGTGCTGGAACAGAATCTTTTCCGTCACCTCGTCCGGGCTGCCGACAAACGCAGCCCCGCGCAGCGTCGTTCCCGCATCGAATTGCGCGCGCGTCGTCGGCGGCCAGCCGCGCTCGCGCCCGATCCGCGTCATCGCCTCGGCAAACGGCGGGAAGGCTTCGTCACGCGCCTGTTGGGCGGTGTCGGCGACATAGCCGTGCGAATTGATACCGACCTTGAGCTTCGCCGGATCGTGACCGGCGCGCTGCGCCGACTCGCGATAGAGATCGACCAGCGGCGCGAAGCGCTCCGGCTCGCCGCCGATGATGGCGAGCGCCAGCGGGAGGCCGAGCGTGCCGGCGCGCACCACCGACTCCGGCGTGCCGCCGACCGCGATCCACACGGGCAGCGGATTCTGCACCGGCCGCGGATAGACGCCGAGATTGTTGATCGGCGCGCGATGCTTGCCCGACCACTTCACGCGCTCGCCGGCGCGAATCTTGAGGAGCAGGTCGAGCTTGTCGGCGAACAGCGAGTCGTAGTCGTTGAGGTCGTAGCCGAACAGCGGGAACGACTCGATGAACGAGCCCCGCCCCGCCATGATCTCGGCGCGGCCGTTGGAGATATTGTCGACCGTGGCGAATTCCTCGAACACCCGCACCGGGTCGTCGGAGGAAATGACGCTGACCGCGCTGGTCAGCCGGATGTTCTTGGTGCGCGCCGCCGCTGCCGCGAGCGCCACGGCGGGAGCGGACACCGCGAAATCGACGCGGTGGTGCTCGCCGATGCCGAAGACGTCGAGCCCGACCTGATCGGCCAGTTCGACTTCCTCCAGCAGATTACGGAAGCGCGTCGCCGGATCGAGCCGCGCGCCTGTCCGCGGGTCCGGCGACATCTCGGCAAAGGTGTAGACGCCCAGTTCCATAGTTTTCGCCCTCATGGAGGGATGCTACTTGGCGTCCCCTGCCCGTCTCGGCAAGATCGCACCCCATGGAGCAGTTGTTCATCGACGACGATGTGGTTGGCGGGGTGGAAGTCATGCCTGCCGGGAACGCAGCCTGGGTGGCCGAACAAATGGCAGCAATTGCCCGCCATTCGGCAGCGCACCGGACCGCTTACGGCTGGTCGGACATGTATGTGCGGCCGCCGGCTCCCGCCGATGTGGAGCGCCTCGGAATCCCGTTCGCGGCCGCGGTCGATGCTCTGGCGCCTCTGTTCCCACCGATCGGCCAGGTCGTCACGGGCCGCACCGACCGGCCCCAGATCATCGCTCGCGCCAAGGCTTTCGGGCCATCGCTCCTGACGGCGGCTGTGCTCTACCGCCAGCCCGCCGGCACGGCCATCCAGACGATCGAACTGACGCTGCGCGGCTCCGACACCGAGCAGGAAGCCGTGCTTTCCGCCCTGGCGGCCCTCCCTTCGCCCGAGCCGCTGATGGTCGTCGATTGGGATCGCGCGCGTGCTGCCCTGTTTGGGGACAGTGAGGCAATTGGCCGGTTCATCGCCTCTTAAGGCACAGCGAACGGCTTCCCTTTGCGTTCGCGGCGCGAATCCCTATATTTCGAGGTGCCGGAGCAATCCGGCTACGGCGATAAACTGCCATCGTAATAAACCCTACGGACCCGGGGGCAGTACCCGGCGCCTCCACCATTTATGGGGGCGAACTAGGATCGACGAGGGCGTAAAGGGTGTGTTTTCGCTCGGCATGGTTCCACCGTTATCGGACCGAAACTATAGTTGCTAATGACAACTATGCCGAGGTTCGCCTCGCTGCGTAATGCAGTGATGCAATCTCAATCGAAGTCCTTGCGGTTCGCATCGTAAGGCGGGGTTCGGAGGCACCTGGCAACAGAAGCCTCCACTTTATTCCAGGGGCTGTGCCCCGACGGATGCGCGGGGGGCACTGGTTAATGCGGCAGGCACAATGGCCGAGGATCTGATCCGCTACGACATCCTGGCGCAGGATGCTTTGCGCGGCGTAGTGCGGAAGGTGCTGTCGGAAGTCGCGCGCACCACGCTTCCGGGCGACCATCACTTCTTCATCTCGTTCGCGACGACCGCGCCGGGCGTGCGCGTCTCCACCCGCCTGCTGTCGCAGTACCCGGAGGAGATGACCATCGTCCTCCAGCATCAGTACTGGGATCTCGTCGTCACCGAGCACGCGATGGAGGTCGGTCTCTCTTTCAACGGCATACCCGAGCGGCTGCTCATTCCATTCTCTGCGGTGAAGCAGTTCCTCGATCCCTCCGTCGGCTTCAAGATCGAGTTCAACATGGCGCTCGCCCCGCGCCTCGCCGAGCCGCTCGCCGAAGTCGCGGCGCCCGCGCCTGTCGTCGCGCTCGAGAAGAAGGCCGAGGCGCCCGCCGCCGCCCGCGACAAGGAAAAAGACAAAGACAAGGAAGACGCCGTGCCGGCCGCGGCGGCCCAGGTCGTCAGCCTCGACGCATTCCGCAAGAAGTAAGCTCCGATGGCCACCCAGAAGTCGCGAATGGAGACGGACTCCTTCGGCCCGATCGCGGTGCCGGCGGATCGCTACTGGGGCGCGCAGTCCGAGCGCTCGCTGGAAAATTTCCCGATCGGCTGGGAGAAACAGCCCGTCCCGATCGTGCGCGCGCTGGGCATCGTCAAGCGCGCCGCGGCGGAAGTGAACATGGACCTCGGCAAGCTTGACCCGAAGATCGGCGAAGCCATCGTCGAGGCGGCCGAGGAGGTGATCGAGGGCAAGCTCGACGCCCACTTCCCGCTCGCCGTCTGGCAGACCGGCTCGGGCACGCAGTCGAACATGAACGCCAACGAGGTGATCGCCAACCGCGCGATCGAGCTGCTCGGCGGCGAACTCGGCTCGAAGACGCCGGTCCACCCCAACGACCACGTCAACCTCAGCCAATCGTCCAACGACACCTACCCGACCGCGATGCACATCGCCGCGGCCGAGGAGATCCACCACCGCCTGATCCCGGCGCTGCAGAAGCTGCGGAACGCCCTGAACGACAAGGCGATGGAGTGGGCCCGCATCATCAAGATCGGCCGCACCCACACCCAAGATGCGACGCCCCTTACCCTCGGCCAGGAATTCTCCGGCTACACCGCGCAGGTCGAGAACGGCATCGCGCGCATCGAGCAGACGCTGCCCCGCCTGATGCAGCTCGCCCAGGGCGGCACTGCCGTCGGCACCGGCCTCAACGCGCCGGTCGGCTTCGCGCAGCGCATCGCCGACCGCATCGCCGCGATCACGCGCATGCCCTTCACCACGGCGCCGAACAAGTTCGAGGCGCTGGCGGCACATGATGCGATGGTCTTCTCGCACGGCGCGCTGAACACGGTGGCGGTGAGCCTGTTCAAGATCGCGAACGACATCCGCTTGCTGGGCTCCGGTCCCCGCTCCGGCCTCGGCGAGCTGTCGCTTCCCGAGAACGAGCCGGGTTCGTCCATCATGCCGGGCAAGGTCAACCCGACGCAGTGCGAGGCGATGACCCAGGTCTGCGTGCAGGTCTTCGGCAACCACGCCGCCGTCACCTTCGCCGGCAGCCAGGGCCACTTCGAGCTCAACGTCTACAATCCGGTGATGGCGTACAATTTCCTGCAGTCGGTGCGCCTGCTCGCCGACGCCGCGGTGAGCTTCACCGACCGCTGCGTCATCGGCATCAAGGCCAACGAAGATCACATCAAGGAACTGATGCAGCGCTCGCTGATGCTGGTGACGGCGCTCACCCCCAAGATCGGCTACGACAAGGCCGCCGAGATCGCCAAGACCGCCCACCACAACGGCACCACGCTGAAGGAAGAAGCCGTCCGCCTCGGCTACGTCACCGCCGCCGAATTCGACCGGATCGTCCGCCCCGAGGACATGCTCGGGCCGAAATAGGCCATCGGTTGCCGCCTGCCGGGGCCGTGCTATTCTGAAGGTCTAGGAGAAGATCATGGCTGACACAGTCGATCTTGCCGTGGATTCGGCATTGCTGCGCGAGGCGCGGAAGCTCGGTGTCGATGTGGAGCGTGAGGTGGAATTGGGCCTCCGCCAGAGTATTGACAAGCGCAAGCGGCAGCTCGCCTGGCAGGAAGAGAATCGCCAAGCCATCGACGCCTGGAACAAGGAGATCGAGAAAAACGGTCTCTGGTATGAACGCCTTCGCGACTGATGAGTCGCCAATTCGACGTCCACCGCAACGCGTTCGCGGATGGAGCGTCCGACCCGCCGTTTCTCGTAAATCTTCAGTCCGACCACCTGGAGCCCATACGCACTGTGGTCGTCGCGCCGCTGTGGCCGGAATCCGATCACGCGCGACCTCCGGTATTTGTCCCGATACGTTTCAGCCGTGGCGAATATTGGCTGGCCATAAATGAGCTCGCATATATCCGCACGAGTTCGCTAGGCGCAGTCGCCGGCACCCTGGCAGCGCAGCGCGACCGTATCATCCGCGCGCTCGACCTGCTGTTCACGGGCGTCTGATCATGGCCGATATCGTCAACCTCCGCCGCGTCCGCAAATCGAAGCAACGCGACGAGCGCGAGAAGGAAGCCGCCGCGAACCGCACCCGCTTCGGCCGTACGCGCGCCGAGAAGGAAGCCGAGGCCGCACGGCGCGATCTCGCCGACAAAAACATCGACGGCCACAAGCGCGACCGCGACTGATGGCCAAGCGGTCGCTCACTGTCGCCGGCCACCGCACGTCGATCTCGCTCGAGGCGCCGTTCTGGGAGGCGCTGGCCGCGATGGCCGAGGCGCGGAAGTCGAGCGTCGCGGCCGTGGTGGCATCGATCGACCGCGGCCGCGCCGAGGGCACCAATCTTTCCGCCGCCGTCCGCGTCGCAGTGCTCGCCTGGTATCGCAAGAAGGCGGCTACTCCGCCGGCGTGATCGTCATCGGCTCGCCGGCCATCGCGTCCGGCACGAGGCTGAACGGCCGCGGCCGCTGGCGCGGCATCGGCATCACCGTCGCCGATGGCTTCGCCGGAACCATCGCTTCGGGCTGAACCCGGCGCGTTGCGGCATCCGCCTCGGCGAGCAGCACCTTGGCATTCGCCGCCGCGGCGGTCGCGTCGGCGTCGGCCTTTGTCGCCGCCGCGAGCGCGGCCTCGGCCGCCTGCTGGTCGGCAACCCGCCTCACGTGCGCCGTCTCGGCGGCCGCCGTCGCCGCGTTATTGGCGGCGACGAGCGTCGCCAGCGCGGACGAAGCGGCATCGGCGCTGGCCTTGGCGATGTCGGCGGCATCCCGCGCCGCGGTTGCGTCGGCAACGGCGGCGGCGCGCGCCGCGGTCGCCTGCGCCAGCGCGAAGCCGGCAACGCCGGCGCCGGATGCCGCGCTGGCCTTCGTCGCGGCGGTCTGCTCGGCGTCGGCCGCCTTCGCCGCCGCAGCGAGTTCTGCGGCGCGCTGGTCGGCGACGTTTACCGCGGTCTGCGCCGCGTTGAAATCGGCGCCGGCGCGCTGCGCCGCAGTCTCGGTGGCGTCTGCCAGCGCGGCGGCCGTATCGCGCTCCGATGTCTTCTGCTCGAGCAGGCTCTGCGTGGCGCTGCTGGTCGCCGCCGCCTGCGACGACGCAGCGGCGGCGCCGAGCGCCTTGCCGATGGCGAGGTCGGCGCTCGCCTGCGCGGTCGCCGCTTTCGCCGCCACCGTGCCGACGCTCGTCTCGGCGGCCGCCAGCGCATTCTCGGCGATCTCCAGCATCCGCTTGGCATTGTCGGCGTCGGTGCGCTTGGTGAGAATCTGCAGGCTGTTGCCGGTCGGATCGGCGCTTTCGGCCGCAGCGAGGTCGGACTGGGCGACGGCATATTGCTGACGGTTGCCGTCGGCCGCGGCGCGCGCCCGGTCGCGCTCCGTCTCGGCGGCGCGCTGATCGTCGACCGCGGCATGCGCCAGCATCTCCAGCCGCGCCCGCTCCGCGTCGGCCTCGGTCGCGTCCTGCGCCGCGCTCCGCGCGATCTCGGCGTTCTGGTTGGCCAGCGTCTTCGTCGTCGCCAGCGTTGAACTCGCCAACGCCAGCGCCTGCTTCGCGCTATCGCGCTGCCGCGCCGCGTCGGTCACCGCCTTGCCGGCAGCATCGAGCGCCGCCCGCGCCCGCGCCAGGTCGGCGACGGTCGCATCGGCAGCGGCATGGGCCTCGGTCGCTTTCGCATTAGCAGCGTCGAGCGCGACGCCCGTCGTCGAGCGGTCGGCGTCGGCCTTGTCGGCGGTGTCCTTTGCTTCTGCCTCCGCCTTCATCGCCGCCGCCGCACTGGCCTCGGCGCTGTCCGCGATTGCCGCCGCCTTGCGCGCGGCATCGTCGGCCGAAGCCGCCGCCGCCTGCGCCGCAGCAACGTCGCTGCCGGCCTTCGCGGCTGCCGCAGCGGCGTTCGTGTCGGCAGCCACCGATAACGCCAGCACCGCCTGCGCATCGTTCGCCTTCGCCCGTGCCGCCACAGCGCTCGCGGCCGCATCGGTCGCGCTCAGGTCGGCCGTCGCCGCGGCGCCGCGGGCAATGTCCGCGGCCCGCACCAGCATCGTCAGCGTGCGGGCCTCGTCATCGATCTCGCGGTCGACGTGCCATGCCGCAACTTTGGCGATGGCGCTGGCCGTCGCCTCGGCCTTGCGCCGTGCCGCGTCGATCATCTGCTGCTTCTGCCGCTCGATGCGCGCCGCATCGCCGCGAATCTTGCTGATCTGGTCGCGCAGCCGGTCATGCTCGATATGGTCCGCTTCCTCCGTCGCGATCACGTCGAGCATGCGCGCCGCCTGGCGCGTCGACAGGTACGAGTTGAACGGCAGCGCATCGATGGTGCGGACAGGTGCGGCGAGCGGCCCGCGGAAGGCGAGATTGATTTTCGCGTCGCCGCCGCCCGCTACCGGCTCGACCGAGTTGAAGACGAGCGACCAGTCGCTGGCGAGCGTCAGCGCGTTGAGGTCGAGGACGGCGTTGCCTGTCGCCTCGACGTCGGCGCCGCGCGCCGCGAGGCCGTTGAGCCGCACCGTGCCGGCGGCAATGGTGAAGGCGCCGCCGGTCTCGCCGAAGGGCAGCGAATCCGTGTCGATGTGGCTGGCGACGGCGTCCTGCAGGGCGGCGTCGCTGAACGGCTCGCCGAGATCGGAAAGCCGGACGATCGTGCGCGCCGTCTCCGGATTGATGTCGCGCGCGACGCCGTTGTGGACCGCGATGACGCCGCCGCCGGTCATGCTCGCCACCAGCGCCGCCGGCGATTTGCCGGTCGCCTCGAAATTCGCCGACAGGTCGAGTCCACCGGCAATCGCCGGCTGCCCGTCGCGCTGCCACACGAACGAGTCGAGCGCCGCGCCGGTCAGGTTGAACTGGCCGGTGAGCGTCGCATTGCCGTCGACGTTCTGGATCGAGACGCCGCCCGCCGCCGCACCGCCCGCGACATGACCGCCGGTGAGGTCCACGTCGATCCGGTTCGGCTGCAGCGCCAGCGCGATGCTGCCGCCGGTGACGTCAAGGTCGCCGACGGAAAAATGCCGCGTCGCGACCGTGACCTTGCCGCTCACCGCGCCATAGGTAGGCGGCGCGAATACCGCCTTCGACCACGGCGCCTTGGCGTTGCCGCTGAGTTCCGGCGCGAAGCCGAGGCCGAGCGAGGCGAGCCAGCCGAGATCGACCGTGTCGATGTCGAGCGCCCCGCCGACGCGCCAGCTCTGGTCGGCGGCCCGCGCGATTTCGGCGTTGCCGCTCACGGGCTGGTCGGCGACGGTGCCGTCCTTCCACGTTAGCGTGAGATCCGAGCCGTTGGCGACGAACGTCCCGGCGAGCGCGACCGGCGTGCCCGCCGCCGCTCCCGGGATCGACAGGCCGGCGGTGCCGATGGCGGCGGCGAGGTCGTCGGCCTTGAGCGTGAAATTGCCGGTGAAGATCGGCGCCGCCTCGGCGAGCACCAGCTTGCCCTGTGCGCTCGCCGTGACGCCGGCGAATTCGCCGTCGACCACCGAGTCGAGGCCGTCCTTCGGAATCCCCGCGCCCTTCGCGGCGAGGTGCGCGCCGCCGTCGTCCTTCACTGCGCTCGCCGCAAAGCCGAACTGATGCGCGAGCGCAGCGCTGTCCGGCGAGTCGGCCGTGATCGCGAAGACGCCCGGCACGGTCCGCCATGTCGATGCCTGCTTGAGATTGACCGACGACTGCACCGTCGCGCTGAAGGTGGTCGCCCCGGCGACGCCGTCGACCGCGACCTGAAATCCGGCACCGCTTTTCGGCGGCGCCATGATGCGCGCGTTGACGACCGCCGGCGCCAGCGACGGCGCCGTACGCGCCAGCCACTCGGCGATGCTGCTCCTGGGCAGCACCTTGCCCGCGATCACGGTCAGGCCGTCGAGCGTGTCGGCCTCGAGGTGCGCGTCGAGGTGGCCGCGCGGGTTGGCGGTCAGTTCGTCGATCCGCCCGCTGGTGACGCGGAAGCTCGCGCCGCCGACGTCGCCGATCGCGAGCTGCACGACGTTCAGCGTGTCGTTGGCGTAGGACGCATCGACCGCGACGTTCCGCATCGCGACGTCGCCGTACTGGAAGGCGTCGGCGGCGAGCCGCACCGAGAAGCTGTCGGCGAGCGATCCCACATCGGCGAGGTCGCGCCCGGCGAGCAGGTCGGCCAGCGCCTTCACCCCGGCGTAGTCGATGCGATCCGCCTTGAGGTCGGTCGACAGCGCACGGCCACCCTTGACGTCGCCCCAACTGAAACGGCCGGTGATGGTCGCATCGCCTATCGTCGCCGCGATCTTGTCGACCGACACGCGGCCGGCAGCGAGCATGGCGTCGCCGGATATGTCGAAGGCCGAGAGCGGCCCGCCCGCTCCCGCCTGCGCGCTGCCGCGCCACCAGCCGGCGAACACCGCCGGCTGCGCGACGGCAAGACGCGCGTGGCCGCTGAAGCCGACCGCGCGCCGCGTCGACAGCACGCCGTCGGCTTCGACCAGCGCCTGCCCCGGCAGGCGGGCACGCAGTCCGCTGACCTTCCAGCCGTCTGGCGCCGGTTCCGCCGTGAAGGCGAGGTCCTGGATGACCGAGCCGCCGACCACGATGCCGGGCACATTGAACGCGATGCGGCCGGGGATCGTCGGCACCGGCAGCGCCACGATGCGGGCGAGGAAATCCTGCGCCACGGCAGCAACGTCGACCGGCTGCGACGGCCCGCCGGCAAGCGTCCGGTCGAGATCGAGCTGGCGCGCTTCCGCGCTCGCCGCAAACGATGGATCCTTGCCGAAGGCGACGCTGAGCGATCCGGCGACGCTCGTCGGCCGCTCGACCGGTCCGTTCGACAGCACGGCCTTGTCGATGGCGATGCGGTCGCGCGACAGCGCGAAGGTGCCCTGGCTGCGCCAGCCGGCGGGCAGCGGCTTGTCGCCGGCGACCTCGGCAGCGTTGTAGGTACCGACATAGGCGAAGCCTTTTGCGGCGGTATTGGAAAGCACGCCATCGGCCGAGAGGCTGACCGGCAGCATCGGCGGCGCCAGCGTCGACTGCAGACGGATGGTGCCGTCGTCGAGTTGCCGGCCGGTGGCGAAGCGGAACGGCACGCTGCGCTGGCCCTCGAGATACGTGCCCTCCAGCCGCCACGGACCGGCAAGCGAGTCCGCCGCCACCGATGCCGTGACGCCGCCGAAGGCGAGCGCGATGCCGGTTTCAGAATCCGTATAGTTCAGCGTGCCGTCGTTGATCTGCACGCCGCCGAGCACAATGCGGTCGGGGTTGCCCTTGCCGCCGCCCGGCGGCTTCAGCCAGTTGACCGCGGCGAGGTTGTCGGCGGAGAGCCGCACGTGCGGCCGCTCCAGCGTCATCGACAGCACACGCACCTCGCCCTGCAGCAGCGGCACCAGCTCGATGGTCGCAGAGAAATTTTCGACGGTGACGATCGGCGGCGCGCCCGGCTCGCCGACTTCGACATCGGTGAAAGTCACCGACGGCGACGGCAATATCCGCACGCGCGCGGCGCCGCCGACATGGACCGGATGGCCGACGAGGCGGGTCGCCTCCTGCTCGAAGTTCGCCGTGTAGCTGTCCCAGTTGACGAACCACGGCACGATCAGTGCCGCGAACAGCACGATCACGATGGCCCCGCCGACGATGAGATAAAGCCGGTTCAGGTCTGCCTCCGCCGGTCACATGGGCGAGGCCATGAGCGTAGCAAATGATCCAAGGGAACCAAAGCCTTAAAGGCACCCGTTCATGACAAGCGCAAGAAACGGAATGCATCCTTTTCAGGCGCCTGCTACTCCCGCCGGCAACCGATGCTGGAACCGACCGACATGGCCTCACCGCCAAATCACACCATGACCGCGGCCGAATGGGGGCTGCTGCTTTTTCTTTCGCTGCTCTGGGGCGGCTCGTTCTTCTTCAACGCCGTGGCACTCACCGGCGTCGATCCCTACACGCTGGTCGCGGTCCGCGTCGTGCTGGGCGCCGCCCTGCTCTACGCCGTGCTGCGTGCAACCGGCGGTCGTCTGCCGCGCGACCGCGAAAGCTGGCGCGCCTTCGCGATCATGGGCCTCTGCAACAACGTGCTGCCCTTCACGCTGATCGCGTGGGCGCAGGGCCACGGGATCCCTAGCGGCCTCGCCTCGATCCTCAACGCCGCGACGCCGCTGTTCACGGTCGTCGTCGCCCACTATCTCACCATCGACGAGCGCATGACGCCGCTCCGCGTCGGCGGCATTCTCGTCGGCTTCGCCGGCGTCGTCGTCATGATCGGCGGCGACGCGCTCGCCCACGTCGGCGGCCACCTCGTGCCGGAGCTCGCCATCCTCGCCGCCTGCTGCCTCTACGCCTACTCGGCGATCTTTGCCCGCCGCTTCTCGCAGATGGGCCTCGCGCCGCTCGCCACCGCCGCCGGCCAGATCACGGCGAGCGCGGCGATCATGGGCGTGCTCGTGCTCGTCTTCGACGGGCCGTGGCGCCTGCCGCTCCCGAGCCTCGCGGTGATCGGCGCGCTGCTCGGCATCGCCGCGCTGTCGACCTGCCTCGCCTACGTCATCTACTACCGCATCCTGGCGACCGCCGGCTCGGTCAACCTGATGCTGGTGACGCTGCTCATCCCGGTGACCGCCGTGCTGCTCGGCGCGGTGTTCCTCGGCGAGCGGCTGGCGGCAAACCACTTCATCGGCATGGCGGCGATCGCCGCCGGGCTGGCCGCGATCGACGGGCGCGTGTTCCGGCGCCTCGCGCGGGCGCCGTCCTAGCCCTGCACCGCCTCGACCTCGGCCGGCGCACTGCCGCCACCCCTCGCCCCCCGCGGCGTCACCTTCCACTTGCGGTCGCGGAACAGCTCCTTGATCTGCGCGTACATCGCGATGAGATTCTTGAGCGGCGTGTAGAAGAAGAACGAGATGAAGAAGTAGGACACGAACCAACTGGTTCGCTTGCGGATCTCCGGCGCCGCCAGCACGTAGGCCATGTAGACCTGCCCGACGGCCACCGATTGCGTCACGATCGTCGTCAGAACGAAGATCGGCACGAACCAGTCGATGTACTGGATGCCGCCGGCCCGCCATGCCCAGAAGGCGAGGATCGGAACCATTTGCAGCGATATCCAGGGATAGATCTCGCGCCACGCCAGCAGATGGGCGAACCCGAGTTTTTGCCGAAGCGAGAGTCTTGACGACTGAAATCCACTCGCCGTGTGGCGCAGCGATACCTGAAACCAGCCCTGCGCCCACCGCAGGCGCTGGTTCCACAGCGCCTTCAGCGTGGTCGTCGCCAGCTCGCGCGACACCAGATGCGGATCCGATGCGATCTTGTAGCCGGCCTCGACCACCCGCATCGACGAGTCGATGTCCTCGGTCAGCATGAACCCGTGCATCCGGGTTTCACGGAGCAGGTTGGTCTTCCAGTAGCCGTTCGAACCGCCGAAGACGCCGAAGTCATGCAGCCGCGCCCGTCCGGGATGGCTGGCCGCGTAGATCGATTCGAACTCGACCGCGACCATGCGCGACACCCACGATTCGTCGCCGTTGCGCACCTGGCAGTGCCCCTGCACGACGTCGTAGCCGTTGGCGAGCCAGCGCGCCGCGCGGGTGAAGCTGCGCGCGTCGGGATGATGATCGGCGTCGAACACGCCGACGAACTCGCCGGTGACCGCGGCCAGCGCAGCGTTGACGTTCTGCGCCTTCGACGTGCTATCGGCGACCCGGATGGGCACGAAGCGCGGATCGCGCGCGGCAAGCTCGCGCAGATGCGCCTCGACCGGCAGCGTGCGCGGCGTGTTGTAGGCAAGGATGATCTGCAGCGGCCCGGGATATTCGAGGTGCAGGAAAGCCTCGATCGTCTCCGTGACGGTCGCGGCCTCGTTGGGCAAGTAGGCCGCGATGATCGCACTGGCCGGCGGATAGACCATCTGCGGATCGTTGGGCGGATCGACGCGGCGCATCGCCGCGATCCCTTCCGCCCAGATCAGCCCGGCGGTGAACAGCAGCGCCAGCAGCACGACCAGATAGGCGAAGGGCGTGATGTCCCAGCCGACGCGCGCCAGCGAGGAATAGACCGTCAGCGGCAAGCCGAACGCCAGGAAAGCGAGAACCGCCAACTGCAGAGGCGGCAGCAGCAGCGCCCCCAGCCGCTCAAGCAACGGCCGCAGCGCCACCTCGAGCGCCGCCTTCTTCCGGCTGACCGCAATGTTCTGGCTCGGATGGTAGCGAATGGGCTGCAGGTCGAGATGGGTCGCCGCGACGTCGAGGGCAGTCAGCGCCTCACGGGCCGGCGACGCCTCCGTCGTATCGTCAAAGGTGGTGTAGCCGATCGTCGGCGTGAGCCGCATGCGCTCGCCGCCGGCGACGAAGCTGTGCGCGGCGATGCGATAGGCAAGCTTGGCAAGGCGGACCTTGGCGGTCGTCACGTCCATCTCGGGCATCAGCAACGGAAAGCGCAGGGCGCTGTCGCGACTGAGCAGGTCGAGCGGCTGGCGGTCGGCGTCGACCAGCGCGGACACCTGCGCGGCAAGCTGGGTCTGGCTGCGCGTGCCCATGCGCTCGCGCAGCCCGGACGACAGTTCGTTCAGCGCCACATAGGCGAGCACGCCGGGCGCCCCGCCGCGCTGGGTGCGCGCGATCTCGCGGGCGGCTTCCTGGTTGAAGTGGGCAACCGGCAGGATGCCGGCCGTGGCGTCCTGCGGCACGAGGTCGAAGGGCACGGGCGGGCGGACCATCTTGGCGCGCACGCGCGCCAACAGCTCCGCCCCGTCGAACGGCTTGACGAGATAATCGTCCGCCCCGAGGTCCAGCCCGCGCACGATATCGCTGTGCTTGTTGCGGGCGGAAAGCAGGATCAGCGGAACCATCCGCGTGGATGGATCGGCGCGCAGCATGGCGACCAGCCCGAACCCGTCCAGCCGCGGCATGACGACATCGGAAATGATGAGATCCGGCAGCGACTCGGCAATACGCTTGATCGCCTCGCGGCCGTCGGCCGCTTGGGCTACGTCGTACCCGGCCTTGCTCAGAACCCTCGAAAGCACCAGTCGGATCGGCTCGTCATCCTCAACGAGCAGGATCGAAGCACGCAAACTCTCCATGGAGTCCTCTTTGATTGCCCATACGGACAGTCAAAGTGCGCCCCTCCCACGGGCACTTGCTGCTATGCAACATTTGCCAATGCAACGCAGCATGGCAAGCGCAAGAATTAGACAACGCGCCCAAACAATCGACCGCGCTGCGCTAGTTCGCCGGGTAGCAGGTCACCAAAAACCAGTCGTAGCCGCATTTGTTACCGGCGTGTGTCCCCTGATGCACAATCGAGTGATCGAGAACGGCGGTGCTGCCGTCGGCCTTGTAGAGCGTGCAGACCTCCGTCGCGACCTGAAGCTCGGTGTAGCCGCAGGGAAACATTGCCGCGACGGCCACCGGACAGACCTTGTCGCCAATGCAGGCGCGGATGGCGCGCTGGCCCGGAATCGGAGCGGCATCGACAAAGTAGCCCTCCTTCGTCTGGCTGGTGCTGGTGAATTTCTTGGCCGAATAGAGATCGTCGGCCGACGCGACCGCGGTCATGGCGGCAAGGCCGGCCAGCAGCCCGGCCAATTGCATGGCTTTCAACATCGTGCGCATTGCATTCACCCCTTTTGCTCACTCGCCCTTTGCGCCGTATCGCGTGCCGGCAGCGCCAGCCGCCACTATCGGCACAAGACGGAGCAACGGATGTGCCATGTCGCCGGAACGTCATCGCGCGGCTTCGGCATCGCGGCGATCGCCGCGGGACCGGCCGCGATCGAGGGCGCGTGTTCCGGGTGGTTCTTCCCTCCCCGCGTTTCCCCGCGAAATCGGGAATCCAGGTCGATAGAAGCGCGCGGTGCGTACTGGCGACCGTGGTCCTCCCTTCTTGCTCTCGGGTCCCGCTATCGCGGGAATGAGCGGAAAGGAGCACAAGACTTCGCGTTCCCGCTACCGCGTCCGATGTGAGGCCGGGCGTATGGCATGGAGGCGTGCCCCACCCACCACGCTTCGCCTTCGGCTATGCGCGGTCCCCCTCCCCGTAGAGGGGAGGGATAAGCGGAGTTGCTTTGGCTATGCGCGTCCCTGATCGGAGAGCAGGCCGAGTGCGCTTCGCGAGGCGTATCCCTGATCGAAGGGACAAGCGAAGTCTGCTTTGGCTGCGGCGTCAGAACCCGTACGCCAACCCGACCCGGACGATGTCCGTGCTGAGGCTGGCGGTGCTGTTGGCCGGGTTCACGTCGATCCAGAGATCGGCGTAGGAGATGCTGCCCGCGACCGCGAGCGTGCCGAAATCGGCGTGCAGGTATTCGGCACGCATCGTCCAGTGCTCCGCCATCGCCCATTCGGCGCCGGCGCCGAGCACCAGCGCCGTGCGGAACTCCGAGGTGCTGGCATTTTCGTGGCCGCCGCTCGGGCCCGAGTAGTCCGTGAAGACGTAGTCGTCGGCGTAGGCGTTCGACACGGTCAGCGTCGTGGCGGCGATGCCGGCGGTGCCGTAGAGGAGCAGCCCGGGCAGCGGCAGGAAGCCGACGCGGGCGCGCGCCGTCGCCAGCCAGTCCGTCGACGCGGTCACGTGCATCGAGAAGGTCGCGGGCACGCCGTTGTTGACGATGCCCGCGTTGACGCTCGCCGCGCTGCCGCCGTTGGTGATGCTGAGCGGCATCGCGCCGATGTCGGCCTCGAGGCCGTAGACGACCTCGCCGTTCTGCCAGTTGCGGCCGATGAAGCCGCCGCCGATGAAGGCGGTGGCGCCGGCCGAGCCGCTGCCGGTGGCGCCGACCAGCGCCCCGTTGTCCAGATATTGGACCGGGCTGCAGATATAGCCGCCGTCGACGCAGCCGATCTCGGTGGTGGCGGCCGAATCGCCGGAGACGGAGCCGGCAAAGGCGCCAAGGTAGGCGCCGCTCCAGTCGGGCGTTTGCGCCGAGACACCGGCCGCTTGCGCAGCCCATATCGCCGCCGCCACCGCGAGGGTGGCGCTGATGGACCGCCGCATGAACCGTACCGCCTCTGCCGGCGGCCCGAATCACCGCCGCACCCACACCCTATAGTGGCGGCGAATGATTGAAGGTCCGTTGCGGGCGGCCCCTGCCCTTCTCCACAGTTGGCGTCCGGCTCTGGCTTGCGCTCCCGCGTTCGTCCGCTCGAAACAGGCCATCGGCCTGTTTCATTTTCGCGATTGCGAAAGCCGCCGCCTCCCCCATCTGTTGCTATAGTGTTCTCCTTTCCGGATTCGTGGATTCCTTAGGGGCCTATGACCGACCCTGCCAAACGCCGTGACGATGACGACGCCCCGTTGCTGGACCCCGGATCGGGGTCCGGGGCAGGCTCGCTCGCCGCGTCTGTTGGCGAGCCCGGCGACGATGTTGCCGCGCCCGGGCCGAAGCCCGGCGGCATCGCGGCGCGCGCCTCGGGGCGCGGCGCCGTGCCGGAGTATCTGGCGCGGCTGAACCCGGAACAGCGCGCCGCCGTCGAGGCGACCGAGGGGCCGGTGCTGGTGCTGGCCGGCGCGGGCACCGGCAAGACGCGCGTGCTGACCACGCGGGTGGCGCACCTGCTCGCCACCGGCAAGGCCAAGCCGTGGCAGATCCTCTGCGTCACCTTCACCAACAAGGCGGCGCGCGAGATGAGGACGCGCGTCGGCGATCTCATCGGCGGCGTCGTCGAGGGCATGCAGTGGCTGGGCACGTTCCACTCGATCGGCGCCAAGATGCTGCGCCGGCACGCGGAACTCGCCGGGCTGAAATCTGACTTCACCATCCTCGACACCGACGACCAGATCCGCCTGATGAAGCAGATCATCCAGGCGGAGAACATCGACGAGAAGCGCTGGCCGGCGCGCCAGCTCGCCGGGATGATCGACCATTGGAAGAACCGCGGGCAGGCCCCTGGCGACGTCTCCGATGCCGACGGCCGCGCCTTCGCCGACGGCAAGGGCAAGAAGCTCTACGCCGCCTATCAGGCGCGGCTGCGCACGCTGAACGCCGCCGACTTCGGCGACCTGCTGCTCGAGCCGCTCCGGATCATGCGCGCCAATCCGGATGTGCTGGCGGACTACCACCAGCGCTTCCGCTACCTGCTGGTCGACGAGTATCAGGACACCAACGTCGCGCAGTATCTCTGGCTGCGGCTGCTCGCCCAGGCCCCGCCGGCATCGCCGGGCAGCACGCCGACCAGTGAAGGCGTGGATGGCCGGGACAAGCCCGGCCATGACGGCAAAAGAAAAAGCGTCGCGAACATCTGCTGCGTCGGCGACGACGACCAGTCGATTTACGGCTGGCGCGGCGCCGAGGTCGACAACATCCTGCGCTTCGAGAAAGATTTTCCCGGCGCGGTCGTCATCCGCCTGGAGCGGAACTATCGTTCGACCTCGCATATCCTCGGCGCCGCCTCGCACCTGATCGCGCACAACGAAGGCCGCCTTGGCAAGACGCTGTTCACCGACGACGTCGATCCGGACGCGGTGCGTGTCTCCGTCGCTTCCTCGTGGGACAGCGAGCAGGAAGCGCGCACCATCGGCGAGGAGATCGAGGCGCTGCAGGCCAAGGGGCACAAACTGAACGAGATCGCGATCCTGGTGCGCGCCTCGTTCCAGATGCGCGCCTTCGAGGATCGCTTCATCGCGCTGGGGCTGCCCTATCGCGTCATCGGCGGCCCGCGTTTCTATGAGCGGCAGGAGGTGCGCGATGCGCTGGCCTATTTCCGCGCCACCGCGCAGCCGGCCGACGACCTCGCCTTCGAGCGCATCGTCAACGTGCCGCGCCGCGGCATCGGCGAGACGACGGTGAAGGCGCTGCACGACCGCGCGCGCCTCCGCCAAGTACCGCTGATGCAGGCGGCGGCGGAGCTTGCCGAGACGGATGAGCTCGCCGGCAAGACGCGCGCCTCGCTCCGCGATCTGCTCGGCGCCTTCGCGCGCTGGCGTTCGCAGATCGAGACGCTGTCGCACACCGAGCTGGCGGAGCTGATCCTCGAGGAAAGCGGTTACACCGAGATGTGGCAGGCCGACCGCTCGGCCGATGCGCCGGGGCGGCTGGAAAACCTCAAGGAACTCGTCCGCTCGATGGAGGAGTTCGACAACCTGCAGGGCTTCCTCGAGCACATCTCGCTGGTGATGGATGCCGAGGCCGAGGCAGGCAACGACGCCGTCTCGATCATGACGCTGCATTCGGCCAAGGGGCTGGAGTTCGACACTGTCTTCCTGCCCGGCTGGGAGGAAGGCCTGTTCCCCTCGCAGCGCACGCTAGACGAGAACGGCAAGGCCGGCCTCGAGGAGGAGCGCCGCCTCGCCTATGTCGGCATCACGCGGGCGCGCAAGCGCGCGTTCATCCGCTTCGCCGCCAACCGCCGCATGCATGGGCTCTGGCAGTCCGGCATGCCGTCACGGTTCCTCGACGAACTGCCCGAGGCGCACGTCGATGTCGTCGAGGATACGTCGGCCTATGGCGGCTACGGCTCGGCGGCATACGGCGCCTCGCGCTTCGACACGCGCGATCCGTTCCAGAACACGTACGCCACGCCGGGCTGGCAGCGTGCCCAGAAGCGCGGCGCCGAGGAGGCGAAGAAAAACGGCGGCCGCAAGGGCTCCAACTTCGACCACCCGCTGAGCTCGGGGCCGCGGCTGATCGAGGGTGAGCTGGTGGCGAAATCGGTGATCGGCGGCACCAGCGACTACCGCGCCGGCGAACGCATCTTCCACCAGAAATTCGGCTACGGCCGCATCGCCTCGATCGACGGCAACAAGCTCACCGTCGATTTCGAAAAGGCCGGGCAGAAGAAGGTGCTGGATTCGTTTGTGGAGCGGCACTAGCGAGGCGTCGCGCGGATGCTTTGGCTCGCGCTGGATTTCCGGCTCTCGCTGGAATGAGGGGGAGGAGTGCGCGGCGCGCCTCCTCCGTCGTCACCCCGGCGAAAGCCGGGGCCCAGCGCTGAACGCGGAGTGCACCGCAATGGTCGCGCTGGATTCCGGCCTTGCCGGGATCGACCGAATTCAGGCTGCCGCCGCGGCTTGCTCGTCGCGATCCTCGCCGCTGTCGCGGATCGGTTCCCACGTCTTGCCGGAGAGCCGCGCAATCTCGCGCATGATCGTTGCGTGCCAGGCGCGGATCTCGTCGTGTGTCGGCCGGGCGCCGGCGTAGTGCGGCGGGGTGAGCGGCGCGCCGATGCGGATTTCCATCGTCTCGCGTTCGGGGATCGGGCCGCTGCCGGCGGGCGCCGACGGGAAGACGATGCCGGCGGGGACGACCGGCACGCCGGTTTCGAGCGACAGGCGGGCGGTGCCGTAGCGCCCGGGGAGCAGACGGCGGCGGTTGCGGTTGACGGTGCCCTCCGGGAACACGCCGATCGGACGGTGCGCCATGAGATGGGCGCGCGCCTGCTCGATCGCCGGCTTTGCCGGTGCGAACAGCGGCTTCAGCGCATTCAACGCACGCGGCCGGCCGGGCTTGGTGATGACGACGATGGTGCCGGCACGGCGGAGGATCAGCGCCAGCCCGGGCACCAGGCGATAGACCCAGTCCGACCAGAAATGGATGAGCCGGCCGCCGCGGTGGAAGACGAGCAGCGCCGGCACGATGACGGCTTCGCGCTTGATGCTGTGGTTGAGCGCCAGGATGAAGGGCTGCGGGCCGAGGATGTGCTCGATGCCGCTGATCGCCGCGACCTGGCGGCGCGCCACCAGCGTCACGAAGCGGAGCAGCAGCCGGTCGAGCATGCGCGCGAACGGCAGGCGGCGGCGGAACACCTGCCCGACCGTCGGCACGCCGCTGGAGCCAAGCGGCGCCATGCGGCGCGCCACCGACTGGATCGCCAGCGACGACAGGTCGGAGGCGGCGTCGTTGGCCGCCGTCGGCACCACGCTGCGTTCGCTCATCTCGCTCATCGGCAGGTCACGCCGCCAGCCGGCCGTGGAGGGCCGCCGGCATCGCGTCCTTGAGATAGCGGTAGAACCAGTGGTTGAGGCCGCGCAGGCGCCGGTGCGCCCCGATGATGTCGAGGAGCAGCGTGATGCGCCGGCTGGTGCTGGCGAGCTCGCCGACGTCGTGGGTGGCGACCGGGCGGAAGCCCAGCACGCGCGTGTGGAAGCCGAACGGGCTGTGCGGATCGTCCTCGAACACGTCGGTGATGAGATGCGTCACGCCGCGCTGCAGGCAGTCGATGGTGACGGCGCGCATGAGCGTCGCGGCGACCATCAGGCGCTTGCGGCTGTCGGGCAGCACGGCGAAGCGGCCGACCTCGGCGATGCCGGGCTGGCCGATGAAGTCTTCGACGCGGATCGCCGGATCGAGCGCGGTGAGCTGGTACTTGGCGTAGGCCGCGATCGGCGGATCGTTGAGGATGCGCACCACGCCGGCCGGCACGCCGCCGGCTTCCGCGACGAACCAGACGATATCGTCGCGCTCGAGATCGGACGACGGAAACTGGCCCTCGGGATTGCTGATCCAGCGCTTCTCGGCGAGATAGGTCGCCTTGAGGATGCCGAGCACGTCGGCCCGGCCTGCTTCATCGACAACGCGTCGCACCGTGATGTCTGACCGGTCGGCCATCGTCGCTCCTTTCGATGCTTCGACGGCCGTTCGGAGGCGAATGGCCAGCGAATCACAAGATCACGCCAAAGTCTGGGGCGGCCGGATTGCAGGCAGATGGGATTGCGATGACACCCCGATGACATTGATGCCATTGGTTAATTCGGCTTCGGCGGATTTCCGCGGTTTCGCCGCTGCCCTGTGACGGTCAGGCTTCTGCTATGAACGCCGCCCGATGACGGTCGTCGCCACCATTGCCCTTGCCGAGGCCCCTGCCCGCGCCCTTGCCGGCGCGCTCGACGGCGACGATCTGCTGTGGGCAAACGCGTTCGACCTCAGCGAGACCGCGCCGGGCAGATGGCAGGTCGCGGTCTATTTCGAGACGGCGCCGACCAGCGAAGAGCGCGCGGCGCTCAGCCGCCTCGCCGGCAAGGCAAAGTTCGTCGTGGCGACGCTGCCCAAGACCGACTGGGTGGCGAAGTCGCTCGCCGGCCTGGCGCCGGTCCGCGCCGGGCGGTTTCTTGTTCACGGCAGCCACGACCGCGGCAAGGTCATGCCGAACGATCTCGGCATCGAGATCGAGGCTGGGCTGGCCTTCGGCACCGGACACCACGGCACCACGACCGGATGCCTGATCGCGATCGACCGCGAGACCAAGGCGCGGCGGATCGTCAACGCGCTCGACGTCGGCACCGGATCCGGTGTGCTCGCCATTGCGCTCGCCAAGCGCGCCCACGCGCATGTGGTGGCGAGCGACATCGATCCGGTGGCGACGAAAGTCGCGGCGGGCAATGTGCGGCTGAACGGGGGTGGCGCGATTTGTTGAAACGCTAACCGCGCCGGGGCTGAACCACGCGGCGATCGAAGCCGAGGCGCCTTACGATCTGATCGTTGCGAATATTCTGGCGGGGCCGCTGGTGATGCTGGCGCCGGCAATCCGCCGGCATCTGGCGCCGGGCGGCACCGTGATTTTGTCGGGGTTGCTGACGGAACAGCAGCGGCGTGTCGCGGCCGCGTACCGCGGACAGGGGCTGAGGTTTGCATCAGCGATCCCGCTAGGCGAATGGGCGACTTTAGTTTTCCGCCGCTAGAGCGGGCACTCGCCCTGCCCGGCGTGCTCCATCGCGCGGCGATCCGCGGCGAAGGTGGCGAAGCCGGCGTCGTCGAGGCCCAGCATATGCGCGCTGGCGCGACGGTCGGGACGCGGGCGCGCGACCACGATCCGCGCGACGGCGCGGCGGAGTACACCATGGACCGGCGCGGCACGGCCGCCGGCTCCGTCGTAGACTGTCATGACCATGATCCGACTCCGTTCTCGAATCAGCCCCGGCCGCTAGATACGATGGCGCCGCGGTCGCCGGATACGGCCCTAAGGCATGACAGACATGAGTTTATTGCATTGCGTCATGGAAATGTTGCACTGCCGCATTGCTGCCACACGGTGGCGCGGCTTTGTGCATAATTCGAGGGGAAGCGCATGACCGGAACGCCCGCCAAATCCAGCGCCGCGACGCGCCTGACGGCGCTCCGCGCCTCGCTCGTTGCTTCCGGGCTGACCGGCCTCATCGTGCCGCACGCCGACGAACACCAGAGCGAATACCTGCCGGCGTCCGCCGAACGGCTGGCGTGGCTGACCGGCTTCACCGGTTCGGCCGGCCTCGCCATCGTGCTGGCGACCGAGGCGGCGATCTTCATCGACGGCCGCTACACGCTGCAGGCCGCGCAGCAGGTCGACGTCGCATCGTTTGCGCGCGAGCACCTGATCGAGCATCCGCCGGCGAAGTGGCTGGCGGCGCATGCGAAGAAGGGCGATCGCATAGGCTACGACCCGTGGCTGATGACCGTCGCCGAGGTGCGCCGCTTCGCCGAGGCCTGCGAAACGGCGGAGGCGGCGCTCGTGCCAGTGACCGCCAATCCGCTCGACGCGCTGTGGCGCGACCGGCCGGCGGCGCCGATGGCGCCGGTGTCGCTGCAGCCGGCGGCGCTCGCCGGCGAGGAAGCGGCCGCTAAGATCGCGCGCCTGCAGGCGGGGCTGGCCGAACGGAAAATCGACGCGGCGGTGATCACGCAGGCGGACTCGGTCGCCTGGCTGCTCAACGTTCGCGGCGGCGACGTAGCGCACAATCCGGTGGCACTCGCCTACGCCGTGCTGCCCGCCGCGGGAAAGCCGGAACTGTTCATCGACGGGCGCAAGCTTTCCAACAGCATCCGCGCGACGCTCGCCGAGATCGCCGATCCGCGCGAGCCGGCGGCGCTGACGGCGGCACTCACCGAACTTGGCGGCAAGCGCGTGCTGATCGACCCGCAGACCACGAGCCAGGCCGTCGCCGGCGCGGTGACCGCCGCCGGCGGCATGCTGGTCGAAGGCAGCGATCCGGTCGTGCTGCCGCGCGCCCGCAAGAACGCCACCGAGATCGCCGGCATCCGCCGCGCCCACGTCCGCGACGGCGCCGCGATGGTGCGCTTCCTGGCGTGGTTCGATCGCGAAGGCGCCAGCGGCCGCTACGACGAGATCGCGCTCTCCGACAAGCTCCGCGAATTTCGCGCCGACACTGCGACAAAGGATGGCTCGGAGCTGGTCGATCTGTCGTTCGATTCGATTTCCGGCGCCGGGCCGAACGGCGCAGTCATCCACTATCGCGCCTCGCCGGAAAGCGCGCGTGTCCTCAGGCCCGGCGAGCTGTACCTGATCGATTCCGGCGCGCAGTACCGCGACGGCACCACCGACATCACTCGCACGATTTCGACCGGCAATCCGACGCCCGAGATGCGCGACCGCTTCACCCGCGTGCTCAAGGGACACATCGGCATCGCGACGGCGCGCTTTCCCGTTGGCGCCAGCGGCGCGCAGATCGACTCGTTCGCGCGGCGCGCGCTGTGGGAGGCGGGCCTCGATTTCGACCATGGCACCGGCCACGGCGTCGGCGCGTTTCTCTCCGTCCACGAGGGGCCGGCGCGCATCTCGAAGGTGAGCACCGTGCCGCTCGAGCCCGGCATGCTGCTGTCGAACGAGCCCGGCTACTACAGGACCGGCGCCTACGGCATCCGCATCGAAAATCTGGTGCTCGTGCTGCCGCCGCAGGAAATTGCCGGCGGCGAGCGGCCGATTCTGTCGTTCGAGACGGTGTCGTTCGCGCCAATCGACACGCGGCTGGTCGACGCCGCGCTGCTGACGGCGGAGGAGCGGGCGTGGCTCAACGCGTACCACACCGCTCTGCCCGCCAAGCTCGGCCATCTGCTTGGCGCGGATGACAAGGCCTGGCTGCTCGCCGCAACCAAGCCGATTTTAGATACTGGACAGATCAGTCCATAACTCTATGTTGCCTTCTGAAGATTCACGCAGAAGGCATGGCAGATGGCACGGCCGAAGGAATTCCAGCGCGAGGCGGCGCTCGACGCGGCGATAACGGTTTTCTCCGGCGACGGCTACGAGGGCGCATCGACCGAGGCGCTCCTCGGCGCCATGGGGATCAGCCGCCAGAGCCTCTACGACACCTTCGGCGACAAGCGGCAGCTCTACCTGACGGCACTGGAGCGCTACAACGCCGCCAGCATCTCTGAGATCATCGCCAGCATGGACGCGGCGGAGGCCGCCGCTGGCAAAGCTGGAAACCGCGCTGGTCGCCTTCGCCTCGCGGCCGCAGGCTGTCGCCGCGCAGGGCTGCATGGGCGTGATGGCAACCTGCGAGTTCGGCCGCGCCGACGACGAGATCGACGCGCTCAACAAGGCCGCCGGCCGGGCGGCTGCGCACCGCCTTCGAGCGGACGATCGCGGCGGCAAAGGCCGACGGCAGCGTCGACCGCAAGCTCGATGCGCGCGCCGCGGCGGAATTCCTCGGCGCCACCATCGTCGGCATCAAGGTCGCCGCCCGCGGCGGCACGGCGCCGGCCGCACTGCGCGACATCGCCCGCATGGCCATCCGCAGCTTGAAATAGATCACGGAACGCAATCCGCCGCGACGGCGCTCACCGCATTTTGGACTGAACAATCCAGAACAGGACTCTTTTATGACCGCTACACTTTCCGGGAAGACGGCGCTGGTCGCCGGCGGCTCGCGCGGCATCGGCGCGGCGATCGTACGGCGGCTGGCGCGCGAGGGCGCGGCGGTCGCCTTCACCTACGCCAATGCGGAGGACAAGGCTTCCGCCCTGGTGGCGGAGGTAACCGCCGCCGGCGGCCGCGCGATAGCGATCCGCGCCGACAGCGCCGACGCCGAAGCAGTACGCGCCGCCGTCGCCGCGACCATAGCCGCGTTCGGCAAGCTCGACATTCTCGTCAGCAACGCCGGCATCATGCTGCGCGGCGAGATCGACAACTACGACCTTGCCGATTTCGACCGCATGCTGAGCGTCAACGTGCGCGGCTTCTTTGTGGCGGCGCAGGAGGCGGCGCGCCACATGACCGCCGGCGGCCGCATCGTTTCCATCGGCAGCGTTGTCGCCGAACGCACCGGCGTCGCCGGCGCGTCGGTCTATGCGCTGACCAAGGCGGCGCTCGCCGGCTTCACGCGCGGGCTGGCGCGCGACCTCGGGCCGCGCGGTATCACGGTAAACAACGTGCAGCCGGGCCCGACGATGACCGACATGAACAACGACGCGGTCGCCAACTACGTCCGGCCGCTGATCGCGCTCGGCCGCATGGCGCAGGACGAGGAGATCGCCAGTTTCGTGGCCTACCTCGCCGGCCCCGAGTCGAGCTTCATCACCGGCGCCAGCCTGACCATCGACGGCGGCTACCTCGCCTAGGACGAGGCACACGGAACATACGCCGCGCCGGCGCATTCTCTGTGCAGCACCGAACCCATCGCACCGGAAGGGTGGGAACGAACAATCGCATCGAGGAGAGAAATCATGCGCAAGATCTTCGTGACCGCAACCGCTATCGCGGCGCTCGGCCTCGCGACTCCGCTCTACGCCCAGGACGTCGTGGCCCCCGCCCGTCATGCCGAATATCCAGACTCCGAGCGGTACCCTGACGGCACCGAAATTCATCCCGCAGATCGGAGCCGACCAGTTGCTCGCGAGCGAGCTGGTCGGCGCCACGGTCTACAGCCCGGCCGGCGAAAATCTCGGCGACGTCAACGACATCGTGCTCGCCTCCGACGGCAGCCCCTATGCGCTGGTCGTCGGCGTCGGCGGCTTCCTCGGCCTCGGTGAGAAGAACGTCGCCGTCTCGTACGCCGCGATCACGCCATCTATCGATGCGGACGGCAAGCTGCGCCTGACCTTCGACACGACGAAGGAGGAACTGGACGCGGCGCCCGCCTTCAGCGCCACCGCGATGATGGCGCCGGAAGGACCGGTGCCGCAGGCGCCCTCGCCCGCAGTCCCGGTCCTGCCGATCAACCCGGCGCCCAACCCGGCCGGCTAGTTGAACCAGATGGCGTAGCCGCCGAAGGAGCCTTCGAAGGCGGTCGTGATGTCCTTCCATTCCCGGCTCGTCAGCACGCGGCCGTTTTCGACGTAGGGCAGCGCCGCCGGGCCTGTGATCCACAGAATAAAGTCGAACGGGCGCGGCTCCTCGAAAACGCGGCGGAGGTTGACGCCCTGCTTGAGCCGCCAGTGCGGCATGAGCAGCGTGCCGTCGAGCAGGCCGTCGAAGGTGTCCAGCACCGCATGCCACGCGGCGATCTGTTCGCCTGTCACCGGCGAGCCGGCGGCGCCGGTCTGCTTCGGGTTCGGGATCCACTCGCGGTCGTTGTCGTTCTCCGCGACGATCGCGGCGAAATCCTCGCGGCTGAGCGCCGTCCACCTGCTTCAGGTGCTCGCGCACGGCGAGCAGCCGCTGCGGCTCGACCACCGGCCAGCGGACGTGCAGGAACGAGATCAGGTCGGCGATCGCGGTCTCCGACGAGATGAAGCCGGTGCCGGGCGGCGCCAGCGCCTCCTGGAACGGCGAGTGCGCCCGCGGGAAGAAGATGTGGAACGAGTCGTCGAAGCTCTCGTGCCAGTCGTACGCCAACAGGAATTCGCCGATCGACATGAGGACGTGGCAATAGCCGCGCAGCCAGTAGGCATCGGCGCGGTCGAACGCGACGGTCATATCACGGCCCATGATGTCGCTGGCGTCCGTGTCAAAGAAACGGGCGAGCGCCGCGATCAGCGTCTCGTCGGCCTCCGCCTTGCCGTCGCCGTCCACGTCGTAGCGCACGGTGATGAGGTTGACCGGCAGCTTCACCTCGCGCGTGCCCATCCCCGCCATCGTCTTCTCGGCACTGTCGAGATCGGCAACGAAGGCCACCAGCAGCGCGCGGAATTTTTCGTAGTCGATCGGCTCCGGATCGGGATTGTCGGGCACCGGCAGCCGCACGATCGGCATCATCACCGAGCGCGGCGGCTGCAGGCCGTAGCGGTAGAAGCCCTGCGACAGATGCTCGATCGCCTGGACGAAGCGCACCATGCCGAGGCCGAAGCGGGCCTCGTCGTTGGCGCTGTCGGCGGCGATCATCTCGGTGAGCGTCACCGCGCCTGCCGAGAGTTGTCCGGAGCGCAGCGTCTCGACCGTCTCGTCGACGGCGGCGGAATCGGCGTGGGCAATCGCAGGGACGACCAGGAAGGTGGCAATCGCACCGGCGCGTTTCAATTGTCGGACCAAAGACATGCGGCCTCGCTGGTGAATTAGGACGCGCCTAATGTAGCAGATAGTGAACAATGTTCACGAACATTGTTCACTAGCTTCCCTCTCCCCTGCGAGGCGGGTGGGGGAAAGCATTGCGTAAAGATGCACAGGATCCGGGAGGCACTCCCCCCACCCGGCCGGCTCCGCCGGCCACCCTCCCCGCAAGGGAGGGAAGGAGTTTGCGGATCCACCTAGTGTCCGAGTGGCACCGCGCCAGCGCCCCTACCCGCCAACCAGCTTCAGCCAGGCGTCTTCGTCGATGACCGTGACGCCGTGTTTCTCGGCTTCCTTGAGCTTCGAGCCGGCGCCCGGGCCGGCCACGACGAGGTCGGTCTTCTTCGACACCGAGCCGGAGACTTTCGCGCCCAGGCGCTCGGCCATCGCCTTGGCTTCGTCGCGCGTCATCTTCTCGAGCGAGCCGGTGAAGGCCACGGTCTTGCCGGCCACCGGCGAGTTGGTGGCGGCGCGCTCGGCATCGAGGATCGTAACTTCCTTGGTCAGCGCCTCGACCAGCTTGCGATTGTGCGGCTCGGCGAAGTAGCGCGCGATCGCATCGACCACCGTCTCGCCGATCTGGTCGATGTCGTCCATCTCCTGCCGCGCCAGCATGTCGCCGTCGGCGATCTTTAACGCCGCGTCGTGAAAGGCGGACCAT
The DNA here is from genome assembly GCA_037200845.1 of Bauldia sp. Taxonomy (NCBI): domain Bacteria; kingdom Pseudomonadati; phylum Pseudomonadota; class Alphaproteobacteria; order Hyphomicrobiales; family Kaistiaceae; genus Bauldia; species Bauldia sp. The sequence continues at coordinate 2,500,691 of JBBCGQ010000001.1, forward strand.
GAGACGTAGCCGCGCGCGAGCTGCTTGGCGGTGGTCTCGCCGACGTGGCGGATGCCGAGCGCGTTGAGGAACCGGTCGAGCGCAATTTCGCGGCGGGCGTCGATTGCATCGAACAGGTTGCGACGGAGACCGTGCCAAAGCCGTCGACGTCCTTCAGCTTCTTGAGGTTCTGCTGGTCGCGGGCGCGCAGCGTGAAGATATCGGCCGGCGCCCTCACCGGCAGGTCCTCGCTGTCGTAGAAATATTCGATCTGCTTCTCGCCGAGGCCTTCGATGTCGAAGGCGCCGCGCGAGACGAAGTGGCGGAGGTGCTCCTTGCGCTGGAACGGGCAGGCGAATTCGCCCGAGCAGCGGCGTACGATGCCCTCGCTGCCGGTCGCGGTTTCCTCGCGCACCACCGGAGTCTTCAGCGGACACGGGCAGATTTTCGGGAAGTCGAACGGCTTCGCCGATTTCGGCCGCAGCTTCAGGTCCACCGACAGCACCTGCGGGATGACATCGCCGGCGCGCTGGATGGTGACGGTGTCGCCGACGCGGATGTCGATGACGTTGCCGTCGTCGTCGATGCGCAGCGGCTCGCCGTCGCGGCCGTAGCCGCGGAGAAAATCTTCGTTGTGCAGCGTGGCGCTGACGACGACCACGCCGCCGACGCCGACCGGCGTGAGCTGCGCCACCGGCGTCAGCGCACCGGTGCGGCCGACCTGGATGGCGATGCCTTCGACGACAGTCGTGGCGCGCTCGGCAGCGAACTTGTGCGCGATCGCCCAGCGCGGCGTCGAGGTCCGCATGCCGAGGCGCTCCTGCAGCGCGATCTGATCGACCTTGTAGACGACGCCGTCGATGTCATAGGCGAGCGACGCGCGCTGCTTCTCGATCTCGGCGTAGGCAGCGAGCGCCTCGTCGACGCCGGCGCAATGGCGGACCAGCGGATTGACCGGAAATTTCCAGCGCCGGAAGGCCGCCATTACGCCGAACTGCGTGTCCGCCGGCAGGCCGTGGTTCTCGCCCCAGGCATAGGCGAAGAAACGCAGCGGGCGCGCGGCGGTCACCTCCGGGTTCTTCTGGCGGAGCGACCCGGCCGCGGTGTTGCGCGGGTTGACGTAGAGCTCCAGCCCCGCCTCCGCCTGCTCGCGGTTCAATGTGAGGAAATCTTCCTTGCGCAGATAGATCTCGCCGCGCACCTCGAAGAGATCGGCGCATCCTTGGGCAGCTTGTGCGGAATGTCCTTTATCGTACGGACGTTGGCGGTGACGTTCTCGCCCTCGACGCCGTCGCCGCGCGTCAACCCCTGCACCAGCTCACGGTCCTCGTAGCGGAGCGATATCGACAGGCCGTCGATCTTGGCTCGGCCGTCAGCATGACCGGATCGTCCTTCGGCAGGTTGAGGAAGCGCTGCACCTGCTCGACGAACGCACGGACGTCCTCGTCGGTGAAGGCTTTCTCCAGCGACAGCATCGGCACGGCGTGGCGGACGGTGGCAAATTTCGCGGACGGCCTGGCGCCGACGCGTTTGCCCGGGCTGTCGGTCCGCTTCAGCTTTGGGAAGCGCGCCTCGATCTGGTCGTTGCGGATGCGGAGCGCGTCGTACTCCGCGTCGGAAATTTTCGGCGCGTCTTGCTCGTGGTAGCGGCGGTCGTTGAGCGCGATCTCGGCGGCGAGATCGGCCAGCTCGACCTTCGCCTCGGCCTCGCTGAGGTCCGCGACGCGTTTTGCCCTGACGCTCGCCGCTTTCTTCGCCACGCGTGTTGCTCCGTTTACGCGAAAGTTGCCTAACACCGATCAATGCCGCAAGGCGTCAGTAGCAGCGGCGGTGCTCCCCCGTTTACGGGGGAGCTGTCGGCGAAGCCGACTGAGGGGGCTTTTGCCGTGCCCCCTCCACCATGCTTCGCATGGTCCCCCTCCCCCGCGTTGCAGGGGAGGATCACCGGCCCTATGCCTTCGCCAGCGCCTCGCGCACCGTCCGGAACACCTTCGGCCGCGCCGCAAATATGAGCCCCAGCACGAACAGCGAGCCGCCGAGCAGGAACGCCACGCCCGGCAGATGGAACGGCGCGCCCGGGCTGATGAAATAGCCGAACAGGGCGCCGCCGATCGGCGGGGCGATGACGCCGGTGGCGGTCGAGACGCTGGCGATGGCGCCCTGCAGGATGCCCTGCTCGTTGGGCGCGACGATGCGCGTCACCACCGCCTGCGACGCCGGGCCGGTGAGGCCCCAGCCGAGCACGTAGGGCACGGTGATGGCGTAGAGCGCCCACGGGCTGGTGATGAACGCCATCGTCGTCATGCACACCGCCGCGACGACGAAGCCGAGGATGACGGTGTTCCATTCGCCGAGCCGCGGCACCACGAGGCGCACGAGCCCGCCTTGCGTGACGACGAACAGGATGCCGACCCAGGCGAAGGAAACACCGACATCGACCGGCGACCAGTGGAACTGATAGGCGGTGAACAGCACCCACGTGCTCTCCAGCAGCCGCTCGGCGAGCTGCGACAGGACGAAGACGACGAGCAGCGTCATCACCGCCTTGTAGCGCGAGATGACGATGAAGGCACCGAGCGGATTGGCTTCGCGCAGGCGGAAAGGGCGGCGGAGCTCCGGCGCCAGCGACTCGGGCAGCAGGAACCACGCCGCGATGAGTGCGATGAAGCTGACCGTCGAGGCGCCGTAGAAAGGCACGCGCGATCCGTATTCGCCGAGGAAGCCGCCGACCAGCGGCCCGGTGATGAAGCCGATGCCGAAGGCGACGCCGATGAAGCCGAAGGATTGCGCCCGCTTTTCCGGCGGCGTGATGTCGGCGATGTAGGCGCTGGCGGTCGAGATCGAGGCGCCCATGGCGCCGCCGATGATACGCGCGACGACCACCACCCAGAGCGCCGGCGCCACCGCCAGCAGCAGGTAGTCGAGGCCGAGGCCGAGCATGGAGATGAGCAGGATCGGCCGGCGTCCGAAGCGATCCGACAGCGCCCCCATCGCCGGGCCGAAGAGAAACTGCATCAGCGAATAAAGCGCGATCAGCCAGCCGTAGGTGGCCGCCGCCGAGGCGATGTCGCCGCCGGTCAGCTCGCGCACCAGCCCCGGCACCACCGGAAGCATGAGGCCGATGCCGAAAACGTCGATGACGAGGATACCGAAGAGGATCGCGAGCTTGGCCGACATCAGGCGAATTTAGTCGTGTCGGGAATGACCGTGTCGGAAAGAATGTTTTCGAAATGCGCCTCGACGCAGACCTCGCCGAGCGCCGCCCAGAACTGCTTGAAGTGCCGAGAGTTGAGGTGCTCCGCCTCGTGGACCTCCGGGCTCGTGAAGCACTCCATCACCATCGCCAGGTCAGAATCGAACGGCGACACGCTGACGTCGAAGAATTCGCAGCCGGACTCGGCGCGGCATTTCCCGACGTAGTCGCGCGAGCCGGCGATGAAGGCATCGCGCTTGCCCGGCTTGAAGTGCAGCCAGCCCATTATGTACTTCTTGGTCATACGCTCCCCGGTCGCCCTCGGTTCTACGCCGCGCCGCGGATCAGGCGATCGGCGGCGGCGCGCGCTTCGTCGGTGATAGTAGCACCGGCGAGCATCCGCGCGATCTCCTCGCGGCGTTTTCCGGCGTCGAGCGGCGTCAGGCTGGTGACGACCGTGCCCCGCGCCGCCTTCTTCGCGACCAGCATGTGGGCGCCGGCGCGCGCCGCGACCTGCGGCGCGTGGGTGACGGAGAGGACCTGCACACGCTCCGCGAGGCGGGCGAGGCGGACGCCGATGGCGTCGGCGACCGCGCCGCCGACGGCCGTGTCGATCTCGTCGAAGACGAGCGTCGCCGCACTGCCGCGATCGGCGAGCGCGACCTTCAGCGCCAGCAGGAAGCGCGCGAGCTCGCCGCCGGATGCAACTTTCATCAGCGGGCCGGGCTCGGTACCCGGGTTCGTGCGGACCAAGAACGCGACCTCGTCGATGCCGGCCTCCCCTGCCCGCGTTGCGTCGGAGTCGATGTCGACCAGGAATTGCGCCCGCTCGAGCTTCAGCGCGGGGAGCTCCGCGGCGACCGCCTTCTCCAGCCGCTTGGCGGCGGCGTGGCGTTTCTTCGATAGCGACGCGGCGGCGCTGTCGTAGGCGGCGCGCGCCATGGCGGCTTCTTTCTCCAATGCCGCCAGACGCTCCTCGCCGGACTCCAATGCCGCGAGATCGGCGCTCATGCGCGCCAGGACCGCGGGCAGCTCCGCGACCGGCGCGCTGTGCTTGCGGCCGGCGGCGCGAAGCGCGAACAGGCGCTCCTCGATCCGCTCCAGTTCCTTCGGGTCGAAATCGGCGGCGTGCATGGCGGCGTTCAGCGCCTGCTCGGCCTCGTCGAGCGCGATCAGCGCGCGGTCGAGCGCCGCCACCGCCGGATCGAGCAGCCCGCCGGCCGTCGCGGCCTTCCGTTCGAGGCGGCGCGCGAGGCTGGACAGCGTCGGGATCGGCGAGGCCGAGCCGGCGACCGTCTCGTGTGCCTCGGCAAGATCGCCGGCGACCTTCTCGGCACGCATCATCTGGGCGCGGCGCTCGGCGAGGCTTTCTTCCTCGCCGGCCTGCGGGTTGAGGATCGTCAACTCATCGACGGCGGCGCGGAGGTAATCGGCCTCGTTGCGCGCGGCGGCGATCTTCGCCTTCAGCGCCGCGACCGCATGGTCGGCGGCGCGCCAGGTCGCGTGCGCCGCGCGCACTTTTGCGGCGAGCGGCGCAAGGCCGTCGAAGGCATCGAGCAGCGCGCGGTGGCCGGATGTCTCGATCAGCGCGCGGTCGGCGTGCTGGCCGTGAATCTCGACCAGCGTCTCGCCGATCTGGCGGAGCAGGCTCGCCGACACCGGCTGGTCGTTGACGAAGGCGCGGCTGCGGCCGTCGGCGCCCTGCACACGGCGCAGGATCAGGTCGCCCTCCGCGTCGAGCCCGCCCTCGACGAGCAACGCGCGGCCGGGATGATCGTCGGCAACGGCAAAGACGGCGGTGACGTCGCCCTGCTCCGCGCCGGAACGCACCAGCGCCGCATCGCCGCGGCCGCCGAGCGCCAGCGACAGCGCATCGAGCAGGATGGATTTGCCGGCGCCGGTCTCGCCGGTGAGCACCGTCAGGCCCGAGGAAAAATCGATGGCCATCCGGTCGATGATGACGATGTCGCGGATGGACAGGGCGACGAGCATGCGGCCGCCGGCGGCGCGGCTAGCCCGTCTGCGCCGGCTTGCCGCCGAACAGCTTGGACAGCCACGAGTCCTTGTTCTCGTTCGGCGACAGGCCGCCCGACTGGAGCAGGTTGTAGGCGTCCTTGTACCAGGGGCTGTCCGGGAAATTGTGCCCGAGGATCGCCGCCGCGGTCTGCGCTTCCGACGAAAGGCCGAGCGACAGGTTCGCCTCGCTCAGCCGCTCCAGCGCCTCCTCGACGTGGCGCGTGTCCTGATAGTTGGTCACCACGTTCTTGAAGCGGTTGACCGCCGCGATGTACTCGCGCCGCTCGAGGTAGTAGCGGCCGATCTGCATTTCCTTGCCGGCGAGCTGGTCGCGCGCGACGATGATCTTCTGCTTGGCGTCGGCGGAGTATTCCGAATCCGGGTAGCGATCGACGATCTCCTGCAGCGAGGCGAGCGCGCGCTGCGTCGCCTGCTGATCGCGGGTGATGTCGGGGATCTGGTGGAAGTAGGACGAGCCGATCAGGTACTGCGCATAGGGCGCATCGGGGCTGCCGGGATAGAGCGTCAGGAAGCGGTTGGCCGAGGCGACGGTATCGTCGTAGCGGCCGCGGCGGTATTGCGCGAAGGCCGACATCAGGATCGCCTTGCGCGCCTCGTCCGTATACGGGTGCTGGCGGTCTACCTCGTCGAAGCCCTTGGCCGCATCGCCGAGCTTGCCGGCGTTCAGCTTGTCGAGTGCCTCGTTGTAGAGCGTGCCGGCCGGCTCGTCGTCGGCCATCACGTCCTGCGTGGTCTTGTTGCAGCCGGCGAGGAACAGCGCCGCGGCGACGGCCACGAGACTGAGGGCGGCCCGGAAGCCGTTTCTGCGCTTGTCGTCCATGCCCTCTCGAAGCCGCTCCCCGGGGAGCCGTGCTTCGCCTCTCCTGTCCCGCGTTTTTAGCCGAGCCTGTTTAGCCGAAGCCGCCCGATTCCGCCAACTCTGGTGCGGGCGCAATGCCGCGAATTTGTGGCGGACGGGGAATAGGACTGTGGGTGACCCCTCTCAAGCCTTGCTAGGCTCGCTACGGCTCGCCGAGCGCGGCTTTCTCCCGCGCAAGGGGGGGGAGAGCCGGAACGGCAACAATGCAGCGAATCCTCTCCCCCTTGCAGGGGAGAAAGGGAAGCTTGGCGAACGAAGTTCACCTAGCGGACCTTGAGAGGGGTCTAGCGCGAGCTACGAAGCTTCGGCGCTGTACGCCGGGGCGACCACGCCGGAGACGAGGTCGGCGTGCGCGGTTTCGCGGCGCGGCTGGGTCGCTTCGACCATCACCCAGGCCGAGGTGTCGGCGAACAAAGCTTCCAGCGCCTTGAAGTTCAGCTTGTGACCGCCGCGGTAGGAACGGTAGCGGCCGAGGATCGGTGCACCGGCGAGCGCCAGGTCGCCGACCGCATCCAGCACCTTGTGGCGCACGAATTCGTCGGCGAAGCGCAGGCCTTCCGGATTGATGACGCGATCGTCGCCGATGACGACCGCATTCTCGAGCGAGGCGCCTAGCGCGAAGCCGCGGGCCCAGAGCTGCTCGACCTCGGCCAGGAAGCCGAAGGTGCGGGCGCGCGCGATGTCGCGACGAAAGCAATCGGAGTCGATGTCGGCGGCGAAGCTCTGCTTGCCGATGAGCGGCGAGGCGAAATCGATCTCGACCTCGATGCGGCGGCCGTTATACGGCGTGAATTCGGCGAAGGAGTCGCCCTGCTGGATGCGCACCGGCTTGGTGATCTTGAGATAGCGCAGCGGCGCGTCGAGACCGGCAACGCCGGCGGCATCGACCGCCGACATGAAGGCGCCGGCCGAGCCGTCCATGACCGGAACTTCTGGCCCGTCGATCTCGATGGTGGCGTTGTCGACGTCGAGCGCGGAAAGCGCCGCCATCAGGTGCTCGATGGTGGCAACCGAGGCGCCGGGCACGCCGACGGAGGTGCAAAGGTCGGTGGCGTTGACGTGGCGGTAGTTTGCCGGGATCTCGCGGTCGCGACCGTCCTCGGCATGTGTACGGAAGAAGGTGACGCCGCTGTCGGCTTCGGCGGGATGGAGGGTGATGGAAACTTCGCGACCGGAATGAACGCCGATGCCAGAAACTTTGGCACGCTTGCGTAAGGTCGACTGCCGTCCACGCTGAACCATGGTTCGCGTACGCCCCGATGCAACCCCCGCCGCTTGCGCGGCACGAGACGACGTCATAGGGCGGCGGTACAGGGGAACCGACATGGATAGCCCCGCTCTAACGGGGAAAAACCGGTGCTCAGCCCCACTGGCGCCCGACCCCAGGCGCTGTCCTCGAATCAAAGGATAGGCGCGCCGCGGGCCTTGCACCAATCACGCTTGGTATCCTCGTGTTACGCGGATATCCACAGAGGCTGATTCGGCCTTTCCATTGTTCGCACAAAGGCTTGCAGACCGACACCTAAACCAAAGGTGCCGGTCTTTTCGTGATCGTTTTCGGCTAGTTCGCCTGGCGGCGGAGGAACGCCGGAATCTCCAGTTCGTCCTCCTGCGCCCGGGCCGCCGGCTGCTGGCGGCCGTGCGGGTCGAGATTGCCCTCGGCCGGGCGATACAGGGCGTCCTTAGCCGGCGTACGAGCCGCCGCCGGCTGGGCGGCGCGCGGCTGCGGCGGCGTCTGCCGCTGCTGCGTCTGTGGCTTCTGGACAGGACGCTGCACCGGCGCCGGCTGGCGATCCTGTGCCGGCGCTTCCTCGTGGGCACGGCCGAGGCCGACGGAGGCGAGGCGGCGGAGCAGGCTCATCGGACCGCGGTCCTCGTGCGCCGGACGCTGCGGCTGCTGGCGGGCCTCGATCTGACGCTGGACGACCGGCGGGAAATCCTCCACCCGCGGAATGCGGACCGGAGCTTCCGGCGCCGGCGCGATGAACGGCGCGTCGGCGGGATCCATCTCGTCGGCCCCCTCCTCCATCGTCTCCGGCTCCATGCCGTAGTGCGAGGCGTCGGTGTCGAACGCCGCGAGCGACGGATCCTGCATCGCGGCCGGCATCATCGGCTGCGGCGCCGGACGCGGCGGCATCGCCGGCGCGGTGCGCGGCATGGCGGGCGCCGGAGCAGGCTTCGCCGGCGCCGGGTTCACGGCCGCGGCAAGGCCGCGCAGGCGCTGGCTGATCTGCTCGGCAGCGCGCGCTTCGAGCGGCCGCTGGTCGGCCTTCTGCTCGCTGGAGGCGATGCCGGTGGCGACCACCGACACGCGGATGACGCCTTCCAGCGCCTCCTCGAAGGTGGCGCCGAGGATGATGTTGGCGTCGGGATCGACTTCCTCGCGGATGCGGGTGGCGGCCTCGTCGACCTCGAACAGCGTCAGGTCCTTGCCGCCGGTGATCGAGATGAGCAGCCCGCGGGCGCCGCGCATCGAGGTTTCGTCGAGCAGCGGGTTGGCGATCGCGGCTTCGGCGGCCTGCGTCGCGCGCCGCTCGCCGGAGGCTTCGCCGGTGCCCATCATCGCCTTGCCCATCTCGCGCATCACCGAACGGACGTCGGCGAAGTCGAGGTTGATCAGGCCTTCCTTGACCATCAGGTCGGTGATGCAGGCCACACCCGAGTAGAGCACCTGGTCGGCCATCGCGAAGGCGTCGGCGAAGGTGGTCTTCTCGTTCGCGATGCGGAAGAGATTCTGGTTCGGGATGACGATCAGAGTGTCAACGCAGGCTTCCAGCTCCTTGATGCCGGCATCAGCGACGCGCATGCGCCGCACGCCCTCGAACTGGAACGGCTTGGTGACCACGCCGACGGTGAGGATGCCCTGCTCGCGCGCGGTGCGCGCGATGATCGGGGCAGCGCCCGTGCCGGTGCCGCCGCCCATGCCGGCGGTGACGAACACCATGTGCGATCCGGTCAGGTGATCGGTGATCTCGGCGATGGCTTCTTCCGCCGCGGCCCGGCCGACTTCCGGCTGCGAGCCGGCGCCAAGGCCTTCGGTGACGGCGACGCCCATCTGGATGATCTTCTCGGCGCGCGAGGAGGTCAGCGCCTGGCTGTCGGTGTTGGCGACGACGAATTCGCAGCCCTGCAGCCCGGAGCGGATCATGTTGTTGACCGCGTTGCCGCCGGCGCCGCCGACGCCGAACACGGTGATCTTGGGCTTCAGTTCCTTGATCTCAGGCAGTTTCAGATTGAGTGCCATGGCATCCTCGTCCCGTCTTGACCCCAGTCGGCCGTCCGCGCGTCCCGCCGGCCTTATCCGTTCTGCTTTCGGGCACCGCCGCCACGGCGCCCGGAACTCCAGTCCCTAAAAGCTTTCCCTGAACCACTGCCCGACGCGGGCGACGAAGCCGCCGCCCGTTCCGGTCATCGCGTATTCCGTGCGCCGGTCGTCGATCTGCTCCATCTCGGCGACCTGCGGATAGATCAGCAGCCCGACGGCCGCGGCGAACGCCGGACCCTTGGCGACCTCGGGCATCCCCGCGATGCCGAGCGGCCGGCCGAGGCGAACGTTGCGGGCAAGGATGCGCCGCGCCGCTTCGGCAAGGCCGTTGAGCTGCGAGCCGCCGCCGGTGAGGATCAGGCGGCGGCCGAAAAGATGCGCGAAGCCGGAGGCATTGAGCCGGTCGCGCACGAGTTCCAGAATCTCTTCGACGCGCGGCCGGACGATCCGCGTCAGCGCCGCGCGCGGCACCTGCGTCGGGCCGGAGTGCTCGTCGTCGCCGATGGTCGCGATCGACAGCACGTCGCGCTCGTCGGATATGCCGGGCAGCGCACTGCCGTACATCGTCTTCAGCCGCTCGGCGTCCTCGATGCGCACCGAAAGGCCGCGCGCGATATCGGTGGTGATGTGCTGGCCGCCGACGGCGATGGCATCGACATGCACCAGCTCGCCGCGATTGAAGACCGCGATGGAGGTCGTGCCGCCGCCGAAATCGATGACGGCGGAGCCGAGCTCGGCCTCGTCGTCGACCAGCACCGACAGGCCGGAGGCATAGGGCGAGGCTACCAGCGCCTCGACCGACAGATGGCAGCGGTTGACGGCGAGCTCGAGATTGCGGAGCGGCGGCTGGTCGGCGGTGACCATGTGCATGGCGACGCCGAGCTTGTGGCCGACCATGCCGCGCGGATCGGCAATGCCGCCGTCGCCGTCGAGGCCGTAGCCGATCGGCAGCGAATGGATGATGGCGCGGCCGGGCGCGACCGAGTGCCGGCGGCCGGCGGCGAGCACGCGGCCGATGTCCTTGTCGCCGACCGGCTCGCTGCCGAGATCGACGGTGGCCGACGTGGTCTCGCTGGCAAGCCGCCCGGCGGAGAGATTGACGATCAGCGACTCGACCGTGACGCCGGCCTGCCGCTCGGCCGCATCGACGGTGGCGCGCACCGCCTGCTCGGCGGCGTCGAGGTTGGCGACGATGCCCGACTTGATGCCGCGCGAGCGCTGGTGCCCGATGCCGAGCACCTCGATGGTGTGGGTGCGCCCACGGAGTGCCTCGCCCTGCTCGGCCGGAGTGAGCCGCGCGACGACGCAGCACACCTTGGTCGAGCCGATGTCGAGGACCGACACGATCGTTGGACGGCGCGAGAGCGACCGGCCCTCGGAAGACGCGAACATACCCATCAGGTGTTCGTCCTTCCGCTCTTGGCCAGCTTCTCACGCTCCTTGAGCGCAGCGTCGTGGGCAGTCAGACCCGTACCGGTAAGCCGCACGATCATGTGACCGGGCTCGCGAAGATCGACCGCCGCAATTTCACGCGACAAGAGAGACTGATCGCGGTCGAGCGCCGCGATGGTGCCGAGCGCCGCCGCCGGATCCTTCTCGGGCAGCATCAGCTCGATGCCGTTGCCCAGCACCAGCGTCCAGCGATTTTCCGAGACGAGAATGCCGGCGCGCACCTGCGATGCGATGGCCGGGAACGGATCGAGCAGCGCGGTGTAGGCCGTCGCCTTCTCGGCCGCACCGGCGCCGATGACCTTGGGCAGCGCGGCATAGCGATCGTCGATATCGTCGGTGATGACCTTGCCGGCGTCGTCGATCAGCGACAGCGTGTCGTCGTGCTGCCACAGCGCATAGGGCTCGCGCTCGACGATGGCGATCTCGACCGTGTCGGGGAACAGCTTCTTCAGCGCCGCGCGCTTGACCCACGGCAGTTTTTCGATGCGTGCCTGCGCATCCTGCAGATCGAGGGTCAGCGTCGAGGGATACTGGCCGACATCGAGCGCGGCGAGCACATCGACCTCGGAGGTCTCGCTCTGCCCGGTCATCTTGACGTTTTCGATGCCGAAGCCGACCGCGGCGGTGGCGGCGGAAAGCACGGTCATGCCATGGCCGCCGACGACTACGCCGCCTACCGCGGTGACGAGAAACAGCGCAGCGAGGCTTTTGATGCCGAGATGGCGCGGCAGCTTCCAGTTGGCACGGCGCAGCACCCTGACCGGCCGGCGCAGGAAGCGCGGCAGCACGATGTGATGCGAGGCCCGCGCCCGCACCATCTCGTCATCGACCAGTGAGTCCGCTCTATCTGCTACCGATTGCAAGACGCATCCTCGACCATCCAGCGCACCAGGTCCCGGAAGCTCATGCCGGCATAAGCCGCCATGTCCGGAACCAGAGACGTCGCTGTCATGCCGGGCTGCGTGTTCACTTCGAGGCAGACGAGACCGTCCGTACCCTCGAGTTGATCGTCGTACCGAAAGTCGGAACGGCTAACTCCACGACAGCCCAAAGCCTGATGAGCGCGCAGAGCAAGCATCCGTACATTTTGGTAAATAATTGGTGAAATTTGCGCCGGAAGAATGTGGCGGGAGCCGCCGGTCGCATACTTCGCCTCGTAGTCGTAGAAGCGATTATCCGTAACGATATCAATAATGTCGAGGGCCCGGTCGCCGACAACCGCGCAGGTCAGCTCGTGCCCGCCGACGTACGGTTCGACCAGCACTGTGTCGCCAAAGGCCCACTCCGACGAATAAAGCTGCTGCGGCGGGTGGGTCTGGTCCTTCTTCACGATCAGCACGCCGAACGACGAACCTTCGGCCGGCGGCTTGATGACGTACGGCGGCTCCATCACATGGGCCCTGGCCGCCTCCAGGCGGCTGAACAGCCCGCCGCCGGGGACCGGGATGCCCGCCGCGCGCATCACGTCCTTGGCCTTCGGCTTGTTCATCGCCAGCGCCGAGGCGAGCACGCCGGAGTGCGTGTAGGGGATCGCGAGATACTCGAGGATGCCCTGGATGCAGCCGTCCTCGCCGAACGGCCCGTGCAGCGCGTTGAAGGCGATGTCGGGTTTCAGCCGCCCCAGCACCTCCGAGACATCGCGGCCGACGTCAACGCGCGTCACGCGGTAGCCCTCGGCCTCCAGCGCATCGGAACACTGCCCGCCGGAGGACAGCGACACCGGCCGCTCGGACGACCAGCCGCCCATCAGGACCGCGACGTGTTTGGTCATTTCAGCGCGGACCGGACGTCGGTGTGCGCAAAGTCAGTGCCCTTGTACAGCAACGGCTCCCCCAGATCTCGGGCGAGTGCATAAGCGAAGCAGTCGCCGAAATTAAGGCCGGCAGGGTGGCCGCTGCCCTTGCCGTAGTCGCGATAAGCCTCGCGCGCGATCCGCGCCTGCTTCTCGGTCACCGGCTCGATGATGATGCCAGCACCATCGAGAAAATAATCAAGTGTGTTGCTGATCCGTGGATTGCGGCCGCGCGCGATGACGACACCCAGTTCAACATAGCTTGCCGCAGATAAGCGTGCGGGTTCGGCCTCGCTGATTATCTTCTGGAAGAGCTCTGCCTCGGGCTCATAATGAATAATCGCGACGAGCGCCGAAGTATCGACGATCATTTCGGCAAGCCGGTTTCCCGGTCATATAGCCCGTCAGGACCGTAGAGCGCGTCATCCATGTCGAAGTCCTTTAACAGGGGCGCTATCTCCTCGGCGATCTCCGTCATCGCCTTGTATCGCTGTTCAGCGCGACTCTTTGCTTGCAGTCGATTGATCCGCTCACGAACAGCAGTCCCGATGGCCTGAGTTTTTCCTTCGCCCGTCATCTCCGCCAACTCGCGGATAAGCCGCTCGGTCTCGGTATTCTTAATGTTGATGCCCATTGCAACCTCCAAAGGTAGAAATATACCCACGGATGGTAGAATTCAACCATCCACCAAAAATGGCCGGATTTCCTCGCCTTTGAACCGCCCTACCCGCTTGATCTCCCACTCCAGCCGCACGCCGCTGGTTTCGAGCACGCGGGCGCGCACCGTCTCGCCGAGCAGTTCGATGTCGTGCGCCGTCGCCGGCCCGGTGTTGATCAGGAAATTGCAGTGCATCTCCGACACCATCGCGCCGCCGACGTGAAGCCCGCGGCAGCCGGCGGCGTCGATCAGTTGCCACGCCTTCTTGCCGGGCGGGTTGGTGAAGGTCGAGCCGCCGGTCTTCTCGCGGATCGGCTGGGCCGCCTCTCGGTGCGCCTCGACCGCATCCATCTCGGCCTTGATCGCGGCGGGATCGGCGGGCGTGCCCTGGTACACGGCGTCGGTGAAAATGAGGTCGTCGCCCGCGGCCGAGTGCCGGTAAGTGAAGCCCATGTCGGCGTTGGCGAGCGTATGCCGCCTGCCCTGCCGGTCGATGGCGTTCGTCTCGATCAGCCGGTCCTTGGTCTCGCCGCCGCTGGCGCCGGCGTTCATGCGGAGGGCGCCGCCGATCGTGCCGGGGATGCCGTAGTAGAACGCAAAGCCGGCTAAGCCCTGCTCCAGCGCGAACGACGCCAGCCGCTTGTCGGGCAGCGCGGCGCCGGCGCGGATGCGCTCGCCCGGCTCGCGCGTCGCCTGGCCGAAGCCTTTGGCGGACAGGCGGATGGTGACGCCCGCGATGCCGCCGTCGCGCACCAGAAGATTGGAGCCGACGCCGATGACGGTGACCGGCACCGACGCGTCGAGCTTGGACAGGAACAACGCGAGGTCGTCGGCATCGGCCGGCTGGAACAGAAGCTCCGCCGACCCGCCGACGCGGAACCATGTGAACGGCGCGATCTCGGCATTGGGCGTGAGCCGGCCGCGGACGCCGGCGAAATCGCCGAAATGCGGCATCGTCATTTTCCGTACGCTGCAAGCATGGCTTCAATCGCTGCTTCGAGCGGATCGAGGTCACGCTCGTAGATCGCCCACAGGATGGAGAGGTCGACAGCCGAATAGACGTGACGCATGACGTTGCCGATATCAGCAATACGCCGCCACTCAATCTCCGGATGTTCTGCCTTCCAATCATCCGGCAGATGCCGCGATGCTTCGCTGATGATCTCCAGAAAGCGCTCGAATGCCGCGCGCGCAACAAGGTCGGCGCCGACTTCGTTAAGCGACTTTCCGTCGAGCAGACGTCGTATCAGGCGAATGCGGACTTTTATGTCATCCGCGCGCTGCTGCGGCCGTTCAGGCGTCAAAAGATGTCGACTCGATCGCGCTGCGCGTTGGCGCGCAACGCAGGATCGAGACTCCGCAGCATGAAGACGTCGGCTTGGAGACCGAGAGAATCTTCGACCACGTGCTTCACGCCGATCATGTCGAGCAGCGAAAACCGACGCACTCCGTCCAGCACTTCGATGGCAAGATCGACGTCGCTGTGGGGGCGGTTATCTCTCCGCGCGCGCGAGCCGATAAGCGCCATGTGAAGCACGCCCTCGCGTTCGAACCTCGGCCGCAACGCCTTCAGTTCCGCAACGAGCTGGTCGCGGCTGATTTCCCGGGTGAGAATGGTTTCAGCATCGCTCATGGCTCGAATCTAAGCCTTCCCGCCGGCTTTCGCCAGTTGCTCCGGCAGCGCGTAGGCCCACGCGCTGATCGAGCCGGCGCCGAGGCAGACGACCATGTCGCCCGGCCGCGCGATGTCGCGGATCATCGGCGCCAGCGCCTCGGGACCTTCCAGCGGCCGTGCATCGCGGTGGCCGCGAGTCTTCAGGCCCGCGACCAGCGCGTCGCGGCTGGCGCCTTCGATCGGCGCCTCGCCGGCGGCGTAGACCGGCGCGACGATGACCGTGTCGGCGTCGTTGAAGCAGAGGCAGAACTGGTCGAACAGATCGTGCAGCCGCGTGTAGCGGTGCGGTTGGACGACGGCGATGACGTGGTGCCCGGCGCTGATCGAGCGCGCCGCCTTCAATACGGCGGCGATCTCGACCGGGTGGTGGCCGTAATCGTCGATGATCGCGACGCCGTTCCATTCGCCGGTGCGCGTGAAGCGCCGTTTGACGCCGCCGAAGCCGGCGAGGCCCGCGACGATGGCTTTGTCGGCGACGCCCAGATTGTGCGCGACCGCCAGCGCGCCGGTCGCGTTCTGGACGTTGTGCTCGCCCGGCATCGAGATCGCGAGATTCTCGATCATGTGCGTTTTGCCGCCCAGGCGATCGCGCACCAGCACGGAGAAATGCGATTTGCCGCCTTCAATGCGCAGATCGACGTAGCGCACGTCGGCCTGCGGGCTCGCGCCATAGGTGACGATGCGGCGGTCCTCGATGCGGCCGACCAGCGCCTGCACCTCCGGATGGTCGAGGCACATCACGGCGAAGCCGTAGAACGGCACGTTCTCCACGAACTCAAGGAACGCCTCCCGCACTTTGTCGAACGAGCCGTAATGATCGAGGTGCTCGGGATCGATGTTGGTGACCAGCGCGACGTCGGCCGGCAGCTTGACGAACGTGCCGTCGGATTCGTCGGCCTCGACCACCATCCAGTCCGACGCGCCCATGCGCGCATTGGTGCCGTAGGCGTTGATAATGCCGCCGTTGATGACGGTCGGATCGAAACCGCCGGCGTCGAGCAGTGCCGCCACCATCGACGTGGTCGTCGTCTTGCCGTGCGTGCCGGCGATGGCGACCGCCTGCTTGAAGCGCATCAGCTCGGCCAGCATCTCGGCGCGGCGCACGACCGGCAGCAGTTTTTCGCGCGCCGCGATCAGCTCCGGATTGTCGCGCTTGATCGCCGACGACACGACCACCACCTTGGCGGCGCCGAGGTTCTCGGCCTTGTGGCCGACGAAGACCGGGATGCCGCGAGCACGCAGCCGCTGGACGTTGGCGTTGTCGGCGGCGTCCGAACCCTGCACGCGATGGCCGAGATTGGCCAGCACCTCGGCAATGCCGCTCATGCCGATGCCGCCGATGCCGATGAAATGCACCGGCCCGATGTCTTCGCGGAGCTGCTTCATCTCTTTTCCAACCCTCCCCTTGCGGGAGGGTCAAAACCGCGCAGCGGTTTTGGGGAGGGGTCGAGCTCGATCATGCGGCGACCTGTTCCACCAGATCGGCGAGCCGGTCAACTGCGTCCGGCCTGCCCTGCCCTTTGGCGGCCGCGGCGGCGACCGTCAGCCGCTCCGGTTCCTTCATGGTGCGCACGATCTCGCCGGCGAGACGCGCCGGGGTCAGCGCCGCCTGATCGATCAGCCAGCCGCCGCCCGCCTCGGCCAGCACCGTGGCGTTGGCCTTCTGATCCTGATCGAGCGCATGCGGCAGCGGCACCAGTATCGCCGGCCGGCCGATGACCGCGAGCTCGGCGCAGGTCGAGGCGCCCGAGCGCGAGACGACGAGATGGCTCGCAGCGATCCGCTTCGGCATGTCGGAGAAGAACGGCTGCAGGTCGGCGTTGATGCCCAGCAGATCGTAGCCCTGACGGACACGGGCGATATCCTCGGGCCGGCACTGCTGCGTGAGCTTCAGGATCGCCTGCATGTCCTTGCCCATCAGCGCGACGGCGGCGGGCATCAGATCGGAAAAGAAACGCGCGCCCTGACTGCCGCCGAAGACGAGCAGGCGGAACGGATCGGCGGCGCTACGTGCGGGATAAGGAGTCGCGGCAGCTTCGCGCACCGCAGGGCGAACCGGGTTGCCGGTCTGCACGACCTTGGCGGCCAGCGCCTCGGTGCCGCCGACCTTGGCGAAGCTGGTCGCCAGCCGCGTGACGCGCTTGGCGAGGAAGCGGTTGGCGCGGCCGAGCACCGCGTTCTGCTCATGCACGATGGTCGGGATCTTGGCCGACGCGGCGGCAAGGATCGGCGGCACGGTCGGGTAGCCGCCGAAGCCGATCGCCACGTTGGGCTTGATGCGCTGGACGAGAACGCGCGACCGCAGGGCGCCCCAGCCCAGCGACGCCAGCGCCGTCACCAGTCCGACCGGCGAGCGTGTGATCGTCGCCGACTGGATGAAGTGAATCTTCTCCGCCGGAAAATCGTGGCCGTAGGTTTCGACGCGGTGGTCGGTCGCAAGCTGCACCCGCCAGCCGCGCGCCTTGAGCGCCAGCGCCAGCGACTCCGCCGGAAAGAGATGGCCGCCGGTGCCGCCGGCGGCGATCAGGACGAGACGACCGGCCAACGTCAGGCCGCCGTGACTTGCGGCTCGGCGGCGAGCGGTTGGCGGACGCGGCGTGCCTCGGGCTTGCGCCGCGTGAAGGCGAGCAGCAGACCCATGCCGAAGGCGACCGCGATCATCGACGAGCCGCCGTAGGAAATGAACGGCAGCGTCATGCCCTTGGCCGGCATCAGGTTGAGGTTGACCGCGATGTTGATCACCGACTGGACGCCGAACAGGACGACCAGCCCGGCCGAGGCGAGGCGCACGAACGGATCCTCGCTCCGCGCGCTCCGCGACAGGCCGCGGAACACGATAAGCGCGAAGACCGCGACCAGCGCCAGGCAGACGATGATGCCGAATTCCTCCGCCGCCACCGCGAAGATGAAGTCGGTGTGCGCGTCGGGCAGCACGCGCTTGACGATGCCCTCGCCCGGCCCCTGCCCGAACCAGCCGCCGTGCATGATCGAGTCCAGCGCCTTGTCGACCTGGAACGTATCGCCCGACTGCGGCGACATGAACCGGTCGATGCGCTGCGCGACGTGCGGCAGCATCGTGTAGGCGGCGAAGGTTCCCGCGACCGCGACGACGCCCAGCGCCGCGATCCACACCCACGACATGCCGGCGAGGAAGAACAGCGCGCCCCAGGCGAGCGTGATCAGCATCGTCTGGCCGAAGTCGGGCTCGGCGATGAGCAGCGCCGCGGCGATGGCGAGCAGGATGAGCGCGAAGATGTTGCCCGGGATGTCGGTGCGGACGCGGCTTTCGGCGAACAGCCAGGCGACCACGACGACGAAGGCCGGCTTCATGAACTCCGACGGCTGCAGCGACAGGCCGACGAGGTTGATCCAGCGGCGCGAGCCCTTGACCTCGAAGCCGACGAACAATGTCGCCAGCATCAGCATGAGCGCGACGAGCAGCACGACCATCGCCGTGCGCCGGGCATTTCGCGGGCTAAGGAAAGACGTCCCGATCATCACCGCGAGTGCCGGCACGAAGAATTCGACGTGCCGCTTGACGAAGTGGAAGCTGTCGTAGCCGAGGCGCTCGGCCACCGCCGGCGAGCCGGCCAACGATAGAACGACGCCACCCAGCATCAGCACGATGACCGCGCCAAGCAGGTATTTGTCGACCGTCCACCACCACTCGGAAAATGCACTTCTGTTGGCGCGGCTGACCATCAGGCAGCCCTCCCCTGGCTGGTGACCCCGTTGAGCTGACGCACGAGCAGGCGGAAGGCGTCGCCCCGCCGCTCGAAGTTCTGGAACTGGTCGTAGGACGCGCACGCCGGCGAAAGCAGCACGGTCGGATCACCCGGCCGGTTGTCGTCGGCGGCATCCGCCGCCGCGGCGTTGACCGCGTTCTGCAGCGTGCCGCACATCTGCCACGGCACGTCGTCGCCGAGCGTGTTGGCGAAATCCTTTGCCGCCTCACCGATCAGGTAGGCTTTCTCGATGCGCGGGAAGTATGGCTTGAGGCTGGCGATGCCGCCGGCCTTGGCGCGGCCGCCGGCGATCCAGTAGATGCGCGAGACGACGGCGAGCGCCTTGGCGGTGGCGTCGGCGTTGGTCGCCTTGCTGTCGTTGATGAAGGTGACGCGGCCGCGGCGGCCGACCTCCTCCAGGCGGTGCGGTAAGCCGGCGAAGGTTTGCACCTGCGTCGCGATTTCGGCGTCGCTGAGGCCCGAGGCGCGGCAGACCGCGATGGCCGCGGCGGCGTTCTGCGCGTTGTGCTGGCCGCGCAGCGTCGAGATGCCGTCGAGCGACATGAACTTCACCGCGTTGCCGTTCGAGGCGACGTAAATGTCGGCGCCCTCGGCGTAGACGCCGTCGGCGAGCGGCCGCCGGGCCGAGATGCGGATGACGCGTTTGCCCGCGCGTTGCAGGCGGTCGGCCGTCGACTGCGTCCACTCGTCGTCGATCGCGATGACCGCGATCTCCGACTGCGCCACCAGCCGCTCCTTGATGCGCGCGTAGGCGGCAAGCGTGCCGTGGCGGTCGAGATGATCGGGCGTGATGTTGAGCAGCACGCCGATCGACGGATTGAGGCTGGGCGCCAGATCGATCTGGAACGACGAGCACTCGATGACGTGGTAGCGCCCGGTACGCGGCGGCTCGAGCGACAGGATCGCGCGGCCGATATTGCCGCCGAGTTCCACCTCGCGCCCGGTGGCGGAAAGGATATGCGCGATGAGCGCCGTCGTCGTCGACTTGCCGTTGGTGCCGGTGATGGCGATGAACGGCGCCGCGGGCACGTTGCGGGTGCGCTCGCGGCAGAACAGCTCGATGTCGCCGATGACCTCGATGCCCGCCGCGCGCGCCGATACCACCGGCCACGCCGGCTTCGGATGCGTCAGCGGCACGCCCGGCGCCAGCACCAGCGCCGCGAAACTCTGCCAGTCGGCAATCCGCAGATCCTCGACTGGTACGCCCGCCGACGCCGCGGCATCGACCGACACGGCGCTGTCGTCAAAGGCCGACACCAGCGCGCCGCCGGCGATGAGCGCCAGCGCCGTCGCCTTGCCGCTCTCGCCAAGGCCGAAGACGGCGACGTTCTGGTTGCGGAAGGAGAAGACCGGGATCATCGCAGCTTGAGACTCGAGAGGCCGACGAGGGCGAGGACGACGGCGATGATCCAGAAGCGGATCACGATCTGGGATTCCGTCCAGCCGAGCGCCTCGAAATGATGATGGATCGGCGCCATGCGGAAGACGCGCTTGCCCGTCAGCTTGAACGACGCGACCTGCACGATCACCGACACCGCTTCCAGCACGAACAGGCCGCCGACGATGGCGAGCACGATCTCCTGCTTGATCGCGACCGCGACCGCGCCGAGCAGGCCGCCGAGCGCCAGCGATCCGGTGTCGCCCATGAAGATCGCCGCCGGCGGCGCGTTGAACCAGAGGAAGCCGAGGCCCGCACCGAGCAGCGCGCCGCACACCACGGCCAGTTCGCCGGTGCCCGGCACCGGGTGGATCTGCAGGTAGTCGGCGAACACCGCGTTGCCGGCGAGATAGGCGATGAGCGCGAAGCTCGCCGCCGCGATCATCACCGGCACGATGGCGAGGCCGTCGAGGCCGTCGGTGAGGTTCACCGCGTTGCCGGCGCCGACGATGACGAACGCCGCGACCGGCACGAAGAACCAGCCGAGGTTGATGACCGCGTCCTTGAAGAAGGGAAAGGTGAGCTCCGTCGCCAGGGGCTGCGTGCCGATGTAGGCGAAGGCGATCGCCGCGACGATGGCGATGGCCGCCTCGATGGCGAGCCGGGCGCGGCCCGAGTAGCCGCCGGCGGTCGCCTTGGTGACCTTGAGGTAGTCGTCGTAGAGGCCGACGGCGCCGAAGCCGATGGTCACGAACAGCACCACCCAGACGTAGGGGTTGGTGAGGTTCGCCCACAGCAGCGTCGTGACCACGAGGCCGGACAGGATCATCAGGCCGCCCATGGTCGGCGTGCCCTTTTTGGTGAGCAGGTGGCTCTGCGGACCGTCGGCGCGGATCGGCTGGCCCTTGCCCTGACGCATGCGCAGCGCCGCGATGATCGTCGGCCCGAACAGGAAGACGAACACGATCGCCGTCACCGTCGCCCCCGCCGTGCGGAACGTGATGTAACGGAAGATGTTGAGGACCGAGAGGTGCTCGCCGAACTGGCCGAGGTAGTAGAGCATCTTAGGCGGTTTCCTGTTCCTGCTTGTCCTCGAGCGTCGCCTGCGCAGGAGCAAGGCGCGCCTTGATGGCTTCGACCAGTGGGCCCATGCGGCTGGCGTTGGAGCCCTTGACCATGACGATATCGCCGGGCGCCAGCGTCCCGATGACGGCGCCTTCGAGTTCCTTGGCCGTCTCCGCGTAGCCGCCGCGGACGCCGGCGGGCAGCGCATCCCACAGCGAGCGCATCAGCGGGCCGGCGAGGAAGACGGCGTGGACGCGCGCCGCCTCGATCGCCTCGGCGAGCGCCGCGTGCATCTTGGCGCCGTCCTTGCCGAGCTCGCGCATGTCGCCGAGCACCGCGATGCGGCGCGCCGATTTCTTCACCTCGGCCTGGCCGAGCGTCGCGATGGCGGCGCGCATCGAGGCCGGGTTGGCGTTGTAGCTTTCGTCGATCAGCGTCGCCTCGCCGCCGCGCGGGAACACGAGCTTGTGGCGCTCGCCCCTGCCCTTCGGCGGCCGCATCGAGGCGAAGGCGAGACACGCCTTCGCCATGTCGGCGCCGAGCAGCGACACCGCCCCCAGCACCGCGATCGAATTCTGCACGAGATGGCGGCCGGGCGAGCCCAGCTTGTACGATACCGCTTCGCCGAGCACCGTTGCCGAGACGCAACTGCATTCCGGCTTGAGACAGACTTCGTCGAGCCGCAGGTCCGCCTTCTTGTGCTCGCCGAAGGAGACGATGCGCTCGACGCCGGCTTCCTTGGCGAGCTTCGCGAGCAGCGTGTAGTGCGGATTGTCGCGATTGAGGATCGCCGCGCCGCCCTTCTCGATGCCGAGAAATATTTCGGCCTTGGCGCGCGCGATGTCCTTCACCGTCTTGAAATATTCGAGATGCACCGGCTCGACGGTCGTGACGATCGCGATGGTCGGCCGCACCATCTTGACCAGCGGCTCGATCTCGCCGGCGTGGTTCATGCCGATCTCGAACACGCCATACCTGGCCGACGCCGGCATCCGCGCCAGCGTCAGCGGCACGCCCCAGTGATTGTTGAACGAGGCCGGCGAATAGTGCACGTCCCCGTCCGGCATCAGCGCCGCGGCAAGCATCTCCTTGGTGCTGGTCTTGCCGACGCTGCCGGTGATCGCGACGATGCCCGCAGTGGAGCGCACGCGCGCCGCGATGCCAAGATCGCGCAGCGCATCCATGACGTCATCGACGATGGTGAGGCAGCCCTTGGCCCGCGCCAGGCCCGACAGGCGGCTGTCGGCAATCACCGCCGTCGCCGCGCCCTTGGCGAGCGCCATCAGCGCGAAGTCGTGGCCATCGTGCACGTCGCCCTTGATCGCAAAGAACGCGTCGCCCGGCTGGATGGTGCGCGTGTCGATCGATATGCCGGTGACGGCGTCGGGCGCGCCGCCGAGGCGGCGTCCGCCGGTCGCCTTGAGGAATGCGTCCCAGGTCCACAGCGGCGCGCTCATGCTGCCGCCTCTTCGGCGGCGAGCGCCGCCACCACCGTATCGCGGTCGGAGAACGGGATCGTCTTGCCGCCGACGATCTGCCCAGTCTCGTGGCCCTTGCCCGCGACCACCAGCACGTCGCCGGCACCCAGCATCTTGACCGCACGCCGGATCGCCTCGCCGCGGTCGCCGATCTCGATCGAGTCCGGCGCCGCGTCGGCAATCGCCTTGCGGATCGCGGCCGGGTCCTCCGAGCGCGGGTTGTCGTCGGTGATGATGACGACGTCGGCGTTGGCGGTGGCGGCGGCGCCCATCAGCGGCCGCTTGCCGGCGTCGCGGTCGCCGCCGGCGCCGAAGACGACGAACAGCACGCCCTCTGTCATCGGGCGGAGCGCACGCAACACGCTGACCAGCGCGTCGGGCTTGTGGGCATAGTCGAGGAACACCATGGCGCCGTTGGATTTGGAGCCGATCAGCTCAAGCCGCCCGGGCGCGCCCTTGAGCTCGGCGAGCGCATCCAGCGCGTCGAGCGTATCGATGCCGGCGCCGATGGCGAGGCCCGCCGCGACCAGCGCGTTTGACGCCTGGAAAGCCCCGGCGAGCGGCAGCATCACTTCGCGCTCCTTGCCGAAGGCGCTGACGATGAGCTGCTGGCGAAAGCCTTTCGGGATGCGCGAAACGAGCTTCAGTTCCTCGCCCGCCTTGCCGGTGCGGATGAGGATCTGGCCGCGATCGCTGGCGACCTTCTCGACCGCCGCGGCGTGCGTGCCGTCCATGTCGATGACCGCAACGCCGGAGGCCGGCAGCACGGTGTCGAACAGGCGCAGCTTGGCGGCGAGATACGCCTCCACCGTCGGGTGGTAGTCCATGTGGTCGCGGCCGAGATTGGTGAACGCCGCCGCCTCGAGCTTCAGCCCGTCGACGCGGCGCTGGTCGAGGCCCTGGCTCGACGCCTCGATCGCCGCATGCGTGATGCCGCGCTCGGCCAGCTCGTCGAGCAGCGTGTGCAGCGCGACCGGATCCGGCGTCGTCATGGTGCCGTACTCGGTGCCCGACGCGGTGACCACGCCGAGCGTGCCGATGCTGGCCGCCTGGTTTCCGTCGGCGGCGAAAATCTGGCGCGCGAAATCGGCGACCGATGTTTTGCCGCTGGTGCCGGTGACGGCGACCAGATGCGTCGGCTGGAAGGGACGGAAGCGCGCCGCGATCAGCGCCAGCGCCCGGCGCGGATCGGCGGCGCGGAGAATCGGCACGGTCGTGACCACCGGCACGTCGGTGGCGGCGAGTACCGCGACCGCGCCCCTGGTCACGGCATTGGCGACGAAATGCGTGCCGTCGGTGTTGGTGCCCGCGACGGCGACGAACAGCGACTGGGCCTGGATCGTCCGGCTGTCGGCGGAAACGCCCTTGATATCGATGCTGCCGGCGCCCTCGGGCACGGTCACATCGGAGGGGACGAGGTCCTCAAGGAGCATTGCGGTCGCCGAAACCCGGTTGTGCGGTTCAAGTCATACGCTCCCGGCCGGCGGCGAAACTAGTTCGACACCAGAAGGGGGCTCAGTTCAGTGTCAGTACGCGGCTCGACCCCGAGCAGCGCCGCCGAACGGCGGATAATCGCGCCTACCACCGGTGCCGCATTCGAGCCGGCGGTAGAACCCGCACCCTGTTTCTCGGCTTGCGGATCGTCAAGCACTACCAGAACGACGTACTGCGGATCGTCGATCGGGAATGCGGCGAGGAAGGAATTGATCCGATGATTGTCGGAATAACGGCGGTCGATGACTTTTTGGGCCGTTCCGGTCTTTCCGCCGACCATATAGCCCGGGACATCGGCAGATTTGCCGGACCCCTTCTCGACGTTCAGGCGGAACAGATAGCGAAGCTGGTCGCTGGTCGTGGGCTTCACAACCTGCACGGCGAGCGCCCGCGCCTGCTCGATGGTGCGCGGCTCGAAGGTCGGCGGGATGAGGTAGCCGCCGTTGACCAGCGCGGCGTCGGCGACGGCGGTCTGCATCGGCGTGACCGCGATGCCCTGCCCGAAGGCGACGTTCATGGCGGTGAGGTCGGTCCAGCGCGGCGGCAGGATCGGGCTCGCCACCTCCGGCAGGTCGGTCTGCAGGCGGGTAAGCAGGCCGAGCTTGCGCAGGTACGCCTGCTGCTCCTCCTTGCCGACCTTCATCGCCATGCGCGCGGCGCCGATGTTGGACGAGTAGATGAAGACTTCCGGCACGGTCAGCGGCCGCGACTTGGCGTGGAAGTCGTGGATGGTGAAGCCGCCGATATGGATCGGCGTCGAGGCGTCGATGACATCGCTCATCTTCACTTCGCCTGAGTCGAACGCCATCGCGAAGGTGAAGCTCTTGAACACCGAGCCCAGCTCGTACGCGCCGGCAGTCATCCGGTTGAGGCGATCGGGATCGTGCGCGTCGACCGGGTTGTTGGGGTCGTAGTCCGGCAGCGACACCATCGCCAGCACTTCGCCGGTGTGCGCGTTGAGAATGACGCCCGTCGCCGACAGCGCCTTGTAGCGCACCATCGCATCGGCGAGTTCGTCGTGCACGATGTGCTGCACGCGCACGTCGATCGACAAGGGAACCGGCGCGATGTCCTCGGTCGTCGCGAAGCCGGCTGAGTGGAGATCGGCGAGGCCGTGATCGTCGACGTATTTCTCGAAGCCGGCGATGCCCTGGTTGTCGACGTTGACGAGGCCGACGATGTGCGCGGCAGTCGGCCCGCCCGGATAGAAGCGGCGCGACTCGGAGATGAAGCCGAT
This sequence comes from Bauldia sp., assembly GCA_037200845.1. NCBI lineage: Bacteria > Pseudomonadati > Pseudomonadota > Alphaproteobacteria > Hyphomicrobiales > Kaistiaceae > Bauldia > Bauldia sp. The sequence continues at coordinate 2,525,999 of JBBCGQ010000001.1, forward strand.
GCCCGGGATGCCGAGCTCATGGATCTGGCGCTGCTGGTCCGGCGTGATCTCGCGCTTGATCCAGACGAAACCGGCGTTGGTGGCGAGTTTCTGGCGCACCGCCGTGGCGTCGAGGTCGGGCAGCACGCTCGACAGGAGCTCGGTCGCTTCGTCCGGATCGAGGATGTTGCGCGGCTCGGCGTAGAGCGACGACATCTTGATGTCGGTGGCAAGGATCTCGCCGTTGCGGTCGACCAGATCGGGGCGCGAGGTGGCGAGCCCGGCATTGGCGGCGACGCCGGCCGCCTCGTTAGGGGCAGGCGTCAGGCCGAACATGATCAGGCGGCCGACGACGACGCCGAACGCCAGCAGGAAGATGACGGCGGCGACGCGGATGCGCCCGCGCATGCCGTCGGCGGTCTGCGGCTTCGGGTTCATGGCTGCTCCCCTGAAGCCAGCCGCGCCAGCGTCTCGCCGGCCGGCATCGGCGCCGACACCTTGCGCAGCGGGATCTCGCCGATGCTGGCGATCTGCTTCGGCGAGAACGGCTGGAGCTGGAAGTGATCGGCGTATTTGTCGACCACCGACTGCAGGCGCGACGGCTGCGTCAGCAGGCTCCACTCGGCGCGAAGCAGCGCCAGCTTGTCCTTCTCCTTGGCGATATCGGTCTGCAGGCGCGCCACCTTGTCGGCTGCCATCTCGGCCTTGTGCTTCAGGTCGTAGGTGACGGTGGCGCCGATGATCATCACGGCGAGCAGCACGAAATTGAAAATGCGGCGGATCATTTACGCCCTCCCCGAACCGAACGACGGCAACGCCGGGACACCCAACTCGAATTCATCGACGGCACGCGCCGGCGCCGCCGTGCGCTGCGCAGCGCGCAGGCGCGCCGAACGGGCGCGCGGGTTGGCGCGCACCTCGCGCTCGGACGGCTCGACGCCGCTTTTGGCGAGCAGCGTGAACGTCGGCGGCGCGACGATTGCTTCCGGAACGTGCCGCGAGCCGCTGCTCTTCTCCGCCGAGCGGTCGGCGAGGAAGCGCTTCACGATGCGGTCTTCCAGCGAGTGGAACGAGACGACGACCAGCCGGCCGCCCTCGCCCAATATCCGCTCGGAGGCGGCCAGCGCTTGCGCCAGCTCCTCCAGCTCGCGGTTGACGAAAATGCGCAGCGCCTGGAACGTCCGCGTGGCGGGATGAATCTTGTCGGCACCGCCGCGGCCGATCGCCTTCGACACAATCTCGGCAAGGTCGGTCGTGGTCGCGATGGGGCCGCCGGAACGGGCCCGGTCTATAGCGGCCGCCACCAGCCGCGCCTTCTTCTCTTCGCCGAGCACCGCGATGACGCGGGCAAGGTCGCCGCGCTCCATCTGGTTGACGACATCGGCCGCCGTCGGCCCTTCGTCGCCCATGCGCATGTCGAGAGGGCCGTCGTTGCGGAAGGAGAAGCCGCGCTCCGCCGTATCGAGCTGCATGGAGGAGACGCCCACGTCGAGCACGACGCCGTCGACGCGCTCGTGGCCATGCGCCCGCGCGATCTCGTCGAGGTCGGAGAAGCGGCCTTCGACCAGCGTCAGCCGCTCATGCGGCTCCGCCGCCGCAATCGCGGTCGGGTCGCGGTCGATGGCGATGACCGAGGCACCGGTGGCGAGGATGGCTTCGGTGTAGCCCCCTGCCCCGAACGTCCCGTCGATGATTAGTCCACCGGCGACAGGCGCGAGGAACCCAAGGGCCTCCTCGATGAGAACCGGAACATGGCGAGCCAGTCCGCCAGCGACACCGCCGCTCGGTGTGCCGCGACCCGCCATCAGTCTTCCGTCCTCTGACTTGCGCCTGTCGCGCGGTGGCTTGGGCCGAGCCGCTTCCGTATGTCGCGCAACCGGTTCTTGGCCTCTTCCCGGTAGGCGACAAAACGGTCCGGTTCCCAAATCTGAAACTTGTAGCCCTGCCCCACGAACGTGACTTTGTCCGCGATGCCCGCGTGCGCCTTCAGCGCGTCCGTCAGCACCACGCGCCCGTCCCCGTCGATCTTCAGGATCTCGCTCTCGCCGATCAGCGTCGTCGACAGCAACTCGTGATCCTCCGAGAACGGCTCGAAGTTGGCGAGGCTCGCCCCGATCGTCGCCCGGAAGCGGTTTCCCCCCGCGTCCACTGCCTGGCGATCCAGCGTCGGGCAGCAATAGAGTCCGTCGAAGCCATCGACCGCCAGCACGGTCCGGTACGACGCCGGTATCGAAACGCGACCTTTGGCGTCCAGCCGGTTGGTGAATGTGGAAACGAACTCGTCCATCGCCCTCGCCCGTGACTCCATGATCCCGGGTGAGCCCGCCTGCCGGAACGGGCCGGAAGGGCCGGCCTAAGCCGCCAATTTCCGGGATTTCATGGGATACCATGGGATTTTCCGGGCCGTCAATGGAAACCCGTGACAACAAAAGGAAAAACGGCGCCGGTACGCGGTCACCAGACCCGGCGCCTGGCCATGATCAAAGACGGTTAGGCTTAAGATTCCGTTCGGCCGGTGGCACGGCGTGCGTCCCAATTTGGACGGGGCCGCTAATGGTGCCGAAACTGGTCGCCGCTTATATTAGTGGTGCCATGAACCGCGACACCGCCATCGCCAAGCTGAAGGAGAACGCCGATGCCGTAAGGGCACTCGGCGCGACCGCGCTTTATTTGTACGGATCGACGGCGCGGGATGAGGCGACAGCGGATAGCGATGTCGATGTGTTCATCGAGTATGACGAAGGAAAACGATTTTCACTCCTCGACCTAGTTGGCATTCAGCAGGAGCTGGAAGAGCGTCTGGCGACCAAGGTCGATGTCTCGATTCGCAAGGGCATCCGACCGGAGTTTCGGAAATTCGCTGAGAGCGATGCGATAAGGATATTTTGAGCGTGCGGAAATTGGTCCGTCCGTATCTCAATGACATCCTCGGCGAAATCGCTGACATCGACGGCATCATGCAAGGCAAGTCGCTGGGCGACTATGACAGCGATCGACGCCTGCAGAAGGTTGTCAAGCGCAGCATCGAAATCATGTCGGAAGCTGCACGACGCATTCCGCAGGAGCTCTGCGATTCCCGGCCCGAAGTGCGCTGGCACCAAATCCGGGCGATAGGCAATGTTCTGCGTCACGAATACCGCGATGTCATCAACGGCATCCTCTATGCGGTCATCCGCGACGATCTCCGCGCGCTCAAAGCCGCCATCCTCGCCATCGACGCCACCCTCGACGAGCCGCGCGAATAGCCTGAACCGCGCGCAACGCTCGAGCTATTCCGGCGCTCCCTTCTTTTCCCGTTCCAGACGGATCACGTGGGAAAGGAAACCCACGTAGTCGTCCACGGTCCTTACGTCATTCGAGGCTTTCGCATACGCGGACGTATCCAGGTCGGGCACGCCAAGTTCGCTCAATCTGCTCCGCGCTAGCGAGGCGAAGTCCTCCGGAAGAAATCCCAAGGTCTTCTGAATCAAATCGTATCTTTGGACCGGATGGCCCCGATCGCGGGAAATATCCAGGTACGCCGCTTCGATCGCGTCGCGTTCCCATCCGGAATCCGAAAATTCCGCCTCGATGCTCTGGAAGCTGAGGTGGCTTCGCGACGTTGCTCGACGGCGCTGAAAGAAGCTTGAAAGCGCGACAACTGCTGCAATCTGCGCAAAAGCTCCCAAAACGACATAGGGAATTGGGACGCGCGCGAAGAGCAGAACAAGCGGAACGGCAAACCAACACGCCGCTCCCAACATCTGGTCGCCGACCGAACTGATTAAGCCTTTCAGGGTTGGCGGTTGCCTGCTCATGCATCGCTTTCTTAGCACGGCAGGGTAGCAAGCCGCGGGAATAATTCCCGGCCAAAACGGGTGGGGCCGCCGTCCTGTTCGGACGACGGCCCCTCATCGTAATGTGCCAGTTGGCCTGTAAGCCGGGTTCTGTACGGCGGCGGTTGCCCGCCGCGTGACGGCCATTCTTCTTGGACACCGGTTGCCCGGCATCTCGCGCTACCTACCCGGACGACCAGCCAGAAAACAGGCCTGAGGCTATGAACCTCCGTCGTCCCTATTCGGTATTGCTCCCGGTGGGGTTTGCCATGCCGGCCCTGTTACCAGCGCCGCGGTGGGCTCTTACCCCACCCTTTCACCCTTACCCGCCTTCGCCCCTTGCGGGGCTCCGTCGTGACGCGCCCGATGAAGGGCTTGCCACGCCGTAGCAGCGAAGCTGCGCCGGCGGGCGGTCTGCTCTCTGTGGCACTTTCCCTGAGGTCGCCCTCGCCGGCCGTTAGCCGGCACCGTGTTTCCATGGAGCCCGGACTTTCCTCCCCGGCATCCTTTCGGAACTTGCCGGAGCGGCCGTCCGGCCTACTGACGACAGTGCAGATGGCAGTCCGCCGGCCCCGGGTCAACCCGAAGCCGGCGGATTGGTTGGCGTTTGCTTGAGGCTTACTGCAGCGACGCGAGCAAGACCTGGAAAAGGTTGCCGCCGCCGGTGTTGTCGTTCGCGACCGTGGCGTTGCCCCGCACGCTCGACGGAGCAACCGCCGCGACGCGGATCGCCTTGGCGTGCTTGGCGCGGGCGCCGATCTCGAGCTTGGCGACCACGCTGCGGCAGTAACCCTTGATCAGCCGCTTGGTGTAGAGGCCGCCGTTGTAGCGCGAGAGCGTGCCGCACTGCGATCCGCCGGCAAGGCGCTGCGCCTGGCCGAGATACTTCATGCCCCATTTTATGTTGGTCGCCGGGTCGTAGAGCGCCTTGCGGGTGCCCGTGTAACCCATGCCACGGGCGGTTTGCAGCTTGATCTGCATGAGGCCGATCTCGCCCGCCCGACCCGTTACCCGCGGGTTGAAGTTGCTCTCATGGCGGACCACGGCCCTGGCCAGTTCGACCGGGATTCCGTTGGCTGACGCGTGGGTCGCGATGAGGGCAGCGTAGGCTTCGGGATTGCCGGCTTGTGCTTGGGAGGAGATGGCACCGGCGATGGCTAGGAAGAAAACGGACGCAAAAACGGTACGGAAGGCATTTCGCATGTCTTGGCATTCCCCGATGGTTTTGGTGAGGCCGCGAACCCATCGGGGAAAGCGCCCGGAAATGGGGCGCGCCAAGTCACTTACCGTCTCTTAACTGTAAGAAAATGTTGCCTTGCGGGATTAATTTCGCCGCATTGCGAGAAGGTTACCTAGGGTAGCAATTGTGCTCCGATCGGCGATGCCGTCGACCCGTTCCGGGCGAAAATGGCGCTGGAACGCCTTTACGACCGCCTCGGTAACGCTGTCGAATTCGTTACCGGGATCAAGGCCATAGCCGTAGCTGGCCAACGCGGCACGCAAATTTTCGACGCCCGCCCCGCGTTCACCAAACCGGAGACTTTGACCCCCGTTAATGGTTTCCGCGGGAACCCATAGGCCGACGCCGGCCTCCGCCAGCGTCTGCCACGGGAACAGTTCGCCGGGGTCGTCTTTCCGCATTGGGGCTATGTCGGAATGCGCCAGCACGCGATCCGGCGCAATCGCATGGCGGGAAAGGATGTCCCGGCACAGCGCGATAGTCGCGGCAATCTGCGCCTCGGGGAACGGCCGGTAGCCGAACTGGTGACCGGGATTGGCGACCTCGATCCCGATCGAGCGCGAATTGACGTCGGTTTCACCCGCCCAGGAAGACTGCCCGGCGTGCCAGGCGCGGCGCTGCTCGTCGACCAGTTGGGCGAGCCGGCCGTCCTCATAGACGAAGTAGTGCGAGGAGACCGCCGACTCCGGATCGCACAGCCACTTCAGCGCCCGCTCGTCGGAGATCATGCCGGTGTAATGGAGGATCAGCATGTCGACCGGCTTGCCCGGCGCGCGTTCGCCGTGGTTGGGCGACGGGCTGTGCTCGATCGCGAGCGCCATCCTCAGTTGGCCCCCGCCGTCGCCGCGCGGCGCTGGCGCTCGATCTGCTCATAGGCGCGGTTGATCGTCGCCAGCCGGTCGTTGGCTATGGCGATGAAGTCGGCCGGCAAGCCGCGCGCGATGAACCGGTCGGGATGATTTTCGGCGACAAGTTTTATGTACTGCGACCGGATCTTGCTTTGCGGCCAGTGACGGCCGACGCCCAGCACCATGTACGGATCGCCTTCCGGCCCGACGACATGGCGCGCCGCTACCCGCTCGAACGCCGGGCCGCGGATGCCGAAAATTTCCGCCACCGATTCCAGGAACGCCAGCTCCGCTTCGTGGACCGCCCCGTCCGCCTTGGCGATGAAGAACAGGCCGTCGAGCACGTCCTCGAGCGTCGCCTTGTCGTCGGCGTAGAGCGTCGCGACGCGGTGCGCGTAGGCGTCGTAGCCGGCGACGTCGCGTTTGGCGAGATCGAACAGGCGGGCGACATGGCCCGCCTCGCCCGCCGGCATGCTGAAGATGTTGCGGAAGGCGGCGACCTCGGATTGCGTCACGACGCCGTCGGCCTTCGCCATCTTGGCCGACAGCGCGATGAGCGCCGTCGCGAAGGCGACCTGGCGCCGCGTCGCTGCATCCGGGATCGCCCCGAACAGCGCCCCGGTCTTGGCGAGCAGCGCGCCCAGCGCATCGACGCCGCTCTCGGCCGCCTGACCTATCCAGTTCCACAAGCTCATGGCTGGAAGCTTAGGCGAATCGCGCCGGCCGTGCGAGACAGGGCCGCCACGACGCTTTATGCCTTCGTTACACCGATGCTTCAGAACAGCCGCACCCTTGGCCTCCTGCTCGGCCTTGTCGCCGTCGTCATGTTTGGCGGCTCGCTGCCGGCGACACGCATTGCCGTTGCGTATCTCGATCCCTGGTTCGTCACCGCGGCGCGCGCGACCATCGGCGGCGTGCTGGCGCTAGGCACCCTGGCGGTGAACCGGCCGCGCTTTCCGCGCGAGCACACCGCCCGGCTGGCGCTGATCTCGGCCTGCCTCGTCATCGGCTTTCCGGCGATGATGGCGATCGCCTCGGTCACCGTGCCGGCAGCGCACGGCAGCGTCATCCTGGGTCTCCTGCCGCTCGCCACCACCGTCGCCGCGGTGCCGCTGGCCGGCGAGCGCCCTTCCCTATTCTTCTGGATCCTGAGCCTCGCCGGCGCCGGGCTGGTCGCCGCCTTCGCGCTGCGCGACGGCAACGTCGCCATCGTCACCGGCGACATATTCCTGGCGCTGGCGGTGACGCTGACCGGCGTTGGCTACACGCTGTCCGGCGTGATGTCGCGCGCCATGGCCGGCTGGCAGGTGATCGCCTGGGCGCTGGTGATGGCGCTGCCCTTCGCCGTCGTCGTGACGGTGGCGCTGTGGCCGGCAGACGCGGCGAGCGTGCCGCTGCCGGCGTGGATCGGCCTGATCTACGTCGGCGCGATCTCGCAGTTCATCGGCTACGCCTTCTGGAACGTGGCGCTGGCGACAGGCGGGGTGGCACGCGTCGGCCAGTTGCAACTGGTGCAGCCCTTCGTCTCGATGGGGCTGGCCGCGCTGTTCCTGAAGGAAGCCGTCGATGGCGAGATGATCGGCTTCGCGCTGGCCGTAGTCGTCGTGGTGGCGCTCGGCCGCCGCGCCGCTGTCGGCCAGCGCGCCGTCAGCTAGGGCACAGCAACGACGGCAGGGTCAGAACGGCAGGCCGGCGCGGGCGCGCGCCGACCAGGCGACGTAGCCGCCGCCGACGCCGCCGAGTTCGCCGTCGATGCCCAGCGTGGCACCGGACGACCAGCGAACCGAAACTCCGGTGGTCGCACGGGCCGACCAGCCGTCGATGAAGGAAACCGCGCCGTTGCTCGCCGCTGCACCGCCTTGCGAAAAGCGATAGTCGCCAAAGGCCCCGAGGTAGGCGCTGAGAGTCGCCGAGCCGCCGATCGGATTCTGCCAGGTGACCCGGCCGCCGCCGCTCGCGCGGCCTGTGCCGAACTCGTTGGCTGCATGCGCGACGGCTAGGCTGTCGGTGTAGGCCGCCTGGCTCTCCCACAGGCCATAGACGCGCGCCGACGGCTCGAACGTGAACGCGCCGGCGGCCAGCGCGCCGGAAAGGCCGGCGGAGCCAAGCCAGCGCACACCGCTGAACGATCCCGTCGCAGCACCGGCGACGGCGTCATAGGCGATGGACGACCGCACTACGGAGACATCGAGGCGCGGGCCGTCGTCGGGGCGCCAGCCGGCATAGCCGCCCGCCGACCAGCCAGAGCCCGTAAGCCTGCCGCCGAGCGAGGCAAAGCCGTAGTCGAACCGCTCGTAGCCCGCGAGCGCGCCGACGACGAACGTCGCGTTCGGACGGAAGCCTATCCCGGCGATGGCGTTGGTCTGGTTGCCGGCGATGCTGGCGCCGGGGTCGACGTTCCACCCGCTCTGCTGCGCGTCGAACCACACGTTCCAGCGCGGGTCGTTACGCGCGATTGCGCCGGATGCCGCATTGTCGGTGCCCTTCTCCGGGCCGAAGGCGAGACGGAAGCCGTTGTCGTTCATGGCGAAGGTCTGGCCCGACGAGCCGAACCCGTCCTCGACGGCTCCAGCGACCGCGTCTGAAGTCGCCGCGCCCGTGGTCGTCGCGACCAGAGTGGAGCCCTGCCCCTGCACCTCGGAAAGGTGCTGGCTGTCATTGGAGGCGGCCGTCACGGTCTGGATAAGCTGCGGCGACGTGCTCGTCGGGAAGTCGGAATTGCCGCTGTAGACCGCGGTGATCGTATGGTCGCCGACGGCAAGCACCGCCGTCGTAAGGGTGGCGACGCCGCCGCTCAGCGTGGCGCTACCCAGCGAGTCGGAGCCGTCCTTGAATTCGACGGTGCCGCCTACGGCGCCGCTGCCACCGAATCCGGAAACCACCGCGGTGAAGGTCACCGCCTGTCCATCGACGCTGGGGTTCAGTGACGAGCTGAGCGTGGTCGTACTGGTGGCCGGCGCCTCGGCGGCCGTGCACGAATAGGTGAAATCCGCCGCCCCCACACTATTAGTGGCCACGAATAGCGTTATCGATGAAGCGACCTCGCTTGCCTCGATCACCAGCGTCGCAACACCGGTAGCGGCATCGACGAACGCATGCCGACCGCTAGCCTGCACGAGGACGTTCGTGTCAGACTTGATATTCTCAATTGGCTGCCCGGTTATGGTGATCGTTTCTCCGGCCGAAAACGGCCCATCAATGATGTGGCTCGTAGACGCGTTAAGGCCGGAGAGGTTGTCGGACTGAAAGTAGTAGATCTTGATGATTTGACACCCGACGGACGGAAGTGTCTCCGCCTGCGCCGACCCGCCCATGAGCCCAAGCAGCGCCACGCCAAACAGACCGAGCGCGCCGAGCAAGCGCCGCCGGCCATTCCCCCCGAAACCCCACATGACACAATGCTACGCAACAAACGCCGCGCAGAGAGCCTAGCAAGCGTCGGCGATCTTGGAACGACGTACTATCGCTGCCTGCCCAAATTCGGGACGAAGCAGCATTCCAGCCACATTGGCGAAAATAGGAAGCCTACGGCTTCGTCGCCTTGAGGTCGTCGAAGGCGAAGGTGGCGGCGTCCTTTTCCGGCGAGCCGGCGAAGAGACCGATCTGCTGGCCGTTGTCGGGCGCCGACCCTGAAAATTTCTTGAACTCGGTGCCGTTGACGTAAAACGTCGCGTCGTCGCCGGTGGTGGTGACGCGCAGTTCGTTGGTGGCGCCGTCGCCCTTGTTGGCGTTCGGCGCGTCCTGCCAGTTGACCTGCGCCAGCCACTTGCCGCGCTGCCGCCGCCACACCGATGCCTTGCCGTTCGGCGCCAGCTCGAAGACGTAGAAGTTGTTGACGTCGGCGTACCAGAAGATCGGCCCGGCCTTGGCCTCGGTCGGGTCGATGCCGGTGACCGTCGTCACGTTCACGCACATGTCGACGTCGTCGTACATACCGGCGTTATTGGCGACCCAGACGTACGTGCCGACGGCCGGCGTCAGCACGAGCTGACCGGCCTCGACCTTCACCGTCGCGCTCGCCTGCCCCCACGTCGGCTGCAGCGAATCGAAGGTGTCCGCGAACAGCACGTCGAGCCCCGGGCAGACGGCCGCCGCGGGCCCGAGGCCCGCGAGGCAGAGCGCGGCGGCAAGGACGAACGTGCGGGCAATCATTTCGAAGCGGCTCCCCTCGGGCGGCGATGCTATAGCCCCGGCTCCGTCGATGGAACAGCTTGAGAAGCGAACGGCGCCGGGGCCATATGGCCCGACGTCGGGCCAGCCCGGGAAGATTGGGAGAAGAAGACTGTGGCAGCGCCGGGGCAATGGGATTTCTGGATCGACCGCGGCGGTACGTTTACCGACATCGTCGCCCGCGCCCCCGACGGACGGCTGCATGTCGCGAAACTTTTATCGGAAAATCCGGGCGTGTACCGCGATGCAGCCATCGCGGGCATCCGGCGCCTGCTCGGCGTTAACGAGGGCGAGGCAATTCCCGCCGGCGCCATCGCCACCGTGAAAATGGGCACGACCGTCGCCACCAATGCGCTGCTCGAGCGCAAGGGCGACCGCACGCTGCTGCTGATCACGCGCGGCTTCCGCGACGCGCTGAAGCTTGGCTACCAGGCGCGGGCGGAAATCTTCGCCAAGAAGATCGTCAAGCCGGAGATGCTCTACGAGCGCGTCGCCGAGGTCGGCGAACGCGTGCTCGCCGACGGCACGGTCGAAGCGGCGCCCGATCTCGCCGCCGTCCGCCGTGACCTCGAGGCGGCGTGGCGTGACGGCATCCACTCGGTCGCGGTGGTCTTCATGCACGCGTGGAAATTTCCGGAACACGAACGGCGGGTGGCGGCGCTGGCGCGCGAGATGGGCTTCCCGCAAGTCTCGGCAAGCCACGAGGTTTCGCCGCTGATCAAACTCGTCGGGCGCGGCGATACGACCGTGGTCGATGCGTATCTCTCGCCGATCCTGCGGAGATATGTGGATGAGGTGGCGCGCGAATTGGGGGCTGGCGCCCCCTCACCCTTCGCCTCTAGCTCGCTCCGCTCACAAGAGGCGCAGCCCTCTCCCACAAGGGGAGAGGGAAACACCTCAAGAGTGGCGATCCCCTCTCCCCTTGTGGGAGAGGGCGGTTCCTCTTGGCAAGCGTCAGCGCGCCTAGAGGAACCGGGTGAGGGGGCGCCGCGGCTGATGTTCATGCGCTCGTCGGGCGGGCTCACGGCCGCCGATCTGTTCCAGGGTAAGGACGCGATCCTATCGGGCCCGGCCGGCGGCGTGGTCGCCGCGGTCGAGACGGCGCGGCAGGCGGGCTTCGGTCGCGTCATCGGCTTCGACATGGGCGGCACCTCGACCGACGTTTCGCATTTCGACGGCGAATACGAGCGCGCCTTCGAGACCGAGGTCGCGGGCGTGCGCATGCGCGCGCCGATGATGCGCATTCACACCGTGGCCGCCGGCGGCGGCTCGATCCTGAAGTTCGACCAGGGGCGCTACCGCGTCGGCCCGCAATCGGCCGGCGCCGATCCCGGCCCGGCCGGCTACCGCCGCGGAGGCCCGCTCACTGTCACAGATGCCAACATCATGGTCGGCAAGCTGATGCCGGAATATTTCCCGGCGATCTTCGGACCGGACCGGGACGCGCCGCTCGACGCGAACGCCGTCCGCGAAAAATTCGCGGAACTGGCAAAGACGATCGGCGACGGGCGCTCGCTGGAGGAGATCGCCGACGGCTTCCTGCATGTCGCGGTCGAGAACATGGCGAACGCGATCAAGAAGGTATCGGTGGCGCGCGGCTACGACGTCACCGAATACGCGCTGAACTGCTTCGGCGGCGCCGGCGGCCAGCACGCCTGCGCCGTCGCCGACGCGCTCGGCATGACGACGGTGCTCATCCATCCCTATTCCGGCGTGCTTTCCGCCTACGGCATGGGCCTCGCCGAGATTCGCGCAACCCGCAACCGGGCGGTGATGATGCCGCTGTCGCACGGCATCGACGCCGCGCTTGTCGATGCGCTGACCGCGGAGGTGCTGGCGGAGCTGGCGGGCCAAGGGGTGACGGAGGGCGTCGCGACCTTCACGCGGCTCCACCTGCGCTACGACGGAACGGATACGACCATTCCCGTTCTCGTTCGCCGTCCCGGCGGCGAGGTTGCAGCGGCGACCGTCGATTTCGAAGCCGCCCACCGCAAGCAGTTCGGCTTCCTGTTTCCCGACCGGCCGGTGGTCGTCGAAAGCGTCGAGGTCGAGGCGGTCGGCGGCGGCGCCGGGATCGCCGACGTCGCCGGCCACGCTGCGGGCGGCGAGCCGAAGGCGGCCGGCCGCGGCCGCTTCTTCTCGAACGGCGCGTTCCACGACGCGGACATCTACCTGCGCGACGCCGTGCCCCTCGGCGCCGTCGTCGCCGGCCCCGCCCTGATCATCGAGCCGAACCAGACGGTCGTGGTCGAAGCCGGCTGGCGCGCCGAGGTGACGGCGCGGAACGATCTCGTCCTGACGCGCACTGCGCCGGCGCACCACCGCGCCGCCGTCGGCACCGATGCCGACCCGATCATGCTCGAGGTGTTCAACAATCTCTTCATGGCGATCGCCGAGCAGATGGGCGTGACGCTGCAGAACACGGCGAGCTCGGTGAACATCAAGGAGCGGCTGGATTTCAGTTGCGCCGTGTTCGACGGCGACGGCCGGCTGGTCGCCAACGCGCCGCACATGCCGGTGCATCTGGGCTCGATGGACCGCTCGGTCGAGACGATCATCAGGCTGAACGCCGGCGACATTCATCCCGGCGACGTGTTCGCGCTGAACGCGCCCTACAACGGCGGCACGCACCTGCCGGACATCACGGTCTGCACGCCCGTCTTCGATGAGGCGGGCCAAGAGGCGAGAAGCGCCGAAGGCGCGACCGGGAAAGAAAGAAAGATCCTGTTCTGGGTGGCCTCGCGCGGCCACCACGCCGACGTCGGCGGCACGGCGCCCGGATCGATGACACCGCGCGCCACCACCGTCGACGAGGAAGGCGTGCTGATCGACAACCTGCGCCTCGTCGAAGCCGGCGTCTTCCGCGGCGCCGATGTGCTGGCCGTGCTGACCGACCACCCCTACCCGTGCCGCAACCCGGCGCAGAACATCGCCGACCTGCGCGCCCAGATCGCCGCCAACGAGAAGGGCGTCGCCGAGGTCCACAAGATGGTGGCGCACTTCGGCCTCGACGTCGTGCGCGCCTACATGGGCCACGTGCAGGACAACGCGGCGGAGAGCGTGCGCGGCGTCATCGACGCGCTGCACGATTCCGAATTCGCGGTCGACACCGACCAGGGCGCGACGATCAAGGTGAAGATCACCGTCGATCGGGCGAAGCGCGAGGCAACGGTCGACTTCGCCGGCACCTCCCCGCAGCAGGCGACCAACTTCAACGCGCCCGAGCCGGTGGCGCGCGCCGCCGTGCTCTATGCCTTCCGCGTCATGGTCGAGGGTGACATCCCGATGAACGCGGGGTGCCTGCGGCCGATCCGCATCGTCATCCCGGAAGGCTCGATGCTATCGCCGAAATATCCGGCGGCCGTCGTCGCCGGCAACGTCGAGACCAGCCAGCACGTCACCGACTGCCTGTTCGGCGCGCTGGGCGCCATGGCCTCGGCGCAGGGCTCGATGAACAATCTCACCTTCGGCAACGCGCGCTACCAGTACTACGAGACGCTGTGCTCCGGCGCGCCGGCCGGCGTGCTGAACGACGGCACCGGCTTCGACGGCGCCGACGGCGTCCACACCCACATGACCAATTCGCGGCTGACCGACCCGGAAATCCTGGAGCTGCGCTATCCGATCGTGATGGAAGATTTCCACATCCGCGCAGGCTCGGGCGGCAAGGGCCGCTGGTCGGCCGGCGGCGGAACGGAGCGCACGCTGCGCTTCCTCGAGGCGATGGACTGCGCGATCCTTTCATCCCACCGCATCGTGCCGCCGCACGGGCTGATGGGCGGCGCCAACGGGGGGCTCGGCGTCACGCGCATCCGACGCGCGGATGGCCGGATAGAGGCGCTCAGCGGATGCGATCAGACGACGATGGCGCCGGGCGACGCGGTGATCGTGACGACGCCGACCGGTGGCGGGTACGGGATATCCTAGACTACAAGAGCAACACAACCGATAGTAGCGATTCGACCGGCATGCGGGACCCTTCGAATGGCCGACTCCGAGTTTTCGCTTCTCTTTAACGGGCGTGATGCAAGGGCCAACAGATTGGATCTCTACGACGCTAGTCAGTCCTACTATGGGCTTGCTCGCGTACTTTCAATCTTAGGCCAGTACTACATAAACGGCTCAATTATCTCTCAGGCGCCGACGAGTCAGCTCGCCCTTTATCTAGTACCCCCGGAAGAAGGGTCGTTTAAGCAAACAGTTATCGCGGGAGTTGTGACCTCAATTATTTCGGTGCCATTTACGGTGTTCATTACCAAGGTGGTCGAGTCATGGATACCGAGCGAGAGTCCACAACTATCGGCCATCGTCGCTGAGTTGCAGGAAAATAACCGCCTACTCAGAGAACGGCCTAGTTCTGTCGCTCCCGCCATCACGGCGCAACAAGAAGCAACTGTGTCCGATCATATGCAGGCTCACACAAATGAGATGCAGGTTCTACGAAGCATTACATCCTCATCCTTCAGGAGCATCTTTCGTCCGATCGGGCGGAGCGCGGACACCGTGGCGATTCTCGCCGGCCCCACGCAACAACCAGTGGGCGTGGTGGACGCGGGCGTTTTGGCCAGAATAGAGGCCGACGAAATTGACGACGACGTCAAGACGGTCGTCGGCGTCGTGAACTCCTTCAGCCGGTCGTCGAAGACCGGCGTCATGTTCTCCGAGGATATGGGACGAGGTTTTAGATTCGAATACGACCAACCGGGGAAGCTGGAGCGCCAAGATATCTTTTCCTGGAGCCAGTTTTATGGGCGCAAGATTGAAGTCGATGGCAGGTTTGTCAGATTCTTCGATCAAACCATCAAGAAGTTCATCGTTTATCGCGCTAGGAAATTCCGAGAAGAGGAGTAAGGCCTGGGGGAGAGCGCACTGATCACTTAGTCCGCGTCGAGCTCGCCGAGCTCTTCGCCGATCACGTCCGGCGGGGCTTGCGTCAGCAGTTCGCCAGGCGCCGGCGCTGGCGTGATCGAACTGGTCTGGCCGTAGTCGACCAGCCCGCCTGTGCGGGCGAAGAGGCCGGGCGAGTACGGGGCGCGGCGCGGCGGCGGAATGTCCATCACCGGACGGCAATAGCGCGAAGTGCCCGCCTCGTTGTGGTGCGCGAGGTCGAGGTGGAAGTGGTCGCCATGATATTTCACGCCCGGCCCGAGCACGGTTTTGAAGCGCTCGCAGGCGGCGGCGAGGACCTCGCGCAGGAAGCTGCGCGTCGCGTCGTCGCCGAGCGACCAGTCGTGCTTCACCGTGATCATGCGGCCATCGGCGAGGCGGAAGCCGGCGACGTCGAGCGCATTGCCGAAGGCGTGTTCCGATAGCCGCTCGCCGGACTCGTTGTTGCGCGGGCGGCACGAGTAGGCGGAGATCTGCTTGATGTCGGTGATCGGCTCGCCGAACCAGGCGATCGCCGCCGGCTGCACGGCATCGTTCAGCCAGCCTTCGACGGCGGCGGTGATCGGACAGCCGAGCGTCGCCGCCGGTCCGAGTTCCACGGTGCCCTGCTCGAAGGCGGAAACCTGCAGCGGCCGATCGATGCCGCAGGCGCCGCGATCGTTGGCGGCGCCGCGATCGGGCCGCACCCACGCCGACAACTGAACCTGCCGCGAGGCCATGCACGAGCGCTCCTCCGCATCGCGCCAGGCGGCGCGGCGTTCGTAGCCGAAGAGGGAGAGCGCACAGCCGGTGAGCGCGATGGCAACGCCGGCAATGACCGCCAGATACGCAACACGACGGAGCATATCCAGACAATTGGAGCGATCGGGTTAAGGAAGCGTTGACCGAGGTTTGGGACGCCTGTCTCTGATCGGTCGCGCGCGGGAAGCACGCGCCGTGCCTCAGACGGACTGAACGACCGGATCGCGCCATCCGGGCGGCCGCCCGAGTCCCGATACGGCACCAAACGCCCGGCACGATTCGTGAGTGTTCTTCTCCGTCGTACCGGCCGTCAGGAACTGCCGATCCTCAACTGCGACACGCCCCCAGGCCGCATGAGACGGGCCAGGGCCAGCGCCGCCGAGCCGCGTTCGCGCCGCTCCCGGAATCGCTGAATCCGCTCCCCCTTTTTTCGGGCTGCAGCCGGACGTCGGGAACGCGAACGGCGAAGCCCTCATCATTTCGAGGCACGACGCCCATGAAATTCGTTCGCGATATCGCCATCGGTCTGCTCACCGCCATTCTCGTGTTGTCGGTTTCGGGCGCCGAGGCAAAAGACATCTGGCCGCCGCCGGCAAAATACGACCGCGGCCCGCTCATCAATCCGCAATACCAAACGCCGGTCATTGAGCATCTGGCACCCGCGGCGCTCGCCGCCGCCTGCTTCGGCAAGCACCTCGCCTGCTCGTTCGCCGAGATCGGCAGCCCGTGCGAGATCATCCTGCCGGTCAAGGGCTGGCAGCCGATGCTGCGCCACGAGATGGGCCACTGCCGCGGCTGGCCGGCCGATCATCCGCGCAGCTAGCGAATCAGACGACCACAACGCCGGTGTGCTTCGCCTTCTCTTCCGGCTCGACGTGGATGGTGATGATCGCGTCCTCGACCTCGGCCTTCAGCGCGCGCTCGATCTGGTCGCAGATGTCGTGCGATTCCGACACCGGCATGGCGCCCGGCACCACCAGATGAAACTCGATGAACGTCAGGCGCCCGGCGTGGCGCGTGCGCAGGTCGTGCGCCTCGATGGCGCCGCTGGCGTTCTGCGAGATGAGCGCGCGGATGCGGTCGAGCGTGTCGGGCGCCACCGCCTCGTCCATCAGGCCGCCGATCGACATGCGGATGACGCGCCAGCCGGCCCACAGGATGTTGAGCGCGACCAGCGCGGCTAGGATGGCGTCGAGTATCAGGTAGCCGGTGACCAGCGCCAGCACGAGGCCGATCACGACGCCGGCCGAGGTCGCCACGTCGGTGAACAGGTGCACGCCGTCGGCGACCAGCGCCGGCGAGCGGCGCTTGCGGCCCTCGCGCACCAGCACCCAGCCCCACGCGCCGTTGATGGCGCTCGCCACCACCGTGATGGCGAGGCCCTCGACCGGCTGGCCGATGGGCTGCGGCGCGCGCAGGCCGGTGTAGGCGGCGTTGAAGATCGACACCGCCGCGATGATGATGAACACGCCCTCCAGCACGACGGAAAAATACTCCGCCTTGCCGTGGCCATACGGGTGGTTGGCGTCCGCCGGCAGCGCGCCGTAGCGGATGGCGGCGACCGTCGCGATCGCGGTGGCGACGTTGACCAGGCTCTCCAGCGCATCCGACCACAGCGCCACCGAGCCGGTGAGATACCAGGCGGCGAACTTCAGCGCGAGCACGAGCGCACCGACGCCGACGCTGATCGCGGCGAGCGTGTTAGTGCTGGCGTGGGCAGGTTGGTCGCGCATCTCGGCGCGCGTTGTAGGGGCCGCGGAGGATGCGATCAACGGCGATGATTTTGATTGCGACGCATTCGCGAGAGAGCAGAGCCCCTCACCCTTCGCCTCTAATTCGCTGGCGCTCATAAGGAGCGAAGCCCTCTCCCCTGCGGGGTGAGGGGGACGTGGAGTTCCGGACAAGGAGCGGAGCACGGAACCCTGAATATGCGTCCCCTCTCCCTGCAGGGGAGAGGACTTCCGAACTTGGCGAGCGTGAGCGAGCCTAGAGAGGAAGGGTGAGGGACTACTCCGCCGCCGCCATCGTCTCGATCGACGCAAAAGACTCCGCCGGGCCGCCGGCCTCGAACGGCGTCGTCACCTCGACGAACGTGTCGGGATAGAAGCCGTTGAAGCGCGTGCGCAGCGCCAGCGAATAAGCGCCGATGTGGCCGATCTCGATCCAGTCGCCGGTGTCCACCGTTTCCGGCAGGTAGAACGGGCGCGACAGGATGTCGACGGAATCGCAGGTGGCGCCCATGACGCGGAACGGCATCAGCCTGTCGGCGTTGCCGGCGCGTTTTCCCCGGTGCGCCGGGTCGGGCAGCAGGCGGGCGGGCAGCGTGATCTTGCCGGTCCACGAATCCGACAGCGACGCCCAGATGCCGTCGTTGATGTAGATGCGCTTGCCCTTGCGCAGCAGCACGCGGACGATGACCGACAGCGAGCGGGCGACGATCACCCTGCCCGGCTCGGCGGTGAGCGGCAGGTCGCTGAGGCCCCATTCGCCGATCTCGCCGACGATCTCGGAGACGAGGCCGGCGGTGTCGGGCGGCGGCAGCGGCGCGCGCCGCGGATCGCTGCCGTAGGCAGCCGGGAAGCCGCCGCCGATGTCGAGGGAACTGATCTCGGCGCTGGCGCGGCTCCTCACCCACGCCGCGGTGGCGAGCGCGCGCTCATAGGTGTCGGCGTCCTCCATCTGGCTGCCGACGTGGAAACAGAGGCCGACCTTGAAGCCGATGCGCGCGATGCGATTGACCAGCTCGACCGCGTGCGAGGGCGAGGCGCCGAACTTCTTCGACAATTCGTAAGCGGCATGGCCGCGCGCTGCGATGCGCACGAACAGCGTGATCTCTTCCGGATCGAGATCGAGGCCGCGCACGATGCGCAGGATCTTGGCGACCTCGTCCTCGTGGTCGAGGGCCATCGTGCGGATGCGATACGTCTCGAGCGCCAGGCGGATGTCGGACTGCGCCTTGACCGGGTGCATGTAGAGCATCTCGGCCTTCGGCGCGACGGCGCGCACGGCGGCGAACTCGCCGGGCGAGGCGACGTCGAAGCATTTGATGCCGGCGGCGGTCAGCGCCTCGAGCACCATCGGCTCGCCGTTGGTCTTCACCGCATAGGCGGTGCGCCCGGGGAACGCCGAGATGAAGGTGCGCGCGTCGTCTGCCAGCACGCGCGGGCGAAAGCAGTAAACCGGCACGTCGGGGCGGAGCGCGAAAGCGGCGTCCCGCGCGGTCTCGAAACGCTCCATGCGGCTGGTCCTAACGGGAGATTCGGCTACGCAGGGACGCTAGCAGGGCGACGATGACGGCAAAAGGACGGCGCCGTTGTCCACAGGCGGCCGGCCCGGAAACGCTGGCAAATCAAGGGGCCGGGAACAAGCCGGCGCATTCGGCGTTTCGAGACCGGGCCGAACCGGGGTATGCTTAAGGTTCGATGATCGACGACGGGAGACAGCCATGAGCCAAGCTCGACCGTTCCAGGTAGTCATGATCTTCGCGGCGTTCCTGTTCGTGGGCGCCATCGTGCTGGGCGCGATCTAGGCGCGAGGCGCCCGCCTACGCTCCAATTGTCGCCCCGCGAACGCGGGGACCTGGTAAACGCCGCCAGCGCGATGAAAGCCCGGCCGGCGGTTACTGGATTCCCGCCTTCGCGGGAATGACACCGAGCTCGGTTCACCACGTCGCCGGCTTGCCGTCGCGATAGAACCCGCCGGTGGTGGCGTCTTGTAGCGTCGCCGCCCAGACCACCGACCGCGCCCCCTGCTCCACCGACCGCGGCGCCGAGCGTCCGCCCATCCGCGTCTTGACCCAGCCGGGACACACCGCGTTGACGCGGATGCCGCGCGGCGCGAGATCGCGCGCCAGAACCTTCGCGAGCGCCACCAACGCCGCCTTCGACACGCGATAGGCCGACGAAGGCCAGCCTTCCTGCGTGTGGCGGTTGGCGTGCACGCCGGCGATGAATTCATCGACCAGCGCGACGAGCTGATCGCGCGTCAGCTTCGGATCGGAAAAGCGCGCACGAATCGCCGGTGAATACGGATGCAACTCGCCCATGCCGCTCGACACGAAGACGATGGTGCCGCCGTCGCGGATCGAGGGCAGCAGGCCCTCGGTCACCGCCAGCGCGCCGAGGAAGTTGATGGCGAGCGTCGTCTTGACGACGTTGTCGTTGAAACCGTCCATCGAGATGCCGGCATTGTTGACCAGCAGATCGAGCTGCAGCTTCTCAGCCGCCAGCGCGGCGATGTCGGCGGCGCTGGTCACGTCGAGACGGCGATAATCGACGCCGATTTCCTTCGCCGCCGCCCGCCCCGCCCGCTCGTCGCGGCTGGTGAGGATCACGTCGTAGCCCTGTGCCTTCAACTGGCGGCAGACCTCCAGCCCGATCCCCTGGTTGGCGCCGGTGACGAGGCCGGTGAGATGATTGGCCATGTTTCTCTCGATGCACTATTTGCGCGGAGGATGGCGACCCCCTCCCACCTCTCCGTTTCAGGGGGAGGAAGGAAAAAGGCGCCGTGGGTGATCCTCTCACTCTTTAATTCGTACGACCGATCGCTGCTCGGCCTCCCCCCCTGAAAGGAGGAGGATGGGAGGGGGTCACGACTGAGCACCAATCGCCAACTACTGTCCCGCGAGTTCCTTCCCCGCCGCGAGGATCGCGGCGTCGGTGCCGAGCGCCGTCGTCACGCTGCCCGCCTTCTCGTTATAGGGCGCGCCGGCGAGCGCGCCATCGCTCCACGGGCCGGTGGAGATTGTCATGCCGCGGAAACGCAGCGCACCGTCGGCGCCGCGGAAGAGATGCATCCCGCCCGACGACGCCGGGCTGGCGTCGCAGTCGGTGCGATAGAACGACGTCGCGCCCGACGATACCGGCGCGCGGCGCACGCTGCACGCTTGCGCCACCGGCATGTCGAGCGGCACGGATTCCATGCCGTCGGGGTGCGCGCTGACGACGATCAGCGGATCGCCGGCGACCGGCTTTGCCGCCTCGGGCGGGAACGGCGAAGCACCGGCGATTGGCGCCGACAGCCGAACGATCGCCCAGTCATTGTTCGAGCCGGGCTTCGGGTTCGCCGCGCCGAAACGGGCGTCCGCGGCGCCGGTTTTCAGCGCCACCCACCCGGCGCCCGGAGTCTGCGCCCGGAAGTAGCACTTGCTCTCGCGCTTGCCGCCCTCGAAGAAAATGTGCGCCGCCGTCAGCACCAGGTCGCCGGACAGGAACAACGCGCCCGAGCCGACCTTGGGCAGCGGATCGAAGCAACCGACGTGGCCGGAGACTTTCCGGATGCGCGCGATCTCGGCGGCGCTCAGGCCCAGCGACGGACCGAGTACGTTCAGCGCGCCGCGATCGTCGGCGCCGTCGATGATGTTGACCGGCGTTGCCGGCGACGCCAGCAGCGCGGCGAGAGTGGCCGCGAGGATCAGGCGCTTACCCGCCCATAGCGAAGCTGCGCCCGGCCGCGCGCCTTCATGGCTTCGATCTCGCGATTGCGCGGCGGCGCGTTGGTCTCGAGATGATCGAGCAGGCCGCGCGCCACCGCGGCGAATTCATCGATGGCGCGGTTGAAGGCATCCTCGTTGGCCTTCGACGGCCGCGTAAAGCCGCTGATCTTGCGCGTGAACTGGATGGCCGCGGCGCGGATCTCATCCTCGGTCGCGGGCGGATCGAAATTGAACAGCGGGCGGATGTTGCGACACATGGGCGGCGTTTCCTGAACAACGCGGATTGGCGGAGCCTTTGAAGGCAGAAGTAGGCGCTTTCGCGCCGATAGCTATACTCCGCGCCAGGGCCGGGCCCCAAGCCCGGCAGGTTGCGGCGGAGGCAGAACGATACATCATGCAGGCCGTCTGGCCCTTTGCGCTCGCGAGCCTGCTTATCGAGCTCACGCCCGGGCCGAACATGACCTACCTCGCGCTGGTCGGCGTCACGGTCGGGCGCCGTGCCGGCTATGCCGCCACCGCCGGCGTGGCCTTGGGTCTGGCGGGACTGGGCCTCGCGGCCGCGCTGGGGCTGGCCGCGATCGTCACGGCGTCGCCGATGGTCTACGGCGCGCTCCGCTGGCTGGGCGTCCTCTACTTCATCTACCTCGCCTGGGACGCCTGGCGCGACGGCCTGCCCTCTGCCGCCATCCGGGTCGAGAGCGACACCGGCTTCTTCGTGCGCGGGCTGATCTCGAACCTCCTCAATCCCAAGGCCGCGATCTTCTATGTCGCCGTGCTGCCCACCTTCATCGACCCGGCGCGGCCGGCCGAGGGACAGGCGCTGGCGCTGACCGCGCTCTACGTCGTCGTCGCCACCGCCGTCCACGCCACGATCGTGACGCTCGCGGGATTCCTGCGGCCGCTGCTGACCAACGATCGGCTGGTGTCGATCACCAGCCGCGTGTTCGCGGTCGCGCTGCTCGGCATCGCCGCATGGCTGGCGTGGTCGACGCGGTAGAGGCGCGGATGCGGACTTTCGATCAGGGCGGCGTAACGGTGTTCGAGGTGCCGGCGGAGGAACCGCGGCTTGGCAGCGAGCACAACGCGACGGATCTGATTGGCGAGGCGTATGGCGTGGAATTCGCGCTGTTCGCAATTCCGGTCTCGCGGCTGGCTGCCGATTTTCTTCAGCTCCGCACGAAGATGGCCGGGCTGTTCATCCAGAAGTTCGTGAACTACGGCGTACGGGTGGCGTTCGTCGGCGACGTTTCGGCGGCGATTGCGGCGAGCGAGGCGTTGGCGGCGTTTATCGCTGAGTCGAATCGTGGCGCCGTGGCGTGGTTCGTGGCGGACACGGCGGAGCTCAAACGGCGGCTCGGCGGACGCTGAGGCACACCCCTCCCCGAAGCCGCTTTGCGGTTTCGGCCCTCCCACAAGGGGAGGGCTCAAGTGGAGCCCGGGTCGAGCGGCAGAACGAACCCTCCCCTTGTGGGAGGGTCAAACGGCCGAAGGCCGTTTGGGGAGGGGTGTCCCTCCTCCGCACGAGAACCTCTCGCCGGCCTACTCCGCCGCCGCCATGCCTTCCGGCTCGTAGTTGAGGATCGGCGCCAGCCAGCGTTCGGCTTCCGCCAGCGGCCAGCCCTTGCGGCGGGCGTAATCCTCGGCCTGGTCGCGCTCGATCTTGCCGACGCCGAAGTAGTGCGACTCCGGATGCGCGAAGTAGAGGCCCGAGACCGACGAGCCCGGCCACATGGCGTAACTTTCCGTCAGCTTGATGCCGGTCGTCTTCTCCGCGTCGAGCAGATCGAACAGCGTCTGCTTCTCGGTGTGGTCGGGCTGCGCCGGATAGCCGGGCGCCGGGCGGATGCCCTTGTAGCGCTCGCGGATCAGGTCCTCCGGCGCCAGGTCTTCGTCCGGCGCCGAGGCCCAGAACTCGCGGCGGACGCGCTCGTGCATGCGCTCGGCGAAGGCTTCCGCGAGGCGGTCAGCGAGCGCCTGGCTCAGGATCTTGGAGTAGTCGTCGTTGGCGCGGTCGAAACGCTCCGCGATCGCTTCCTCGCCGATGCCCGCGGTGACGGCGAAGCCGCCGATCCAGTCGGCGATGCCGGTCGACTTCGGCGCGACGAAATCGGCCAGCGCCGTATGGCTGCGCTTGGAGTCGGCCGAGCGCGCGATCTGCTGGCGGAGCGTATAGAGGCGCGTCTTCTCCTTCGTCCGCGTCTCATCGTCGTAGAGGACGATGTCGTCGCCCTCGGCGTTTGCCGGCCAGAAGCCGATGACGCCGTTCGCGGTCAGCCAGTTTTCCGCGACCATCTGGCGGAGCATCGCCTGCGCGTCGTTGTAGAGCGACGTCGCCGCAGCGCCGAGTTTCTCATCGTCAAGGATCAGCGGGTACGTGCCCTTCATCTCCCAGGTCGCGAAGAACGGCGTCCAGTCGATGTAGGGCACCAGCTCGGCGATCGGATAATTCACGAAGGCGCGCGTGCCGAGGAACGTCGGCTTCGGCAGCGGCGCCTTCCAGTCGATGGCGAAGCGGTCGGCGCGCGCTTTCGCCAGCGATATGCGCTTCTTGTCGGCCATGCCGCGGGCGTGCCCCTCGGCGACGCTCTTGTACTCGGCCCGGATTTTTTCGACGTAGGCGTCCTTGCCGCCGCCGATGAGGCTGGAGGCGACGCCCACCGCGCGGCTGGCATCGAGCACATGCACGGTCTGGCCGCGCTTGTAGTTCGGGTTGATCTTCACCGCCGTGTGCACACGGCTTGTGGTGGCGCCGCCGATCAGCAGCGGCAGGTCGAAGCCCTCGCGCTCGAGTTCCGCCGCGACGTGCGCCATCTCGTCGAGCGACGGTGTGATGAGGCCCGACAGGCCGATGATGTCGACCTGCTTCTCGCGCGCCGTGGCGAGGATCTTCGCCGCCGGCACCATGACGCCGAGGTCGATGACCTCGTAGTTGTTGCAGGCGAGCACGACGCCGACGATGTTCTTTCCGATGTCGTGGACGTCGCCCTTGACCGTGGCGAGCAGGATGCGCGGCGCGTTGCCCTGCGCCTGCCCGGTGCGCTTTTTCTCCTCCTCCATGAACGGCAGCAGGTAGGCGACCGCCTGCTTCATGACGCGGGCGGACTTCACTACCTGCGGCAGGAACATTTTTCCGCTGCCGAACAGATCGCCAACGACGTTCATGCCGGCCATCAGCGGGCCTTCGATCACGTCAAGCGGGCGGAGCGCCGCAACCCGCGCCGCCTCGGTGTCGGCCTCGATGTACTCGGTGATGCCGGCGACCAGCGCGTGCTCCAGCCGCTTATTGACGGGCAGCTCGCGCCACGTGAGATCGGGACCCTTTTTCTCCGACGTATCGCCCTTGAGCCGCGTTGCCGCTTCGAGCAGGCGCCCGCTCGCATCGGGCCGCCGGTTGAGGATCACGTCTTCGCAGAGATCGCGGAGCTCCGGGTCGATATCGTCGTAGACCGGCAGCGCGCCGGCGTTGACGATGCCCATGTCCATGCCCGCCTGGATCGCATGGTAGAGGAAGACCGAGTGCATCGCCGCGCGCAGGCCCTCGTTGCCGCGGAACGAGAACGAGAGATTCGAGACGCCGCCGGAGACGTGCGCGTGCGGCAGGTTCTGCCTGATCCAGCGCGTCGCCTCGATGAAATCGACGCCGTAGTTGTTGTGCTCGTCGATGCCGGTGGCGATCGCGAAGATGTTCGGGTCGAAGATGATGTCTTCCGCCGGGAAGCCGATCTCCTGCGTCAGGATGCGATAGGCACGTGCCGAAATGTCGATCTTGCGCTGGTAGGTGTCGGCCTGGCCCTGTTCGTCGAAGGCCATGACCACGACCGCGGCTCCGTAACGGCGCAGCAGCTCGGCGCGCTGGCGGAACTCGGCCTCGCCCTCCTTCATCGAGATGGAGTTGACGATTCCCTTGCCCTGCACGCACTTCAGGCCCGCCTCGATCACCGACCATTTCGACGAGTCAATCATGATCGGGACGCGCGCGATGTCGGGTTCCGACGCGATCAGGTTGAGGAACGTCACCATCGCCTTCTCGGAATCGAGGAGGCCCTCGTCCATGTTGACGTCGAGCACCTGCGCGCCGTTGGCGACCTGCTCGCGCGCCACGTCGAGCGCGGCGGCGTAGTCGCCGGCGGTGATCAGCTTGCGGAACTTCGCCGAGCCGGTGACGTTCGTCCGCTCGCCGATGTTGACGAAGGTGGCGGTGCTCTTACTCATACGCGGGCTGATCTATCATGCGGCGGTTTCGAAAGGCTCTAGGCCCGAGAGGCGCAGCTTGGTCTCGACCTGGGGAACCGCCCGCGGCGTCACGCCCGCGACAGCCTTCGCGATCGCGGCGATGTGCGCCGGCGTCGTGCCGCAGCACCCGCCGACGACGTTGACCAGACCCGAGCGCGCGAACTCGCCGAGCATCGCCGCCATCGCCTCGGGGCTCTCGTCGTATTCCCCGAATTCGTTGGGCAGGCCGGCGTTCGGATAGGCGCAGACCAGCGCATCGGCGGCGCGGCCGATCTCGGCGATGTGGGCGCGCATCTCCTTGGCGCCGAGCGCGCAGTTGAGGCCGATGGTGAACGGGTGGCTGTGGCGGACGGAGTACCAGAACGCGGTCGGCGTCTGGCCGGACAGCGTGCGGCCGGAGAGATCGGTGATGGTGCCCGAGATCATCACCGGCAGGCGGATGCCCTTCTCGGCGAACACCTGCTCGACCGCAACAATCCCGGCCTTGGCGTTGAGCGTGTCGAAGATCGTCTCGAACAGAATGATGTCGGCGCCGCCGTCGATGAGGCCGCGTGCCGCTTCGCCATAGGCCGCGACCAGCTCGTCGAACGAGATGTTGCGGAAGCCGGGATTGTTGACGTCCGGCGAGATCGAGGCCGAGCGGTTGGTCGGCCCGATGGCGCCGGCAACGAAACGCGGCCGGTCCGGCGTCTCAGCGCTGACGATGTCGGCCGCCTCGCGCGCCAGCTTCGCGCCTTCGACGTTCAGTTCGTACGCGTAATCCTCGAGGCCGTAGTCGGCCTGCGCGATGCGCGTCGAAGCGAAGGTGTTCGTCTCGACGATGTCGGCGCCGGCGCGGAAATAATCGAGATGGAAGCCGCGGATCGCGTCCGGCTTCGTCAGGATGAGCAGGTCGTTGTTGCCCTTGAGGTCGCGGTGCCAGTCCTTGAAGCGTGACCCGCGGAAATCGGCTTCGTTCAGCTTCAGGCCCTGGATCAGCGTGCCCATGGCACCGTCGATGACCAGGATGCGCTTGGCGGCGGCGGCGCGGAGGGCGGCTTCGGGATTCTTGCTCACGCGGCTACCTCGCTCGCAACGGTCTTCGCCGGACGCAGGCCGAGAAGGTGGCAGATGGCGTAGACGAGATCGGCGCGGTTCATCGTGTAGAAATGGAAATTCGTGACGCCGCGATCGACCAGGTCGAGCACCTGCTCGGAAGCGACGGCGGCCGCCACCAACTGGCGCGTCGCCGCATCGTCTTCAAGGCCCTCGAAGCGCTGCACCAGCCAGGCCGGCACCGACGCGCCTGCCTTCGCTGCAAATTTCGCCGTCTGCGCAAAGTTGAGCATGGGCACGATGCCCGGGACGACCGGAAGGCGGATGCCGGCGGCGTGGATGCGCTCGAGATAGGAATCGTAGAGGTCGTTGTCGAAGAAGAACTGCGTGATCAGACGATCCGCGCCGGCGTCGACCTTGCGCTTGATGTTGTCTATCTCGGTCTGCCAGTCGCTGCTTTCCGGGTGCCGCTCTACCCAGGCGGAGGCCGAGATCTCCATCGCCGGATGACGGCGCTTGATGCCCGCAATGAGGTCCGCGGCGTGGCTATAGCCTTCCGGATGCGGAACGTACGGCGTGCCGAGGCCGCCGACCGGATCGCCGCGCAGCGCCACGAGATGGCGGACGCCGATCTCGGTATAGCCGTCCACGATGGCATCGACCTCGGCGCGACTGGCGCCCACGCAGGTGAGATGCGCCGCGGGCGTCAGCGACGTGTCGGTGAGGATGCGCTTGACGGTGGCGTGCGTGCGCTCGCGCGTCGAGCCGCCGGCACCGTAGGTGACCGAGACAAAGGACGGCGAAAGCGGCGCCAGGCGCTCGATTGAGCGCCACAGCGTCTCTTCCATCTGCTCCGTTTTAGGCGGGGAAAACTCGAACGACACCGCGAGGCGGCCGTCGCTGCCGATCATGCGGCTGTGGCGCGGGCTGGCGTCCATCATGCCACCTCGCGTGCGCCGGCGTCAGCGACGGCGATGCGCCGGTCGCGCGCCAGCCACAGCGTGACGGTGAGCTTGCCGCCCTCGCCTGCCGGCAGGTCACGCGCCGATTCCAGCGCCAGACCCGGCGCCTCGATCCACTGGCGCATCGCGTTTTGCGGAAAGCCTAGGCGGCGATGGGCATGACGCTCGCGCAGGAATTCGAGATCGTGCGGCGCGAAATCGACGATCAGCAGGCGGCCGCCGGGACGCAGCACGCGCGCCGCCTCGGCGATCGCGCGCTCCGGCTCGTCGAGGTAGTGCAGCACCTGGTGGATGGTGACCACGTCGAACGAATTTTTCGCGAACGGCAGATGGTGGATGTCGCCGAGACGCACCTGCGCGTTGGCGAGGTGCGCACGGTCGAGATTGGCGCGCGCCACGGCAAGCATGTCGGCCGAGGCATCGACGCCGATGCCGCGCGCGTAGAGCGGCGCCAGCAGCTCGAGCAGGCGGCCGGTGCCGGTGCCGAGATCGAGCAGCGAGTCGAACTGCCGCTCGCCGAGCGCCGCCACGATCGCGGCCTCGACCGCAGCGTCGGCGATGTGGAGTGCGCGGATGGTGTCCCAGTCGACGGCGTTGTCGGCGAAGTAGCGCTTCGCCGCCTCGGCGTGCTCCAGCTTCACCGACGCCAGGCGCTCGCGGTCGCGCGTCAGGATCGGGTCGCCAATGTCGACCAGCGCCAGCAGATCGGCGGCCAGCCGCCGCGTCGGCGCCCCGTCGGTGAGACGGTAGAAGACCCACGCGCCTTCCGGATGGCGGTCGATCAGCCCGGCCTCCGACAGCAGCTTGAGGTGACGCGAGATGCGCGGCTGCGATTGGCCGAGGATCGCGGTCAGGTCCTTGACAGTCAGCTCCGCCTGCCCGAGCAGCGCCAGGATGCGCAGGCGCGTCGCCTCACCCGCGGCCTTGAGCGCGGTGAGCACGGTTTCGACGGTAAGCGACAGCGACGGCGCCACGGCGGCCTCCAACGGATATAAAGATATACTTATACGTTGTGCCGCCGTGAAGCAATGGCTCAGGACTGGCCGATTTCCAGGACCGGACGGGTGCGATCAGCGATGGCGACGCTGACCGACCCGCCGCAGAAGCGCCGGATGAGCGCGTCGAGATCGGCGACTGCCGCGTCGAGGTCGCCCTCCCCGTTCGTCTGAATCGTGACGATGGCCTCGGTCGTGGAGGGCGTCACCAGCGAGCGGGCGTCCTGCCGCCAGTTCCATCGCCTGCACAGGACCTTCTCGGCATCGGCGTACACGACCTCGCCCTCCTTCGGCGGATCGGCGACGGGACCGCCCTCGCCGTTCTCGCCGCCGGCCATGTCGAGAAACGTGTCGCCCGGCCGCGAGCGGCGGAAGGCGACATCGCCGACGATATGGGCGAGATCGTCGGCGCCGAGCGGCATCACGTGTGTCAGCGACACGGCATTGTAGGCGTCGACGAAGGCATTGATCGGCGGCAGCGTCCGCCCGGCGAGCACGTTCTTGACCAGCCGCTCGACCGCGCAGCGGTAGCTCGTCTTCTTGACACCGAAGGCGCGATACGCGGCGCGCCACACCGCGATGCCCGGGATCGCGGAAAGATCGGTGCCGCCCCAGCGCGCCCGGCAGGCCTCCTCACGCGCGGCAATCAGCGCCGCAAGCTCGGGCGGACGCTCGGCAGGAATCGTCAGGCCGCGCGCGACGACCACGGCAACGCGGAAATCCGGAAAATCGGAGCTGACGCCGGTGACGTCGATGTTCATCGGCGCCTCACGGCCACGACGAACAGGCGCGGAAACCGGAACAGCACGCGGCCGTCGGCGCGCGGCGGATAGGCCTCCGCCAGCTTCGCCTGGTACGCCGCGACGAATGCCGGCCGCTCCGCTGCATCGAGCCGCTCGATGAACGGTCGCAGGCCCGTGCCCTTCACCCACTCGACGATCGCCGCCGCATCGGCCAGCGCGTGGTGATAGATCGTGCGCCAGATATCGACGTCGGCGAGCGGCGCCAGGCGATCGTAGTACGCCTCGACCGGCGGGATCGCCTCGCGCGCGATCGGCGACGCGAATTTCGCCGCCCACGGACCGGAAGCCGCCACCTCGCGCATCAGGCTGTGCGACGGCTCCTGCAGGTTATCCGGCACCTGCAGTGCGATGGCGCCACCCGGATTGAGGTGTGCCATCAGCCGCGCGACGACCTCGAGATGGTCGGGCACCCACTGCAGCACGGCGTTGGCGAAGATCAGGTCGACCGGCGCCGGCGGCGACCACGTCGCCACGTCGGCTTCGACGAAAGTTGCCGCCGGCAGGCGCTGGCGGGCGGCGGCGATCATGTCGACGGAC
The DNA here is from genome assembly GCA_037200845.1 of Bauldia sp. NCBI lineage: Bacteria > Pseudomonadati > Pseudomonadota > Alphaproteobacteria > Hyphomicrobiales > Kaistiaceae > Bauldia > Bauldia sp. Next base: position 2,555,678 of record JBBCGQ010000001.1, read on the forward strand.
GAGTCGACGCCGGTAAGCTTTGCAGCCGAGTAGCGCTCCGCGATCAGCTCCGTCGAGTTGCCGGGGCCGCAGCCGATGTCGACGGCGGCGGCGACCGAGGCGAGCGGCACCCGCGCCAGCAGCTCGCGCGCCGGGCGCGTGCGCTCGTCCTCGAACTTCAGCTATTGCGCCGCCGACCACGCCGTCATGCGTAAAGCCGCTGCTCGGGGATGCGCACCTGCACGTCGCTGCCGGTCCGCACGATGCCGGCGCGCTCGACCGAGGCGACGACGCCGCGGAGCTCCCGCGCGACGTTGGGGAACATCAGCTCGAATTCGGAGCGACCGCCGGTGTGACGCACGATGGAGCGTCCGGCATCGCGGCACGGCGCGTTCGCGCCCTCGACCACTAGCGAGGCACTGCCCTCGAAAAACAGCCGCGTGCCGGGCGGGAGATGCGAGAGATGCGGCAGGCCTTCCAGCGCGAGATTGGCGCCGATCCACTCCGCCGGCAGCGACGGCAGTTCCATAAGCCGCGCGACCTCGGCCAGTTCCTCGATCGAGACGATGCTGACCTGCCGGCCGGAGCGGATCTCGGTGCCGCGCGGATACCACGGCTCGCGCGAGCCGGCCTTGCGGGTGAAGCCGAAGTGACGGTCGCCGGGCACGCCGGCGAGTTCCAGCTCCAGCGTCTCGACCGCGACCGACGTCATGTCCCTGGCCGAGCCGGCGGCATAGAGGCCGGCGACGCGGGCGTGGATCGTCTTGCGCGGGATTTTCTGCGGTGGGCCGAAAAGGTCGGTCATGCCGCGTTTCCTAGCCCCGCTCCGCCTGGCCGGCAACGGGGAGAGGCGGCCGACTTATCCCCGGCAACGGCGGCGGCCGGATCATGCGGCAAACGTACGGAGCCGCACGATGATCGACCGCCATTTTTTCTTCGACCGCATCCGCCTCACCCTGTTCGACGGCGCGCTCCGCCAGTCGCAGGTCGATGGCCTGACCGCGATCCTCGACGCCTGGGAGCGCGACCACGCCGCGAGCGACGACCGCTGGCTGGCGTACATGCTGGCAACCGCCCACCACGAGACCGACCGCACGCTGCAGCCGATCCGCGAGGCTGGCGGCGCGGCCTATCTCCGCCGCATGTACGACGTCACCGGCGCGCGGCCGGCGCTGGCGCGCAAGATGGGCAACACGGAGCCCGGCGACGGCGTGAAATATTGCGGGCGCGGCTTCGTGCAGCTCACCTGGAAGGACAACTACCGCGCCATGACGGGACCGACGTGCATCGACCTCGTCGCCTTTCCCGACAGAGCGATGGAACTGCCGGTCGCGACCGAGATCCTTTTCACCGGCATGATCCGCGGCATGTTCACCGGACGGAAACTGGCCGACTACTTCAATCCGTCGCGCGCCGACTGGACCGGCGCCCGCCGCATCGTCAACGGCACCGACAAGGCGAACCTCATCGCCGGCTACGGCAGGAGCTACTACGCCGCGCTCAGCCACACGACGCGAGTCACGTGATCTTCGCCGCGACGTCCATCGCCTCGGCAATGAGCTGGAAGTCGTCGGCACCGACCTCGAAGCTGCCGCGGCGGAAGACGTAGCCCCACGACGCACGTCCCTTGGTGAAACTCAACATGTCGAGCAGTGGGCGGATCGGCGCATCCTTCGCCTTGAGGAACGCAACGTCGCGGCGGAGCGCGCGAAACCCGCCGCCCATTTCGCCTTCGTACGGCTCGCCCGGCTTGATGCGGCCGATCGCGGTGAATGCCTGCACCGGCTCGCCCTCGCCGATCGTCTCGCGTGGCGAGTAGTACGCGAGCCAGTCGCCCGGCGAGAGCCGCCGCACCGGCCCGGCCTTGCCGTGCGAAAGCTGGCAGAAACCGCCGGCGACGCCCTTCATCACATGGTCGCGGGAGGCAACACCGATCCAGTAGCGCGTTTCGGACATGCGGCCAGTCTAGCCCAACGGCTGCCCGCAAGTGTCAGCAGACAAAGGGCGCTTTCCGCCATGAGACTGTCGCGTCCATGTCATAGTGAGCGCCAGAGGAATCCGGTTGCCGCTCGCCGCATGACCATCAGCTCCCCGCCCCCGCCATCGGGCAACCTGACGCACGCCATAGCGGCGGGCGCAACCTGCGGGCTGCTGGCCATCGTCCAGTCGATCGGCCTCGGCAGCCTGCTGGCGACGGGCGTGCCGTCGTTCTCGCTGACCGCCATCGGCATGGCGCTGTTCTCGAGCGCCGTCGTGGCGGCGATCACGCCGCTTCTCTCCTCCAGCCCCGGCATCGTCGCGATCACGCAGGGCGTGGCGACGGTCGGTATCCTCGGCATGCTGAGCACCGTCGAGACGGCGACCGCCGGCGCCTCGGCAGCCACCCTCACCGCGACGCTGGTGGCGACCGTAGCCGTGGCGACGCTGGTGACCGGCGCGACGGCCTTGATCCTAGGCGTCTTCCGCCTCGGCCGCTTCATCCGCTTCACGCCGTTTCCGGTGGTCGCGGGATTCCTCGCCGGCTCCGGCCTGCTGATTCTGCGCGGCGGGCTCGACGTCATCGCCGGGCGCCCGATCCTGGAAGCCGCAAGCCACGTCGACGGACCGCTCGCCGGCAAGTTCGCCGCTGCCGCCGTGTTCATCGCCGCGGTGCTGCTGCTCGGCCGTGTCGTCACCTCGCGGCTGCTGCTGCCGGCGATGGTCGCCGCCGCGCTGGTGCTGTTCAACGTCGTCGCCTGGGCCACCGGCTTGTCCAGCGCCGCGCTCGCCGCCGGCGGCTGGCTGCTGACCCTGCCGCAGAACGCCGTGCTGTGGCCGCCGATCGCGCCGGCGGAGTTCGGCCTGATCAACTGGCACGCCATCCTGCCGGCGATGGAGTATCTGCCCGCCGCGGCGGTGCTCACCATTGCGGCGCTGCTGATGAACGCCACCTCGATCGAGCTCGACCAGCACCGCGACGTCGATCTCGACAACGAGCTGAAGGTCGTCGGCCTCGCCAACATCGTCGCCGGCCTCGGCGGCGGCCTGCCCGGGTTTCACTCGCTGTCGCTGACTTTCCTCGGCAGCCGGCTCGGCGGCCGCGGCGCCGCCGTCAGCCTGACGGTGGCGGCGATGTGCTTCGGCGCGCTGCTTTTCGGCAACGTCGTGCTGCGCGCTATTCCGACGCCGCTGCTCGGCGCCATGCTGCTGTGGATCGGCAGCTCGCTGCTCACCGAGTGGCTGTTCCGTTCCTACCGGCGCCTGTCGATCTGGGAATACCTCGTCATCATCCTGATCTTCGTCGCCATTGCCTTCGTCGGCTTTGCCTGGGGCCTGTTCGTCGGCGTCGTCGCGGCGCTGATGCTGTTCGTCGTCGAATACGGCCGCATCGACATCGTCCGCCTGTTCGTCACCGGCCGCGACTACCAGTCGAGCATCGACGCGTCGGAGGAACGCCGCCAGACGCTGGCCGCGCACGGCGAGGCCATCCTCATCATGCGGCTGCAGGGTTTCCTGTTCTTCGGCACCGCCGACCGCCTGCGCCAGCGCGTCGAGCGCCGCGCCATCGACCAGGGCACGCGCACGCATTTCGTCGTCATCGATTTCCGCCGCGTCACCGGCCTCGATTCATCGACCGTGCTGAGCTTCGTCCGCCTCAGCCAGACCGCGGTGCGCGAAGATTTCACCATCGTCTTCACCGGCGTCAGCGAAAGTACGCGCGCCACCATGCTGCGCGGCGGCCTCGACGTCGGCGACGAGGCCCCGATCCGCTTCATCGGCGACCTCGACGCCGGATTAAAGTGGTGCGAGGACGCGCTGCTCGCCCGCACCGCGCCGGACTACCGGCCGAACGCCGCGCGGCCGCTGGAAAGCCGCCTCGGCGATATCCTGGAAGATCGCGACGTGGCGGCCAAGGTCGCCGCCTACTGCGAGCGCATGGACATCTCGCGCGGCGTCACCCTCATCGAGCAGGGCACGCCGTCGGCCGACATCTTCTTTGTCGAGTGCGGCCACGCCTCGGTCAGCGTCGCCTCCGACGGCCACACGCCGGTGCGCCTGGCGACGGTCGGCCCGGGCGCCATCCTCGGCGAGGTCGCGTTCTACCTCGGCGAGGAGCGCTCGGCCTCGGTGATCGCCGAGGAAGACATGGTCGTGTGGCGCTTCTCGCGCCAGTCGATCGAGCGGCTGCAGGCCGAGATGCCGGACGTGGGGCTCCGCTTCCACGAGGGCATCGCGACGATGCTGGCCAAGCGGCTGATGCAGACCAACCATCTGGTCAGGCTGCTGGCCGACTAGGCCTCGGCGACCGCGATCCGCCTGCCCTCACGGCGCCTCCGGATCAGCAACTCGGCGACGCCGAGGTTGATCAGCCACGCCGCGCCCATCATCAGCGCCCTGGTCATGTCGTCGAGCGGGCCGGACAACAGGATCACCGGCAACTGCGTCAGCGCCTGCGTGCCCGCGCCCTGCCCTATCGCATAGGCACGCCGCATCCATGCCTGATGCATCTCGACATTCCGCCGCCGGATCGCGACGTAGCCCAGCACCAGGGACGCTGCCATGCCGGCGCCGGCGAGCAGGCGGAAGCTGTGGAGCAGCGCGTTGTCCGCGGGCACGATCGCGTACGCCAGCGCCATCCAGATTCCGGACCCCGCGGCGACCAGACCGAAGGGCACCAGCGCGCGGCCGGCGATACTATGCCAGCGCGGATGGTAACGCCGGAGGCCCGGCGAAAACTGGAACGCGCCGACGATGCAGTAGATCGTAACCGATAGGACGTGCAGCACGACCGGAACCGGCTCGGCGAAGAAGCGGGCGTTGTCGGCCGTGACCGGCGCGCCGCTCGCCAGCATGACGAGGCGCGCCATGCCGGCGACGACCGGAATGAACGCGAGCGCGATCAGCCCGGCCGGGATCAGCCAATCGGATTTGGCGTAGCGAACCATGGGCCCCCGGGGCGCGATGTGTTGCGGGAATTCGTCTGCAAAGCAGCGTCCCGCGGGCCATTGTGCCGCGTCGTTCGCCGGTCAGATACGCGGTCTAGCACGTCGCCGCGTATCGCTGTTGCGAATTGACGGACAACATCATCTGTCGGCTCAGACTGCTGATCGACTAGGCTTCCGCCAATTCCAGCCGCTGCTCAATGCGGCCAACGCGTTGGTCGATCCGGTCGAGACGGCTGGAAAGGCTGGCGTATTGGTTCGCGAGGATGCCCAGGCGCGACTTTACCTCAACCATGTCTTCGCGCAGGTCATCGACCGCCCGGCGGATATGGCGGAGGTGCTCGAGCACTATGCTCTCGACTTCGTCATCGCGGCAGGATCGCTCATAGCTGCGGCAACGTCCAGTGCTGGCCGCCTACCGCGTCAGCCGCTTATACTTCACCCGGTTGTGGCTGTTGGCGTCGGCGCCGAGGCGGCGGATCTTGTCGGCTTCGTAGTCGGCGAAGTTGCCCTCGAACCATTCGACGTGGCTGTCGCCCTCGAAGGCGAGGATGTGGGTCGCCAGCCGGTCGAGGAACATGCGGTCGTGGCTGATGACCACGGCGCAGCCGGCGAAATCCTCCAGCGCGTCTTCCAGCGCGGCGAGCGTCTCGGTGTCGAGGTCGTTGGTTGGCTCGTCGAGCAGCAGCACGTTGGCGCCGGCTTTCAGGAGCTTGGCGAGGTGGACACGGTTGCGCTGGCCGCCGGAGAGCGAGCCGACCTTCTGCTGCTGGTCGCCGCCCTTGAAGTTGAACGCGCCGACGTAGGCGCGCGAGTTGATCTCGCGCTTGCCGAGCTTGATGATGTCGGCGCCCTCAGAGATTTCCTCCCAGACGTTTTTGTTGGGCGAGAGATCGTCGCGGCTCTGGTCGACGTAGCCGAGATGCACGGTGTCGCCGAGTTCGATCGAGCCGGAGTCCGGCTTCTCCTGCCCCGTGATCATGCGGAACAGCGTCGTCTTGCCGGCGCCGTTCGGGCCGATGACGCCGACGATGCCGCCGGGCGGCAGCTTGAAGGTGAGATTCTCGATGAGCAGGGTGTCGCCGTAGCTCTTCGAGACGTTCTCGAGATCGATGACGTTGTCGCCGAGGCGCTCGCCCGGCGGGATGATGATCTGCGCGGTGCCCGGCGCGCGCTCCTCGTTGCGCTTGAGCAGCTCGTCGTAGGCGCGGATACGCGCCTTGGATTTCGTCTGGCGGGCACGGGGCGAGGCCGCGATCCATTCGCGCTCGGCGTTGAGCGCACGCTCGCGCGCCGCCTCCTCACGGCCTTCCTGCGCCATGCGCTTGGCCTTGGCCGAGAGGTACGCCGAGTAGTTGCCCTCGTACGGGATGCTGCGGCCGCGATCCAATTCGAGGATCCAGCCGGTGACGTTGTCGAGGAAGTAGCGGTCGTGGGTGACGATCAGGATCGCGCCCGGATATTCGCGGAGGTGCTTCTCCAGCCACTGCACCGTCTCGGCGTCGAGATGGTTGGTCGGCTCATCGAGCAGCAGCAGGTCGGGCTGACGGAGCAGCAACTGGCAGAGCGCGACGCGACGCTTCTCGCCGCCCGAGAGATTCTCGATCGGCGAATCGTTCGGCGGGCAGCCGAGCGCATCCATCGCCTGCTCGACCTGGGAATCGAGGTCCCACAGGTTTTCGCGGTCAATCTTCTCCTGGAGCGTCGTCGCCTCGTCGGCGGTCTCGTCGGAGTAGTTCATCATCAGTTCGTTGTAGCGGTCGAGGATCGCCTTCTTGGCGGCGACGCCTTCCATCACGTTGCCGACGACATCCTTGGTCGGATCGAGCTGCGGCTCCTGCGGCAGGTAGCCGACGGTGGCGCCTTCGGCGAGCCACGCCTCGCCGGCGTATTCCTTGTCGGTGCCGGCCATGATCCTGAGCAGCGTCGATTTGCCCGAGCCGTTCGGGCCGAGCACGCCGATCTTGGCGTCCGGGTAGAACTGGAGATGGACGTTCTCCAGCACCTTCTTGCCGCCGGCATAAGCCTTGGTCAGGCCCTGCATGTGATAGATGAACTGCCGCGCCACTTGGGACTCCGTGGGCACACCCGCGCCATGCGGGAAGCCGCGTTTTTGAGGTGAGGTCGAGAGGTGGCGTTCTTCTAGTCGAAGCGCAAGGCCGCCGCAATATTTCGCGTCGGCGCGCTACGCCGTCGCCGGCTTGCCCGTCTTCTGCGGCGCGCGGGCGTAGCGGGTCAGCCCGATCATCGCAGCGATGACGCCGAGGTAGACGACGAGCTGCATGCCGGTCGGCCGGTCGCTGTAGCCGATCAGCGTGTGCAGCACGAGGCCGATGGCGCCGTCCTGCGGCAGGATCGCGGAGGTGTCCCAGATCTGCGTGTTGAGGGCGGTCAGCACGTTCGCCGCGTTGAGGAAGAACACCGCCTGTGTCGCCAGGCCCGCGGCGAGCAGCGTGATCAGCCAGCCGGTCACCGTGAAGATATAGCGCTGCGGTATGGCGAGCAGCCCGAGATAGGAAAGGCCGGTGACGGCGACGCCGCCGAGCACCCCGAGCAGGCCGCCCTCCAGCATCGCGACGCCCGACGAACCGGCGGCGGCGATGCCGTAGAGGAACAGCACGACCTCGGAACCCTCACGCAGCACGGCGACGCCGCAGACGATGGCGAGCGCGGCGAGCGGCCGGTCGCCGTGGGCGACGTCCTGCCCGACCTTGCGGACCTCCGCCGCCATCTGCCGGCCGTGGCTGGCCATCCAGGCGTTGTGCCAGGCGAGCATGCCGACCGCGAGGATGAGGATCGCAGCGTTGAAGATTTCCTGGCCATAGCCCTGGAAGAGATTCGAAATCTCGCCGGCGAAGATCGCGACAAGACCGGCGCCGACCAGACCGCCGAGCACGCCCAGCCCGACCCACAGCCCGCGCCCGTGCACCCCACGCGTCGCGGCAAGCACGATGCCGACGATCAGGCCGGCTTCGATCACCTCACGCAAGACAATGACGAACGCGCTGAGCACCGGCCTACTCCGCCGTGACCGCGCCGCGCGCGGTCGCCTGATTGAAATCGCCGATGAAGAGATAGACGTCGGGCGACAGCGGGCCGAAGCGAACTTTGCCCTTCGAGCTGCCCGGAATGATCTTCTCGACCCTGAGTGTCGCCGATTCAAATTCCTCCGGCGTCGGGTCCTGGTTATCGACGGTGAGCTCGACGACCTTGCCGGCGGGCACCTTCAGTTCGACCGGATCGAATTTGTGATCCTTGATCACGATCGCCATCTGCACGGGATCTTCGGCAAACGCCGGCGCGGCAAATCCAAGCGTGACCAACACGGCGACGGCGGCAATACGGCTTTTCATTTTTATTGGCGACACCAACGGGGGCCTCGGCGGATTGGCGTACAGGCCGAAGCCCCTGACCGCAATGCATTTTCGGTCGCAGGCGCGGCGCCAAGCCTTTGTAATTATTCTAATTATGCCAACGGTGGCCTAAGCCGTTGGCGACGCACCGATCGCGTGGCCGCCTGCAAACCGGCAGTCACCCGAAAGTGACGTTGGAATGAATCTCAAGTCGCCGGGCGACCGCTCCCGCGTCTCAGGCCGGCGCGGCGGCGAGGCCGGCGACCAGCGCCTTGAGATCGGTCCCCTCGTCCTCGACCAGCGCCGGCGCCGGCGAAATCCCGGCGCCGATCATGCGCCGGCCGAGCACGTGATCGGCCGGCCGGTTGACCGAGTCGATCGCCACCAGCCGCTCGCCGGCGTAGTGGAAAACGGAAAACGTGCCGCCCTCCGGCGCGCCGCGCATGACGCTCCGAGTCGCATCGCCGGAAAGCCCGACCATCTGCAGCTTGACGTCGCCCTGGTCCGACCAGAACCACGGCACGGCGCGATACGCCTCGCGCCGGCCGAGCAGCGTCGCCGCGACGATCTTCCCCTGATCGACGGCGTTCTGCACCGACTCCAGCCGGATGCGGCGGTTGAGTTCCCAGTGCGTGAAGGACACGACGTCGCCAACCGCCATGATCTCGGGGACGTTGGTCTCCATGAAATCGCTGACGCCGATGCCGTTCGCGATTTCCACGCCTGCGGCGGCGCCGAGCTCCGTGTTCGGGATCACGCCGATGCCGATGACCGCGATGTCGGCCGGAATGCGCGCGCCGTCGGCGGTGGTGACCGCAACGACGCGACCGTCCTCGCCTACGATCCCGCCGACCGGCGTGCCGAGGCGGATGTCGCTGCCCCAGCCGCGGTGCAGCGCCAGGAAATGCTGCGAGATTTGCGGCGCGACGACGCGACCCATCAGGCGGTCGGCGGCTTCCAGCACGGTCACCGTCTTGCCGAGCAGCCGCGCCGTCGCCGCGATCTCGAGGCCGATGAAGCCGCCGCCGACGACCACGACGTTGGCCGCGGCGGTCAGCCGCTCGCGCAGCCGCCGCGCGTCGCCGGCATGGCGGAGCGTCATGACGCCGTCGAGCGCGATCCCGGCGATCGGCGGCAGGCGCGGGCGCGAGCCGGTTGCCAGCACGACGCGGTCGAACGGGATCGCGCCGCCGTCGGCCATCCGCACGACGCCATGGCGCCGGTCGATCGCGGTCGCCTCGGCGCCGAGGCGCAGATCGACGTTGTTCTTGACGTAGAACGACTCCGGCCGCAGCGGCAGCAGGTCGTGCTTCGGATCCTTGAGGAACGCCTTCGACAGCGGCGGCCGCTGGTACGGCAGGTCGGGCTCAGCGGTGACGAGCGTCAGCGTGCCGTCGTAGCCGTCGGCGCGCAGACTCGCGGCGACCTGCGAGCCGCCGTGGCCGCCTCCGACGATGACAATTCCGTTATCGAACACGCCGGTTTTTCCCGCCCCGATTTCGCGGCCTTTTCAACACACGTGCGGCGGAAACTCCAGCCGCTTCGATTTGGAACATATCCCGCTGCGCATCGTTTTCTCTCCGCTGACGGGAGCGTTCCCGATGGGGCACCATTCCTCTCGAGGAGACCAAAATGCTGCTCAAGCAACTTCTTGCGGCCACGGCCATCGCGACGATCGCGACGGCCACGCAGGCTGCCCAACCGACTGTCAACGCAACCGCCGGCGCCAACGCCGCCACCACCGTCCTCCCCGCCACCGGCCAGGTTCTCCTGCCGGCGGCCACCTCAGGCGATCATCTCGCCACCAAGCTTATCGGCGCCGCGGTCTATGAAAGCGACGCTGCCGACGCCCAGTCCATCGGCAACATCAACGACATCGTGATCGCCGACAACGGCGCCGTCTCGGCGGTGGTCGTCGGCGTCGGCGGCTTCCTCGGCATCGGCCAGAAGAACGTCGCGCTCGACTTCACCTCGCTTCACTGGACGACCCGCGACGACGGCCCGGTGCTGGTGGCGAGCGCCACCAAGGACGACCTGAACAACGCCCCGGCCTTCGACACCGCCGCGCTCGACCAGCCGGTTCCGGCCGACGGCACGGCGCCAGTCGACCAGACGGCGTCTAACGTTCCGGCGACAGACGCGACCGGCGCGGCGACCACCGATCAGGTGCCCGCCGACGACACGCTCGCCCAGCAGGCGGCGCCTGATGCCGGCACGGCGGCCCCGGCTGACCAGACGCAGGTAGCGACCCAGACACCGGTCCCCGCGGCCGGCGCCACCACGGACGCCACCGGCACTGACCAGACGCAGATGGCGGCGCAGACTCCCGCGCCGGCCGCCAGCGGCACGTCGGCGACCATCCCGAACTCGGCCGACCTGCAGCCGGTCGATGTGGCAACCATCAGCGCCAAGGACCTGATGAACGCCACCGTCTACTCCGGCACCAACGAGAACGTCGGTGAAGTCAGCGACGTGATCTTGGCTGAGGACGGCAAGATCGACGCGGTCGTGCTCGACGTCGGCGGCTTCCTCGGTCTCGGTGAGAAGCCGGTGGCCATCGGCTTCGATGGCCTCGACATCCGCAAGGACGCCAACGGCGCGCTCTTCGTCTACACGAAGTTCAGCAAGGACCAGCTCGAAGCGGCGCCGCAGTACGACAAGGACGCGTACTCCGGCTCGCGCGACACGATGCGGCTGACGTCGCCGTCGTAAATTTGGAATGAGGCCAGCGGAGCGGCCCGCACTTCGGTGCGGGCCGTTTCGTTTTTTAGGGCCGGAACAGATGCCGCGGATCGAGCGGCGCGGCATTGGCGTTCGCACCGAGGCCGACTTCGGCGGTGCCGATTGCCGGCGCCGCGATTGCCGCGACCGGCGGCGTCGCACCCTTCTCCCCGTATAGCGCCAGCGCCCCGGCGATATCGCCCGCCTGCGGCCCCGAAAATTTCTCGCGGTAGCGGAAATCCATCAGCACCCCGGTGACGCCCGGATGATCGAGCCCGATGGCGTGGCCGATCTCATGCTCCAGCGCGTAGCGCAGATCGTAGACGTCGAGGTTACCGTCGAAGCCGACCTTCCATTTCTGCACCGGGTTGAGACAGATGACGGAACGCGCGATGGGCGCGGTGCCCTCGCCTGACGCTGCCGCGTGGGCGACATTGGTGAAGGCGCGGCCGAACGGATCGGCCTCGGCGCCGATCAGGATGTCGGCAGTCGCCGGGTCCGACGGCTGGAAGACGATGTTGGCCACCGCCGACCAGACCGCGAAGGCTTGCGTCACTTCCCCCTGGAACCGGGCAGACGAGATTCCGTTGGCGGCGAGAAGGCCATCGAGGGCGACGACCGAGCGGCAATTGCGGGCATCGGGGAATTCGCCAGGCGCGGCCACCAGGGCGTAGGTCACCGTCGCGCCCGTGCCCAGCACCGGCGCCCCCCATTTGACCGTATCCCCGTCGAGCACCAGCAGCCGATGATCGGCGACGCTCCCCGCGAGCGCTTGCCCCGCACCGGCCGCCAGCAGGACGAGGGCGAACCACGCACCCCGCTTCGTCAGGCAGCTATTCCCCGCTTCAGTAACGTGAGGCTAACACAGCTTCGATTCGACGAAAGTTACAAATGCCGGCCGCGCCGGGGCTGGTTGAAGGCGGCGCGAAGCGGTGTATACCGCCTCTGGCGGGCCTGTAGCTCAATGGTTAGAGCCGGTCGCTCATAACGATCTGGTTGCAGGTTCGAGTCCTGCCGGGCCCACCACGCTGTCGCGCCGCAATGATACCGCAATGGATTGGCACCCGTCCGCGCCCCGGATCCAAGGAGTACCGCCCATGAAGACGTTCGCAGCCAGCCTAGCCGCCCTCGCCTTCCTCGCCGCGCCGGCCTTTGCCGACGCGCCGCCCGTGCCACAGCTCCAGGCCAACGGCGCCGGCATCGTTAACGTCACCCCGGACATCGCCATCGTGACGCTGGGGGTGACCACCCGCGGCGATACGGCGAGCGCGGCGCTGACCAAGAACAGCACCGATCTGGCGGCGGCGATCGCCGTGATCAAGGCGGCGAGCATCGCCGACAAGGACATCGGCACGTCGGGCTTCTCGATCTACCCCGTCTACGCCCAGAACAGCGACGGCAGCCAGACGCAGCCGCCGAAGATCGCCGGCTACGAAGTCTCGAACGAGGTGCGCGTCACCATCCGCGACATCGCAAAGTCGGGCGCGATCCTCGACCAGGTGGTGACGGCGGGCGCCAACCGCGTCTCCGGCATCAACTTCGACGTCGCCGACCGCACGACGCCCTCGGACGCGGCGCTGAAGGACGCGATCGCCGATGCCAGGCGGAAGGCCGAGCTGATGGCGGCGGCCGCCGGCGTCAAGCTGGTGCGCATCCTCAACGTCTCGACCTCCGAGGGTGGCGGCCCGATGCCGATGTACGCGCGCATGGACCTGAAGGCATCGGCGCCGGTGCCGGTGATGCCGGGCGAGCAGCAGGTGACGGTGAACGCGTCGGTGACTTTTGAAATTGCGCCGCAGTAGCGGCGCGTTCGATGGCGAAGCCCGCCCAAAAAAAGAAGACGAAAGAGCCACCGAAGTTCAGCTTCTTCGGTTACGAGCACCGCGGCGAGCCGCTCGCCAGCCGCTCGGTGTTCGTCCGCCGGCTGGCCGTAAACGGCCTCGTGGCGATCGTGCTGATACTGGGCTCGCTGTTCGTCGGCATGGCCGGCTACCACTTCATCGCGCGGCTCGAGTGGATCGACGCCTTCCAGAACGCGGCGATGATTCTTTCCGGCATGGGCCCGGTCGACGAACTCCACGACAACGGCGCCAAGCTCTTCGCCGGCCTGTACGCGATCTACTCGGGTCTGGCGCTGATCGCGACCGCCGGCGTTACGATCGCGCCGATCCTGCATCGGTTTTTGCATCGGTTTCATCTGGAGGATGAGGCGGACGAGGAGTAGCGGACCCGCCCCTTATCCCTGCCTTCTCAGTGTCCGATCTCCCCGACGGGGAGAGGGCTTCGGCTCTTGTGAGCGAAGCGAACTGGAGACGAAGGGTGAGGGCAACATCTGGCGCGCATGACTCCTGTCGTTTCTCCCCTCACCCCATGAGCCTAACTCGCTTCGCTCGTAAGGCTCATGGCCCTCTCCCCTCCGGGTAGAGGGGACATCTGAGTATGCGTCCGCGTTCTCGCGACGCCTTTGCATCCGAGTCATCGTCTCCTTCCACTTTTTCGATCCCTGTCGCGCTTCGGCGCTCCACGGTCTCTTGTCTCAGTCCCTCATCCGCCTTCGCGCTTTGCGCTACGGCGTGAGAAGGGGTGGCGGGCGCTCGGTTGAGTGCCAAACCAGCTAGCTTCTGGGGCGCTCGAACCAAGCGCCCGCCGTGCTGCTTTTCGGGTTAGCCCCGCACCCGGACTCGTGGCCAGGCCGGAGGGGATGTCGCCTCCCCGGTCCTCGCTTCGGTGCCTTCACGTGCGGTGCCGCCACGGAAGATCTCCGTCGCGGCCACCGCGGCACCGGACCACGCACCCTTGATCGCGCCATGACGCGTCGACGGCCGGCTACCTCACCGGCTGACGGGTTACTTCCTTCTGCGGCCCCTGCCGGAACCGCCAGGCAACACATCCCCACTCCGCAAACTGGTCGCCACCGGTTGGCGCCCCTTCGTCGAGCGAGGACGGAGCATCATCATGGGAGTTGGGTACTGTGGGATAAGTTTTTAGTTATGCCCGCTCAGAAGTTGAGCGGCGCCCTCTCCTCCTCCTACCTCCCCCTTGCGGGGAGGTCGAAATCGCAGAGCGATTTCGGGTGGGGGTGACGCAAGAAAGTCGGCGCCGCGGCCAGCGGCGACGTCCGCTTCCGTCGGCGGCTCAGCGCAGGATCGGATCAACGATGTCGGGATTCTCGAAGATGCAGGTGGCGAGCGTGCCGTTGCAATGGCGGCTGGAGCGGCAGAGCGCGCGGCGGCACGCCATCCACAGGCACAGCCGATCCGCCTCGACGCGGCGCTCATAGACCAGATCGCGCTCGGGCCGCGGCGGCAGCGTCAGCGGCGGGCGTTCGAGTTGGGGCTCGAAGGGGATTTCGCGGGGGTTCTGGAAAGCTGACTTGGGGCTGGTCATCCTGCCATCGTCATCCAAGTCTCGGAGACGGGGATAACTTCCCAGTCCTTCAACCTTGACGGTCATTGACCGTCAAGCGACAAGCAGCAATGGCGAACAAATTCGACTCATATCTTCGAAAACTCCGCGAAATTCCGCTTGATGAGCAGACCGAACACACCGGTCGCGCGGCGCTGGAAGCATTGCTGAACGAATTTGCCAGAGAGACGGGGTCGAGGGGCCTCACCATCCAACATGAGCCCAAGCGCATAGCTGACAAGGGTGCACCAGACTTCAAGATCAAAAAAGGCGGCCTGATCCTTGGTTACGTCGAAAACAAAGCCATCGGAGAGAATCTCGATAAGGTTCTGAAATCCGATCAGATCAAACGCTACAAGACTCTCTCGCAAAATATCATCGTCACTGACTACCTGCATTTCGCCTGGATTAGCAAAGATGGCATCCAGCGCGAGTCGCTGTGCCATTCGACCGATCTGGAAAATCCGAAATACCGGCTACGTGAAGATCGCGTTGCCGCAGTCTCGAAGCTACTGCAGGGCTTCTTTTCGACGGCTCCCGAAGGCATCGGCCGTTCGCAGCAACTCGCGTTGGCTCTCGCCGTGCGCAGCAAATTGCTCCGCGACTACCTCGGCGAAGAACTGGTGAGGCAGGAGCGTGAGCATAAGGAAGGGCGACTTTTTGGCCTCTTTCAAATCTTCCGCGACCAGGTCTTCCACGAACTAACGCTTGAGGAATTTGCTGACGCATTTGCGCAGATGCTTGCCTACGGCCTCTTTCTTGCGCGGCTCAATTCCGGTTTGGAACAGGTGACACTCCACAATGCACGGGAGTACGTACCGGGGTCATTCAGACTCATTCGTGAACTCGTCGACTTCTTGATCGAACTCGAAAAATACGAGTACCGCGATGTGCGTTGGGTGGTCGAAGAGGTGCTGTCCATCGTGAATTCGTTGGATCTTGCGGCCATTCATGAAGACCTATCGTTCCGCCGGCGGAAGGCGATTAGCCGCAATGTGCGCGCCACGGATGAGGAAGAACACAGGCTCTTCGAGCGCGACCCCTTCATCTATTTCTACGAGGACTACCTGAAAGCTTACGACCCTGCGATGCGCAAGAGTCGTGGGGTGTACTACACGCCCCCGCCCATAGTGAACTTCATTGTTCGTGCAGTGGACGACATTCTGAAGGACAGCTTCAGCATCCACGACGGCCTAGCCGACCACAAGCGGGTGACCGTGCTCGACTTCGCCTGTGGCACCGGAACATTTCTCTTGGAGGTGTTTCAGCGAATCTTCGACAATATTGGTGGCCCAGAGACTGGACGCGCCGAGCCGATCGTGCGCGAGCATATTCTAAAGAACCTGTTCGGATTCGAATACCTGATCGCGCCCTATACAATCGCGCATCTCAAGCTGTCGCAGTACCTGAGGGATCAAGGGCATCCACTAGATGGCGACGAACGACTCCAAGTCTTTTTGACAAATACGTTGGAGCCAGTTGAGCCCCAGATGAACCTCTTGCTCCCCGCGATCAGCGCTGAAGCCGAGGCGGCCCAGCGAGTAAAAGAACAGCCCGTCCTAGTCATCACGGGCAACCCGCCATACTCGGCCATTTCGCGCAACAAGGGGCCTCACGCGTCCGCCTCCATCGGAGCTTACAAGTGGGTTGACGGGAAGCCGCTAGGAGAGAAAAAGCACTGGCTGAATGATGACTACGTGAAATTCATCCGCTTCGCTCAGCAAAAAATGGACGCCGTTGAGGAAGGCGTCGTTGGCATCATCACCAATCATTCCTGGCTGGACAATCCCACCTTCCGAGGCATGCGCCAGTCGCTGATGTCGACATTCGACCAAATCTATGTGCTCAACCTCCACGGCAATGCTGAAAAAAAGGAGCGTCCTCCCGGCGGGGGCGAGGATCAAAACGTATTTGACATCAAGCAGGGCGTTGCGATTGGCGTGTTTGTAAAAAAGGCGGGCCTACCACGAGGCGTGTTCCACGCCGACGCGTGGGGGTCGCGTCAAAGCAAGTACGAAACCGCTGCAAAGGAGACACTGAAAACACAGATTTGGAATGAATTGCAGCCGACTAGCCCCTATTATTTCTTCATTCCTCAGACTACTTCCGGGCGGGCGGAGTACAACGAGTTCCGCTCTATCGCCGACATCATCTCCCTGAGCGTCACAGGGATTGTTACCGCCCGCGATGGATTGGTGGTCGCGTTTTCCGAACGCGAGCTTCGGACGCGGATCAACAAATTCATCGATCCGACAGTGCCGGACGAGGAAATCCGCACCAGCTATGCAGTCGGGGACAACTACCAATGGAAGCTAGCGACCGCTCGAAAGGCACTGGAAGGCGAGCCGTTTAATCCGAATCTCGTTGAGGACTATAATTTTAGGCCATTTGATCGTCGCAAACTCTACAACGACGGCCGGTTGGTTTTCCGACCGCGGCGAGCGGTGATGCGGAATTTCAAGTGGCCAAATATCGGATTGATTACGACCAGAATCACCAAAGACGAAGGTGCGGTATTCTGTACGCTGGACCCAATCGCTCATAAGAGCGCGTCGGCATACGACATCTCTTACGTGTTTCCTCTGTATGTTCATCCAGCCGACCAGTCGCAGCAGGAGAGAGGACGAAGAGCTGCCGAAAACCTCTCCCCAGATTTCCGTTCGTTCCTTGATGCACGTTATGACCATCACTACAGTCCGGAGGAGGTCTTCGGCTACGTTTATGCCGTGTTGCACGCGCCGACCTATCGGTCGCGCTATGCCGAATTCCTCCGCATCGACTTTCCACGTGTGCCCTTTCCCGATTCCGCAGAGGACTTCGAAAACCTCTCTGTCCTCGGCTGGGGCTTGGTGCAGGCACACCTCCTCCTCGAACTGCCGCAGCGGGGGTTGGCTGCGTACCACGGCAAAGGCAACCATACGGTCGAAGGCGTACGCTATTCACTCCAAGAGCAGGCCATCTGGATTAACACCACTCAACGCTTCGAGCCCGTGACGCCGGCCGTTTGGGAATTCCAAATCGGCGGCTACCAGGTGCTCGACAACTATCTGAAATCACGCAAAGCGCGCTCGCTATCACTTGACGAAATCACCCACGTTTCAGCAATCGCAGACAGCCTTGCGTTCACGATCGAGCAGATGGCTGAAATCGACAAAGCTTACCGAGCGACATTTCCCGACCGGGGATAAGCGGCCTTCGGCCCTCGCGCCCGCTAGTCAATTCGAGCATGATTCACTGTGATTCGCTTCCAGATTTGCGGTGGACGTGTGGCTCGCCCTGACGAACCGGATTTTTTCGAAACCGAAACGCAACAGGAACTGTTTGGGCCTGATGCGACACCTGTTTACCAGCCTGACCCAGACAAGGTACGCGCGAGACTACACAAGATTATTGGCGAAGCCCGCACGGCCAAAACATTGCCGTGGGAACCGACGCGGCTCTCACTTTACCGCGCCATTGTTCCCCAAATGACACTTTGGCTCCCGGATGACGAAGGCGCGCAACTTCGCTTTGAGTTCGAAACGGAGATTGCGCGGCTGAAGGCGGCGTAGCCCTGAGATGGGAATGGCCGGGACAAGCCCGGCCATAACGACATCGACTAATTATCCAGGAACGACCGCAGCTTCCGTGATCTGCTCGGATGCTTCAACTTCCTCAACGCCTTCGCCTCGATCTGCCGGATGCGTTCGCGCGTGACGCTGAACTGCTGGCCGACTTCTTCCAGCGTGTGGTCGGTGTTCATGCCGATGCCGAAGCGCATGCGCAGCACGCGTTCCTCGCGCGGGGTGAGCGAGGCCAGCACGCGGGTGGTGGTCTCGCGCAGGTTCGACTGGATCGCCGCGTCGATCGGCAGGATCGCGTTCTTGTCCTCGATGAAATCGCCGAGGTGGGAGTCTTCCTCGTCGCCGATCGGCGTCTCGAGGCTGATCGGCTCCTTGGCGATCTTGAGGACCTTGCGCACCTTCTCGAGCGGCATGGCGAGCTTCTCGGCCAGTTCCTCCGGCGTCGGCTCGCGGCCGATCTCGTGCAGCATCTGGCGCGAGGTGCGCACGATCTTGTTGATCGTCTCAATCATGTGCACGGGAATGCGGATGGTGCGCGCCTGATCGGCGATCGAGCGGGTGATCGCCTGGCGGATCCACCAGGTGGCGTAGGTAGAGAACTTGTAGCCGCGGCGGTACTCGAACTTGTCGACCGCCTTCATCAGGCCGATGTTGCCTTCCTGGATCAGGTCGAGGAACTGCAGGCCGCGGTTGGTGTATTTCTTGGCGATCGAGATGACCAGGCGGAGGTTCGCCTCGACCATCTCCTTCTTCGCCTGGCGCGCCTCGCGCTCGCCCTTCTGCACCATATGGACGATGCGGCGGTACTCGGTGATCTCCAGCCCGGTCTCGGTGGCGAGATTCTGGATCTCCTTGCGGAGGTCCTTGATCTTCTCCTTCTCCTTGCCGACGAATTCCTTCCACCCCTTGGCGGAGAGATTCGAGATGCGGCGGATCCAGTTCGGATCGAGCTCGGCGCCCTGGTATTCCTTGAGGAAGGATTCGCGGGTGACGCGGTGGGATTCGGCGAGCCGCAGCAGGCGGCCCTCGTAGCCGAGCAGGCGCTTGTTGATGTCGTAAAGCTGCTCGACGAGGCTGTCGATGCGGTGCTGGTTGAGCGACAGCGATTTGACCGCGGTGACGATCTCGTCCTTGAGCTTCTTGTAGCGGCGCTCCTGCGACGGCGAGAGCGTCGTGTTCTTGAGCTTGAACTCGACGTCCTGGTCCTGCAGGCGGCGGAGCTTCTTGTACTCGGCGGCGACGGTGTCGAAGGTCTCGACGACCTTGGGCTTGAGCTCGGCCTCCATCGCGGCGAGCGACATGGCGTTCTCGAACTCGTCCTCGTCTTCTTCTTCCTGCGCGGCGAGACGCGCGCGCTCCTGCGCGACCTCGTCATCGTCGTCGCTGCCCTTGGGGGCGAGCGGCGGCGGGTTCGCCGGCTGGATCTTGATGTAGGGGTTGGTGCGGCCGTTCTGGTGGCCGCCCTCTGGCGGGGTGTGGACCTGGATCGGCGCGTTCTTGGCGTCGGGGCCGGCGTAGGTGGCCTCGAGGTCGATGATGTCGCGCAGCAGAATCTTGCCGGCGGCCAGCTCGTCGCGCCAGATGATGATGGCCTGGAAGGTGAGCGGGGATTCGCAGAGGCCCGCGATCATGGTCTCGCGGCCGGCCTCGATGCGCTTGGCGATGGCGATTTCGCCCTCGCGCGACAGCAGCTCGACCGAGCCCATCTCGCGGAGGTACATGCGCACCGGATCGTCGGTGCGGTCGGTCGGTTCCTTGGCGGCCTTGGTGGCGACGGCGGAAGACGGGCGCTCGGCGACCTCGGTCCCCTCCTCCTTCTCTTCCTCCTCGTCAGCGTCGGCTTCCTCGACCTCGTCGGTCTCGATGACGTTGATGCCCATCTCGGAGAGCATCGACAGGACGTCCTCGATCTGCTCGGAGCCAACCTCCTGCGAGGGCATCACGGCGTTGAGCTCGTCGTAGGTGACAAATCCGCGCTTCTTGGCGGACTTGATCATCTTCTTGACGGCGGCATCGGAAAGATCGAGCAGCGGCCCGTCCGGAGCCTCGGCGGCCGGGGCGTCCGGGGCTTCCTCGTTTTCCTGAACCTTGGTCGCCATCTAATCTAATCTCCGACAGCCGAGCGGCGGGCGCATCGCCCGCCAGCCCGAAAATGAAAACGCCTTACAAATCCGCAAGATACCGGCTGCCCTCGTCCCGACCGGCACTCCCCGAACCTAATGTCCCCGTCTTAAGCCACGCTTAACCCTGCCGGGCAAGGCGGGCCGTATGCGACTTCCAGCATCAGAACGCCCGCGCGGCGCGCCCGGATGGGGCGCCGAAACCCTCGATCAAAGCCTCGGTGCCCTCGCTTTTGGCAAGCTGCTGCTGGATGTCAACCAGACGGGCGAGATTGGCCTCGCTGGGATCAAGGCCCAGCGCGCCCTCGGCGTCCTTGAGTTCCTTATGTAACGCCCCCGCCCGGCGGTGCAAGGTCAACGCCTGCAGCCAGCCTTCATTGGCATCGGCGTCGGCGGCCTCGGGCGTCGCCGGCCAGTATCCCGCCTTTTCGACCTGATCTTCCAGCCGCTCCAGCACGGCGCCGAAGCCGGCCGCGGCAAGGGCGTCACGGATCGAGGCGCCCTCGCCGTCGCCATGCGAGACGATCTCGAGGATGGAACCGCGCAGGCGATCGAGGTCGGTCGACGAAAACTCGATGTGGGCGAATTCGTCGAGGTGGCTCTGAAGCAGCGCCGGGTGGTTGATGACGGTCATCGCCAGCACGACCTCGCGGAGCGGATGCTGGGCGCGGCCCGACATGATCTGGCTGCGGCGCAGACGATCGGAAACGGGAATGGCAGTGGAGCGAGTAGGGAGTAGCGAATAGCGAGTAGCGGAAGAAGAGCGACTAGCGAATGGCGAATAGCGCGTAGCGAAATTCCGGCCCCTACCTTGGTCCCTATTCGCTACTCGCCACTCGCTATTCGCTCGCGGGAAGAAGGCAGCAACGCGCTCGGCGAAGGCCTGGATGTAATGACGGCGCACGCTCTCGTCGCCGATGGCGCGCGCGATCTCGCGGAGCTTGGCTTCCAGCGCCGCGCGCCGCTCGGGCGTGTCGAAGACGCCCGCTTCGGTCTCGCGCACCCAGATCATATCGACCAGCGGACGCGCCGCCGCGATGACCGCGGCCATCGCATCGCGGCCGCCGGAGCGGACGAGATCGTCGGGGTCCTGCCCCGCCGGTAGGAGCGCAAAGCGCAACGACTTGCCGGGCGCGAGCAGCGGCAGGGCGAGATCCGCGGCGCGGAAGGCAGCACGCACGCCGGCCTTGTCGCCGTCGAAGCAGAGGATCGGCTCGTCGGCCATGCGCCACAGAATCTGCAACTGGCGCTCGGTGAGCGCGGTGCCGAGCGGCGCGACGGTGTTCAGGAAGCCGGCGCCGACCATCTGCACGACGTCGACATAGCCTTCCACCGCGATCACCGTACCGGTGTCGTGGGTGGCCTTGCGCGCCTCCGCGCCGTTGTAGAGCAGCGAGCCCTTGTGGAAGAGCTCGGTCTCCGGCGAGTTCAGGTACTTCGCCGGCACGTCGGCAGCGAGCGCGCGGCCGCCGAAGGCGACGATGCGGCCCTTGAAATCGGCGATGGGAAAAATGACGCGATCGCGGAAGCGATCGAACGAGACCGGAATGTCGTCGCCGGTGACGAGCAGGCCGGCGGCGATCATCTGCGCCTGCGTCACGTTCTTCGACGCGAGATGCTCCTTCAGCGCCGCACGGTCCGGCGGCGCGTAGCCGACGCGGAAGCGGCGCTGGAGTTCGGGGCCGAGATCGCGGTTCTGCAGATAGCCGCGCGCGGCGGCGCCGGCGCGGGACTGCAACGCCGCCTCGAAGAATTTCGTCGCCAGCTCCATCACCTCGTGGAGCGTCGCGCGTTCCTTCTCGCGCTCCTCGGCGAACTGGTCGCGCGCTGGCATGGCGACGCCAGCCTCAGCGGCCAGCCGCTCGACGGCCTCCGGGAACGACAGCCCCTCCGTTTCCATCAGGAAGGTGAAGATGTCGCCGTTCTTCTGCGCCGAGAAATCGAACCACTTGCCCTTGCTGTCGTTGACGAAGAACGACGGCGTCTTCTCCGCATTGAACGGCGACAGCCCGGCGAACTCCCTGCCCTGCTTCTTGAGCTTCACCCGCCGCCCGACGACCGCCGACGCGGGCAGCCGCGCGCGGATTTCATCGAGCAGGGAATCGGGAAAGCGCATGCGAGCGGCGACCGAATCAGCGGGGAGCGGGAGTGATTCGCGGGATTATACGGGGTCGTGGTGTGGCGGGCGGATGGCGGCGGGTTTAGGCGCGGTTTTCCGGGTTATGCACAGGACAGTCGGCACGGCACACAGCTCGCACCTCAACTACATTGGCGAGAGTGATTCTTGCGGCGCCAGATCGACACTGGTGCTCGCGCGCCGAAACCCGAGCAACTGACCTCACGATGACAAAAACGCGAAATAACCACTACGTGCCGCAGTGGTATCAAGAAGGCTTCTTCGAGCCTGACCGCAACACGCTTGCATATCTTGACTTGCAGCCTGCCCAGAAGAGGCTCGATGACGGCCGAACGATTGTAGGGAGAGCGTTGTTTGACGCACCGACATCACGCGCATTTTTCCAGATCGATCTCTATTCAACTTTTTTCGGCAACTCCATCAACGACGAAATCGAACGCCGATTGTTCGGTGAAGTAGATGCACGAGGATCGCGAGCCGTAAGGGCCTTTGCGGGACCGGCAGACATCAATGAATGGCATCGAAATTATCAGACGCTGTTCGAATACATTGACGTCCAAAAAATTCGCACGCCTAAGGGATTAGATTGGCTCAAGGCGCAATACCCCGATCTTACCCAAAACGAACTTATGTTCGAGATGCAGGGCATCCGGTCGATGCTCTGTACGATCTGGAGCGAAGGAGTCCACGAGATCGTCTCAGCTGAGGACGCGGGTCTAAAGTTCATAATCAGCGACCACCCAGTCACGATCTACAACTATGCGGCCTCCCCTGCCGCAGACGAGTGCCGGTATCCAAATGATCCCGGAATTGCGCTAAGGGCCACACAAACGATCTTTCCGCTCAACCGGAATTTTTGTTTGATAATTACAAACCTTGAATACGCGAAGGATACGTCAACTCCGCCCCTCGAAAAACGGACCTTCGCACGCAACTATCGCAATTCCATGGTTCGAACCGACGGGTTCATCCACACGCGCAAACTGTCCGACGACCATGTGGCGCAGATCAACTACATCGTGAAGCTGCGCGCCCGTCGATATGTAGCGGCCGGCCGTCAAGAATGGCTCTATCCCGAAAGACAATTCGAAGGACAGTGGTCCGATCTAAGGACGACGCTACAGCCGCCAGAAAACGGGCTTTGGCACTTCGGCGGCGAGATAATTGCAAAGTTCGACAGTGGGCACGTTCACTATCAGGACGAATTCGGAAGAACCGAGCAGCCGCGCGACTTTCTAGTTAAGCAGCCGCCCAGCGGTCCGCTTCGCAGTCGCGACTTATGTGGCTGTGGCTCGGGGCGATCTTTTGGTGCTTGCTGCAGCTCGAAGCCCGTCACACTGCGACCATCGTGGGACGAACGCAGCATCCGCGAGCGAAACATCATGCTGCTGAACGGCATCGACAACGTCTTGCGACTGTCGGAAGGGCGAGATTGGATCAGCGTGCGGCGCGATCTAACAGACGAGCAAATAAGCAAAGTCTACGGAATTTTCGAAGCCCTTTGGCCCCTTGAGACCGACTTGCTGAAGTTATTGCCGAAGCCGGATGGAAGCGCTCGCGCCGTGTATACCGGGCCAATTCATCCGGCAACGATAGTCGAGTTCGCGCTTGCGGCGCCCCTCTATTTCGGCGAGCTAATCGTCGAACACCCGTTTGTTCACGCCGGCATCATGAAGAAGGAATTCAGCCCCGTTCACAGTCCCAAGAAGTACCGCCAGGAGTTTCTAAAAACAGTCCTTTGTTTTTTGACTATCATGCCCCTGGTTGAACATGGCCTGGTAAATTTAATCCCCGACCCATGCAACTTCGACAGCCATCTCCGTGACGAGATGCTGAGGATGGCCACAGCTCGTTCCGCTGGCATTGAACTCAGTCCAAAGGATGAGCCTCGAATTGAAGAACTAATGAGACAAGACTTTCAACGTGGTCTTTGGTCGATGCCAAGGGACGCGCTTCGGCGTGAATTTTTGAAATCCTCTCCGGGACTAGATGGGACTGCGCTGACGAATGCCCTTTCCTACGTCGACCAAATCAAACAAGAAGACCCACTCGCGGTGTTGCAGGAGGGGTCTCTAGCTGGCGGAAAGGAGGGCGGGCAACTCAACATGATCAAACTCGCTCCGAATTTCGAAATGGTGCTTTATATCGCACAAGCGACCGGCTCTTCGATCGTCACCGATAGCCCCATGCGCTGGCGCGAGATAAAAGCCGCTATTGCTCGCCGATTGAGCGTAGCAGGTGCGGCGCGACTCGCGAGCTTGGAGAACAGCATCCGATCAGCAACGTTCGCTTTTCCGCAGGTCGCAACTGACATTGCCACGCTTGATGTTCAAGGCACGATGAAGGCATACGCGCCACTCATGCGCGACGCGTTCAAATACTTGTCGAACTACGAAGAGCGCGGACGGAAACCAAACGTCGAGGCGAGCCTAAATGGATATTTCGTAAGGGCACACGCATCAGCACAGGCAACGATTTCTAGAATCGGCATGCCGATAAAACACGGCAAGGTCTTGTGTGCATTTCCGGCGAAAGGCCTTCAAGATAATAACGTCAATCGCCTGCTCCTAATGTCTAGTTCGGAAAAGCATTTGCTCAGCGTTCCGATGGCTTTCTTCATCCAAGAGCACAAGGCCGCCTAGTCACGCTGGTATGATTTCCGGGAGCGCAGTTGTCGCCAAGCTAAGCCCCGTCGTTCGATGGCCCACTCCGCCTCCCACTTCTCCTTCCCCCTCGGCATAAATCCTCCCGGGCTGATCTCGCCCGCGACCTCGTCGCCGCGCGACGGCCACTGCCGCAGCTTCGGCAACGGGCCGCCCATGTATCCCGGCGGCAGCATGTCGAGTTTGTCCCAGAGGAAGCCGTTGTCGTCGTAGTCGGTGCCGGCCGTGCCCGCGGCGATCGCCCGGTAGTCGTGCGGGACGCCGTAGTCGAGGACGTAGGCGATGCGCAGGCCCGCGCCCATCGCGCTGCCCTCCGTCTCCTTCCACGGCGCGGCCTGCAGCCAGTGGATGAACGGCTGCTCGAACCGGATGCAGAAGGAGCGGGCTGAGTAGCTGCGCCAGTCGTCGCCGCCGGGCTTCGGCGCGACGCCGGCGAGCGGCGGCATCCGCATCTCGGGCAGCGAGGATGAGAGACACCCCTCCCCGAAACCGCTTTGCGGTTTCGGCCCTCCCGCAAGGGGAGGGCTCAAGCGGAGTTTGTGACGCGCGGCGGGTCCAACCGGCATCGTCATCACCCAGCTTGACCGAGTGATCCATGTCGGGCGGCGGTTGGTGACGCGATGGCGTGCCAGCGCGATCAGGTTCTTCTCCTGCGCGGCGTTCGTCTTCGGGTGTAGCAGTCGTCGCTCATGGTCGGCGGATGTGGCTGGAAGTGACCCCCTCCCGCCCTCCCCTTTCAGGGGAGTTCGCGGGCAGAGCGCGATCGACGCTGCACTTCCCTCCCCCTTGCGGGGAGGGTGGACGGCGTAGCCGGCCGGGTGGGGGAGTGCCTCCCATTGGCTTGTTCGACTTCATGCAACGCGTTCCCCCACCCGCCTCGCATTCGCTCGGCACCCTCCCCGCAAGGGGGAGGGAGGACAAATAACTTCCGCCCGCGGCCATTGGCGATACCGGCGGTGTTGAATCTCATCCGGCTTTCTTCGCCGGCTTCTTCGCGACTGCCTGCTCCGGCTTCGCCGTGTTGAGCTTCACCGCCGCTTTGATCAGCGCCTTGAACGCCTTCTCGTCGATCTTGTCGCCCTCGCGGAAATCGATGGCGCGGCGCGTGGCGCCTTCGAGGCTGGAGTTGAAGAGGCGCGACGGATCGGGCAGCGACGCGCCCCTGGCAAAGGTCGTCTTCACCGCCGCCTTGTAGGTCTCCCCGGTGCAGATCAGCCCGTCGTGCGACCACACCGGGATGCCCCACTTCCACTCCTCGACCGCGTCCGGATCGGCTTGCCGGATGAGCGCGCGGATGCGGGCGAGCGTCTCGCCGCGCCAGCCGGGCAGCTCGGCGATCGCGATGTCGATGAGTTTTGACGCGGCGGCGCCTGCGGCGACGGCTTTCTTCTCGGCGGGGGATGCTTTTTTCATCGCTGCGGTCCGCGGCCCTCTTGGCTGACGTCGCCGCGACGATAACGCAAAATCAGCCGCGCTTCTTCGTCCTTGGCTTCGCGCCGTAGCGCAAGCCGTCGACGAGCAGTGCGACCATGCGCTGGGCGGCGGCGGCGCCTTCGCCATGCGACTGCGTCGACAGGCTTGCCACCGCGCCCAGCAGTTCGCCTGGCTCCACGCCGGCGCGGATCTCGCCCGCCTCCGCACCGAGGAGCCGCCCTACTCGATGCTCGACCGCGGCATCGAGCGCGACATGCTGCCGACCTGCCAGCGCTATGGCATGGGCGTGACCTCGGCCATTCTCGGTCCGCGCACGATGGCCCAGCTCGACGAGCTCCTCGCCGGCGCCGAGGTGCGGCTTGCGGACGATGTGCTGGACCGGATCGACCAGATCGTGCCGCCCGGCGCCGATGTCGGCATCAATGAAGCCGACTACCAGCCGCCGGCGCTGACGCAGGCGAACCTGCGCCGCGCGTGGTCGCGGAACGCGCCGCGGCGTGAACTACGCCAGCCAGCCGGGCAGCTTGCTCGCCTGCTTCACCCACGCGGCGAACTGCTTCTCGTCGAAGCCGTCGTCCTCGTGGATGTCGAGGTAGCGCGTGTTCTCGCCTTTGGACTCGCCGGGCGGCAGCGGCTTCAGCGAGGCGCCCTTGAAGAAGACGACCTTCACGTACTTGGTGAAGCAGTGGAAGCTGAGGAACCAGCCTTGGCCCGCGAGACCGTAGAAGGGCGAGTTCCATTTCACCGCCTTCTGCACGCCCGGCACGGTGCGCGTGACGAGCGCATCGATGCCGGCGGCGACGTCGCGCTTCCAGCCCGGCGTCGCGGCGATGTAGGCCGCGACCGGCGCGTCGCCATCGGCCTTGGCAATCTGCGGATTGCCGCCGGATAGCAGTTTTGGCTTCACAGCCTTGCCGGACGGCGGTTTCGCCGGCGCCTTGCGCGGCCTGATAGTCTTGGTCGTTGCGGGTTTGCGCATGGTGTCTCGCGCTACTTGCCGAGGATATATTTATCGACGAACGCGTTGCGGAATTTGCCGCCCGGATCGAGCTTGGCGGCGAGCCCGCGGAAATCGTCCATCCGCGCATAGCCGGCGCGCACTTTCTCCGGCGACAGCGAGAACAGTTTGCCCCAATGCGGCAGGGGATCGAGCGGCGCGAGTTGCGCTTCCATCTCGTGGAGCGCGCGGCGGACTCCGTATTCCTGCCGGAAAGTGAAGTGGAAGGCGACGACGTCGCGCTGGTAGGCGGGGCTGAGCCAGAGGTCGTCGGCAGCGATGGTGCGGATCTCCGACACCATGAGGTACGGCCCGAGCGCCCTGCCCCAGCGGCGAAGGATCGCGATGGCGTCCGCGGCCCGCTCGCGCGCCACGAAATATTCCGCCTGCAGCTCGGCGCCGCTCGACGGCGTGAAGTCCATGCGGAAGTGCGGCAGGCGGTCGTGCCAGGCGCCGGGCACGCCGAGCTGCTCGGTCGCGGCCGTCGCGTCGTGGCCGGGCAGCGGATGCATCTTCGCCGTCGCACGCGTGGCGCCGAAGAAATCGGCGCGCGGCATGAAGGCATCGGCGCGGCTCTTGATCCACACCTGGTTGATCGCGTCGCTCCGCCAGTCGGTGAACAGGCTGACGCTGTACCCGGCCGCGACGATCGCATCGAAATTCGCGGTGAGTTCGGCAAGCGGCAGGTCGAGCCACAGGTCCTGGCGGACCGTGAAGCTCGGCTCGACGGCGAGCGTCAGCTTCGTCATGACGCCGAGCGCGCCGAGATTGACGACGGCGCCGGCGAAGGTGTCGCCGTCCTTGTCGCGCGACAGCGTGCTGAGTTCGCCCTCGGCGCCGATGAATTCGATGGCGCGGACGGCGGTGGCGAGATTGCCGAGCGTTACGCCCGAGCCGTGCGTCGCCGTGGCGATGGCGCCGGCGATCGAGATGTGCGGCAGCGAGGCGAGATTGTGGAGGGCGTAGCCGGCGGCGTGGAGCGCGGGCGCAAGGTCGCCGTAGCGCGTGCCGCCTTCGACGGTGACGGTGCGCTGCGCCGCGTCGATCGACAGCGCGCCGCGCCGCTTCTCCAGCGACAGGTGCGTCGCGTCGGTGTCGGCGATGTCGTTGAAGCAGTGGCGGGAGCCGACGACGCGGAGTTTCGTCGCGGCGCGCACGGCGGCCTGCGCCTCGGCGACGGTTGCCGGCGCGACCAGCGCGGTCGCGTGATAGGCCAGGTTTCCCGCCCAGTTGGTGCCGGCCATCATTCCTCCGCCAGTTTTTCGAGACGCCCGGCGAGCGCGTTGAGGCCCCATTGTTCTACCAGCGCCGCCGCCTTCGCCCACGTCGGCTTCATGTCGCCGAGGCGCGGCAGCGGCGCCTTCGCGTCCATGGTCGCGATCTTGCGGTAAAGGCGGAGCGTGTCGGCCTGCGCCGACAGGCGACCGGCGGCGAAGGCATCTTCGAGCGTCGCGAAGTGCGTCAGCAGGTTGGCGGCGCCGATCGCGCCGACGCCCTTGGCGCCGGGAATGCCGTCGGAGGGATCGCCGCGGAGCGCGATGAAGTCGGGCACCTGCCGCGGTTCCACGCCGTAACGCTCGCGCACCTCCGCCGGCGTGACGCGCGCCCACTGCCCGCCGCCCATGGGATAGAGGATCGTGACGGCGTCGGAGGCGAGCTGGAAGGAGTCGCGATCGCCGCTCGCCACCAGCGCCGTGCCGCCGCGCTTCTCCTCGCGCCTGGCCGCGGCGGCGAGGAAATCGTCGGCCTCGTAGCCGGCGCCGCGCGCATTGGCGAAGCCGCAGGCCGCGACCAACTCGGGCATCAGCGCGAGCTGCTCGAGCAGCGCGTCGTCGAAGTCGCGGCCGGCCTGGTAGGACTCCAGCGCCTCGTGGCGATAGGTCGCCTCCTCCAGCGTGTCCCAGCCGACGACGACGGCGCGTGGGCTTTCCTGCTCGTAGAGGCGGATGAGCGTGTTGGCGAAGCCGACGATGGCGCCCGCCGGCCGCTTGTTGGCACGGCGGATGGTCTTCGGCAGCCCGTGATAGGCGCGGTGCGTGAACGAGTCGCCGTCGACCACCAGCAGCGGCCGCGTCGATGCCTTGCGCGGGCGTGGCGTGGCGGTCACGGGAAACAGCGGCGGCGCGGCGGCATGACCGGGATGATGCCCTGGCGGCGGAAAGGGCGCGAGAGGCGCTGCCGGATGTCTCTCTCCACAGGCTGTCCCCAGGCTATCCCCAACTTATCCACAGGTTATGCACAGGTTTGAGCACAGCCTTATCCCCACGCGTTAAGCCTTGGTGGCGATGGCATATTGGCGGTCGGCCCGTGCGCTGAGCGGCCTGACCTTATAGCCGCGCGTCGCGCCGATCTCGGCGACGGCCTTGACGATGCCCGGGTAGCGGTCCGGCGTCACGTCGTCGAAGACGATCATGTCGCCGCTCTGCTGGCGCGCCGCCACGTGCTCGAATTCAGCGATCACCGAGGGGTAGTCGTGCTGCCCGTCCAGGAAGGCAAAGTGGACACGCTCAGGCATGACGCGGTGGAGCGTCACGCGCGTATCGCCCCAGACGAACACGACGTGCGCGGCGATGAGATCGTGCCACGGCGCCAGCAGTTCGCGGCGGGTGCGCGGGCCGTCGTTGTCGTCGATGACGTTCCAGTGGATGGCGCGGTCGTGCGGCAGCGTGTCGAAGGTCAGGATCGTGCCGCCGGTGCCGGAGTCGGTGAGCGCCCTCGCCATGCACAGCGCCGAGAACCCGCGCGCGGTGCCGGTCTCCAGCACCGTCAACTGCCCTACGCCGCCGGCACGGCGGATGTAGTCGCGCAAGAGCGCGTAGAGCACGCGGCCGTGGGGCCAGGCGAGCGCCGATTTCTTCACGACCACCTGCGTGTGGAGCGCAAGGCCGTCGAGAAAACCGCGGTCGATGGCGAAGCCGCTCTCGGCTTCTATCGCGTCGATCTCGGGATAGGCCGCCTGCCGGGCCTTCTCATAAAGCGCCAGATACGTGGCGCGATCGGCCTGCGGGGCATTGCCGAACGGGCTGTCGGCCGCGGTTTGCCGCTCCATCCGGTCGGCGATCGTCAGGAGTCCCCGGGCAATCGAACGCAGCATGGTCAGGCCATCGTTGGCAGAAATCGACGGACAAGCCATGCACAGCGCCGCCCCGGAAGGCAACAGCCGGCACGGAGGCTACTGCCCCGGCGCACCTTCCGGATCGGGGATGTCGGCCGGCGGCACGGGTATGCCGCTGGCGTCGCGCGTGTTGGGGTAGAGGAACCAGCCGCGGCGGGCCGGCGGTGGCGGGGCCAGGAGTTCCAGCGGCGCCGGGCCCGTGATCGTCTGCGGACCGGCGTCGGCGGTTGTCCGTCGGCGGCGCCAGCGGCGCGGGTGCCGCAGGCGCGGGCTCGGCTGCCTTGTGCTCGGCGAGGATGCGGTCGATGTCCGACATCATCGCACCGACGTCGTCGCCCTGCGCGGCGGGCGCACCGGACGCGGCGGTAGCCGCGGGGAAGCGAGGCGACGGTCGGCGTCGTCGGGCGCAGGCGCGGCAGCGGCGGATTGGCCGGCGCCGCGCTCGGGCGCCGGCATCGGCTCGAGCGTGGCGGTGTTCGTGGCTGGCGCCGCTGCCTCCGTTGACGGCTCAATGGCCGCCGGAGGCGAGACGGTATCCGTCGCAAACGATCCGCTGCCGGTGTTGCCGTCGGGCGCGATGACGCGCACGCCCGGACCGGCGGTGTCCTCGATGGCGGGCGGCGGCGGCTCCAGCGCGATCGGCGCCGGCGGCTCGCTCACCGATTCCGTCACGGCCGGCGCGTTGCCGGTGATGACCTTGCCGAAGGTGGCGGCGAGAACGCCGATGCCGATCAGCACCGCGGCAACGCCGACGATGGCGACGCCCGGACGACGGCGGCGCCGGGCCTTGGGGTCGGGCGGCAACGGATCGATCGGCCGCGCCTCGAAACGGGCGCCGTGCGCGGCGGCTTCCTCCGACGAGGGCGCCGCGATCTCGGCGGAGCGCACCTTGCGCTCCATGGGCAATATCGTCAGGCGCGGCTCGACGCGCCCGTCATTGTCCGCCGGCTTGTCGCCATCCGGCGGAAATGAGCGAATAGCTCACCACGGCCTCCACCTCCATCGATCTTTCCGGCACTCGCCGCACCGCCCGCCCCGCGCATTCTACCCGCTCCCTCGATCCCTAAGTCCGAGGGCTCGGTTAGAGCGCGCCAATGCGGAAGTGTGATGGCTGAACTTCGCCGGTTCTAAGGCACGCGGCGCCCGTGTTAGGGTATCTTTCGATCACGGTTCGTGACGGGAGGAAAACCGATGCTGACGCGCCTCGCCTCGTTCGGCCTTGCCCTTGTCGCCGCAACCGGCCTCGCCACCGCGGCGCCGGTTGCCTTTGCGCCGGACGCCAGCGGCGCCATCACCTTCGTCATGCCGTCCGGCAACGTCGCCTGGCATCTACACGCCGGCCGGCGGCTCGTCGGTCTACACGCCGGCCGACGGCGGGCCGGAGCTGTCGTGCGACCGCCGCCGAGCCGACGTACCTCCGCTTCACCCTTGCCGCGAGCGGCCCGACCAGCGTCATCGGCGACGTCGGCGACCCCGGCTGCTGCGGCGGGTCGAATTCGTTCGCGTATGGGCAGACGTGGAACATGCCGCCGTTCTCGTGCACCTCGGCGACCAGCGGACTGGTGTGCAAGCGCGGCGGGAATGGGTTCACGATTTCGAAGAATAAGATCGAGGCGCATTAGTTTCGCGGTGATCGCCTGGCGATGCCGGTGGGGAGGAGAGACACCCCTCCCCAAAACCGCGAAGCGGTTTTGGCCCTCCCGCAAGGGGAGGGCTCAAGCGGAGTTTGTGGAGGCTCGGTGTTCCCACACGACGAACCATCCCCTTGCGGGAGGGTCAAAACGCCGTAGGCGTTTTGGGGAGGGGTGTGCCTCCTCCCCAGGTAGCGTCAGCCCAGCATCCCCTTCACCACTCCACTCGCCTTGGCGAAATCCATCTTGCCGGAATGCTTCGCCTTCAGCGCCGCCATCACCTTGCCCATGTCCTTGGCGCTCGTCGCGCCGGCTTCCTTGATCGCCTCGGCGATCGCGGCGCGGACTTCGTCCTCGCTCATCTGCTGCGGCAGGAAGGACTGGATGACCGCGATCTCGGCGCGCTCGTTCGCCGCGAGCTCCGGCCGCGCGCCCTTGTCGTAGAGCTCGGCCGACTCCTGGCGCTGCTTCACCAGCTTCTGCAGCAGCGGCAGCAGCGCCTCGTCGGATAGGTCGCCCTTGCCGCCGGTGCGCGCCTCGATCTCGGCGTTCTTGATGGCCGAGGACACCATGCGCAGCGTCGACAGGCGCGCCTTGTCGCCCGATTTCATCGCGGTCTTGGTTTCATCGGCGATGCGTTCGCGGATCATGGGCCCATCCTTGTGAATCGCGGGGAACATTAACGCAGTGGTGCGGAACGTGTCATAGACGGGAAACGGCCGCCTTTGCCAATATCGGCGATGGCACGGCTTGTGCCTGCTTGCGGCCGGCCAAGCATCCAAAACGAGGGGACCAGCACCATGGCAATAGTGAAGGAAGACAGCTTCGCCGGCACCGGCGGCAAGATCGCCTACCGCTCCTGGCTTCCGGAGGGCGCGCCGAAGGCCGTCCTGGTGTTCTGCCACGGCTTCAATGCCCACAGCGGATACTTTGCCTGGCCCGGCGCAAAGCAAGCGGCGCGCGGCTACGCCGTCTACGCCGCAGATCTCCGCGGTCGCGGCAAGTCCGACGGCACGCCGCGCTTCTATGTCGACGACATCAGCCAGTACACCAGCGACCTCGGCGCGATGATCAAGCTCGCCAAGTCGCGCCATCCCGGGCTGAAGGTCTTCCTGATGGGCCACAGCGCCGGCGGCGTCACCGCCGTCTACTACACGCTCGACAACCAGAACGAACTCGCCGGCCTGATCAGCGAAAGCTTCGCCTACAAGGTGCCGGCGCCGGACTTCATCATCAACGTGTTTGTCTGGCTCTCGTCGTTCTTCCCGAAGTTTCCGATCCTGGCGCTGAAGAACAGCGACTTCTCGCGCGACAAGCAGCACGTCGCCGAGATGGATGCCGACCCGCTGATCAAGGGCGAGAAGCAGCCGCTGAAGACGATCGCCGCGTTGAAGCTTGCCGGCGACCGTCTGCACCGCGAGTTCTCGAAGATCACGATCCCCGTGCTGATCCTGCACGGCACGGCGGACCACGCTACGCTCCCCGTGGGCAGCCAGGAGTTTTTCGACAAGGCCGGCTCGAAGGACAAGCAGATCAAGATCTACAAGGATCACTTCCACGACCTGCTTGCCGACGTCGGCAAGGAAGAGACGCTGGCGGATATCGAGGCGTGGTTGGATAAGCGGGTGTAGGGCGGCGCCACCCCTCTCCGCTTTCCCCGCGAAAGCGGGGATCCAGGTCGTCAGGCGAGAGCGCAACTGCCTATCGTGCCGCGCTCGCCACCTGGGCCCCGCCTTCGCGGGGGAAGCGGAGCAGGAGGAAGACGCCGGTCGATACTCGCGGCGTGGTTGGAGAAGCGGTGTGGCGGAATTTCGACCGGCCGCGTCCCCTCACCCTTCGCCTCTAGTTCGCTTCGCTCTCAAGAGGCGAAGCCCTCTCCCACAGGTGGGAGAGGGGACCTGCCTCACTATTGGTTTGTCCCCTCTCCCACCTGTGGGAGAGGGCTCTTTCTCTTGGCGAGCGCAGCGAGCCTAGAGAAAGAGGGTGAGGGGGCGACGCCGCTGCGGCCGCCGCCCGCACGCCTTTGACGCACCCGCCTCGCCTCGCTATCTAGGCGCCATCATGGCCGACTCCCCTGCCCCCTGGCACGACCCCGCCCCGACGGCGCTCCTGGCGCTCGCCGACGGCACCGTCGTCGAGGGCCACGGCATCGGCGCCGAGGGCCAGTGCGTCGGCGAGGTATGCTTCAACACGGCGATGACCGGGTATCAGGAGATCCTGACCGACCCGTCGTACGCCGGGCAGATCGTCACCTTCACCTTCCCCCACATCGGCAACGTCGGCGTCAACGACGAGGACATCGAGACGGTCAACATGGCGTCCGCCTCGGGCGTGCGCGGCTGCGTCATCAAGACCGACATCTCGGAGCCGTCGAACTATCGCGCCACGCGCCACTTCGATGCCTGGCTGAAGGCGCGCGGCATCATCGGCATCGCCGGCGTCGATACCCGCGCGCTGACCGCGCTGATCCGCACCGGCGGCGCGCCGAACGCGGTGATCATCCACGACCGCGGCGGCAAGTTCGACCGCAACGCCGTCCTCAAGGACGCGCGCGCCTGGCCGGGCCTTGTCGGCATGGACCTCGCGAAGGACGTCACCACCGGGCAGACCTACACCTGGGACGAGACGTCGTGGCAGTGGGGCAAGGGCTACGGCCGCCTCGCCCAGCCGAAGCATCACGTTGTCGCCGTCGATTATGGCATCAAGCGCAACATCCTGCGGCTGCTCGCCGACCACGGCTGCCGCGTCACCGTCGTCAAGGCAACCGCCACCGCCGACGAGATTCTGGCGCACAAGCCCGACGGCGTGTTCCTCTCCAACGGTCCCGGCGACCCGGCGGCGACCGGCGAATACGCCGTGCCTGCGATCAAGGGCGTGATCGACTCCGGCGTGCCGACCTTCGGCATCTGCCTCGGCCACCAGATGCTCGGCCTCGCTCTCGGCGGCAAGACGCTGAAGATGCACCAGGGCCACCACGGCGCCAACCATCCGGTGAAGGACCTGACCACTGGCAAGGTCGAGATCACGTCGATGAACCACGGCTTCGCGGTCGACCGCGACTCGCTGCCCGACAGCGTCGAGGAGACGCACGTCTCGCTCTTCGACGGATCGAACTGCGGCCTGAAGCTGAAGGACCGGCCGGTATTCAGCGTGCAGTATCATCCGGAGGCATCGCCGGGGCCGCGGGACTCGCGGTATCTGTTCGAGCGGTTTGTCGGGTTGATGGACGGGAAGCGCTAGGCGGCGCGCAGGCGCCACTCCGCCGGTCCACATTTCAGCAGCGACCGGTCAGCACTGTTTGCGCCGAACTGAGAGGCCGTCCCCCACCCGCCTCGCATTCGCTCGGCACCCTCCCCGCAGGGGGGAGGGAGGACATCCAATTCGCTCTGCACGTATTCTACAAGCGGTGGACGCGCTGCGGACTTCCCTCCCCCCTGCGGGGAGGGTGGCCGGCGGAGCCGGACGGGTGGGGGAACGCGTTCGTAACTAGCCCTCGCTCTCAACTTCGCATCAACATCTCACCAGCATCATCGGCTCCATGTTCTTCGTCTATCTCCTCGGCTGTTCCGACCATGACGGCGTCCGCACCTACGTCGGCTGGACGACCGATCCCGATCGCCGGCTTGGCGAGCACAACGCCG
Source organism: Bauldia sp. (assembly GCA_037200845.1). Taxonomy (NCBI): domain Bacteria; kingdom Pseudomonadati; phylum Pseudomonadota; class Alphaproteobacteria; order Hyphomicrobiales; family Kaistiaceae; genus Bauldia; species Bauldia sp. The sequence continues at coordinate 2,591,359 of JBBCGQ010000001.1, forward strand.
GCACCGGCGCGCGGTCGACGCGTGGGCGCGTGTGGGTGCTGCTGCATGTCGAGCAACTCGCCTCGAAGCGCGAAGCGATGAGCCGGGAGTGGCATCTGAAGCGTGACCGGCGGCGGCGCCGGCAGATCGCGGGAGCGATGCTGGCCTAGCGGCCGCTAGGCCGCGTGGGCGACGGTTACCGTCATGCCCTGCGCGCTGCTGGCGATGTCGAGCTGCGCGTCGAGTTGCTGGACCAGCGCCTGGACGATGCTTGTGCCGAGGCCGTTTGCCGCCGGCTTGCCCTCGCCGGTCGGGCGACCGACGCCGTCGTCGGAGACGGTGAGCCGCCACGCCGGGCCGGTGGCGCGGTAGGCGACGCGGATCGTGCCCGCGCGGTTGAGCGGGAAGGCGTGCTTGACCGCGTTGATGAGGAGCTCGGTCACGATCAGGCCGATGCTCACCGCCTGGCCGGAGACGGCGGCGCCCTCGCCCGCTTCGACCACGACGGCGATGGAGCGGTCGGCGCCGATCATCGACTTGCCGAGGCTGTCGCAGAGCTTGCGGAGATACGGGCCGATCTCGATGTGGTCGCCGAAGCCGGTGCCGCGCAACTGCTCCTGCACGGTGGCGACCGACATGACGCGCTGGTGCGCGTCCTCGAGGTGGCGGCGGGTTTCCTCCGACTGCACGGTGCGCGCCTTCATCAGCAGGATCGAGGCGATGATCTGCAGGCTGTTGGCGATGCGATGGCGCATCTCCTCAAGCAGCATCTCCTTCTGGCGCAGCAGTTCGTCCTTCTCGCGTTCGATGCTGCGCCGGCCGGTGACATCCTCGATCGCCAGCAGCAGCGCAGTATCGGCGTTGTCCTCGTCGAAGACGACGCGCGCGTTGAGCAGCAGCGTGCGCCGGCCGATGGTCGCGAAGTCGTGCTCGATCTCGTAAGCTTCCACCGTCTGGTGCAGCGGGATCACTTCCTCCAGCAGCTTGCGCAGCGCCGGGATCTCCCACTGCCCGTCGGCGAGCTCGTAGAACAGGCGGCCCTGCGTCGCCGACGGCGACACGCCGAACGCCCTGTAGAACGAGCGGCTGGCGGCGAGCACGCGCAGATCGCGGTCGAGCATGACCAGCGGCTCGTGCACCGTATCGACGATGGCGTCCGCCAGCGAGCGGGGCGTTCCGGCCCTGCGGGTCATTGCTGCTTCCGGCATGGCGCAGGCAGCGCACGAATGGGCCGCAATAGCGAGTCAATTCGACGTGGTTGCAGAGTGGGACACCGCCCGCGGCGTTCGCCGCCGTTCGAATAACCGGCAACGCTGGCGTGTTGACGGCGCGGCTAGGGGGCTCGAGCGCGTGCTCGCGCCAGGAGATATCGACATGTTGAAATCGTTCACCACCGCGGCCGCCATTCTTGCGGCCGTCACATTCATGACCGGAACGGCCGACGCCGCCGGCTACGGCACACCGCCCGCACCGATGCATTCGATCATGAAGCCGCCGGTGCACGTCAAGCCGGTCCTCGCGCTCGCGCCGGCGCATCTTGCCCGCACCGGCAAGGGTCTCGTCTGGGTCGATGCGCGCGGCTTCGCGCTCTACACCTTCGGCAAGGACCCGAAGGGCCAGTCGACCTGCTACGGCGCCTGCGCCGTCGCCTGGCCGCCGTTCCGCGCGGCGATGAACGCCAAGAGCTTCGGCAAGTGGAGCGTCGTCCACCGCATGGGCATGTTCGGCAACCAGTGGGCCTACAACGGCAAGCCGCTGTATTTCTGGTTCAAGGACACGCGCCCCGGCCAGGTGACCGGCGACGGCGTCAACGGCTTCCACGCCGCGCATTAGAACTGCCCGGCACGAAAATCGAAAAGGGCGACGGCGCTGTCGCCCTTTTCCACTTTTTCCCGCCCGAACGGTGCGATATCGCACCGAATTTTCGCTAACCACGGAACATTCCGCCGCGTACGCTCTTTTCAGGTCCGCAGAACAAGCGAACCGGCCGGGAGCGCTTCGCTGTCCCGCGCCCAACACGAGCTGACGTGGCGCGCACGAAAACTCAATTCCGTAACCGCATCCTGCAGAAGCTGGTCGAGACCGACCCGGCGCTGGTGCGCGATGGGCTGTCACCGGTCGAGCTGCCCTTTCGCAAGTCGCTGCAGGCTGTCGGCGGGCCGATCAGCGAAATCTATTTCGTCGAGCACGGCATCATCTCGGTGGTCGCAGCCAACGGCCGCCAGCGCAAGCCCGTCGAGGTCGGCCTGATCGGCCACGAAGGCTGCACCGGCGTCGAGCTGATCCTGCACGACGACCGCTCGCAGCACGACGTCTACGTCCAGGTCGCCGGCGAGGGCTACCGCCTGCCGGCCAAGCTGCTGATGACGGCGATCGGGGAAAGCGCATCCTTCCGGCGCATGCTGCTGCGCTTCGCCGCGACCTTCCTCATCCAGGTGACGGAGACGGCGCTCGCCAACGGCAGCGCCACCATCGACGCGCGGCTGGCGCGCTGGCTGTTGATGGCCAACGATCGCATGGAGGCGGACGCCCTGCCCTTCACGCACGAATTCCTGGCGCTGATGCTGGGCGTGCGCCGCGCCGGCGTGACGCTGGCGATCCAGGAACTCGCCCGCGACGGCCTGATCGACAGCCGCCGCGGCAAGGTTTCGATCATCGACCGCAAGGGACTGGTCGACCGCGCCGCCGGCACCTACGGCCGTGCCCATGCCGAGCTGCAGCGCCTGCTCGGCTGACGGGTCAGATCTTCCTCACCTCCGCCCGCACGCTCTCGATCAGCGTCGCCAATTCCTGCGCGCGGATCTGGTCGAGCTTCTCGTGCAGCGCCGCGATCTCGATCTCGGCCTTGAGGTTGACCTCGTAGTCGTGCGTCGCGGCGATGCGATCGCGCGCCGCGGCGCGGTTCTGCGACATCAGGATCAGCGGCGCCTGCACCGCCGCCAGCATCGACAGGGTCAGGTTGAGGAAGATGAAGGGATAGGGATCGAAGGCGTGCGTGGCGAGGAGCACGGTGTTGAGTGCCGACCACAGCGCGATGAAGACGCCGAAGCCGATGATGAACTTCCACGAGCCGCCGACCGACGCGACGCGATCCGCGAGGCGCTCGCCGAAAGTCGAGCTGTTCTCGAGGTCGATGTTGATGTTGCGCGAGACGGCGAGGCGGCGGACGCAGCGCTCGATCACCGCCCGCTCGTGCGGCTTGAGGTCGCCCTCGTCCATGGCCAATAGCTGTTCGGCCAGCGCGCCGATGGCTTCGTGATGTTGCATGGATATCTCCCCGCGGAAAACGCGACTCGGAAACTACGTCAGCGAAAGAGTTTACACCGCGTTCGGCGTGAACGTGTCGCAGGCGTCGAGCGTACCGCCGTTATAGCCGCGCTTGAACCAGCGGCTGCGCTGCTCCGAGGTGCCGTGGTTGAAGCTTTCCGGCACAACGTAGCCCTGGCTGCGTTCCTGGATGGCGTCGTCGCCAACCTGGGCCGCCGCGTTCAGCGCCTCGTCGATGTCGCCGACGTCGAGGAAGCCGCGCTTCTCCTCGTCGTGCGCCCAGATGCCGGCGTAGCAGTCGGCCTGCAGCTCGATGCGGATGGACAGCTTGTTGGACTCCGCCTCGCTCACCTGCTGACGCTGCGCATCGATCTTGGGCAGCGTGCCGATCAGGTTCTGCACGTGGTGGCCGATCTCGTGCGCGATGACGTAGGCCTCGGCGAAATCGCCGGGCGCCTGGAAGCGCTCCTGCAGTTCGCGATAGAAGGCGAGGTCGATGTAAACCTTGCGGTCGTTCGGGCAGTAGAACGGACCCTGCGCCGTCTCGGCGTAGCCGCACGCCGACTGCGTGCCGCCGTCGAAGATGACCAGCGTCGGGTCCTCGTACGTCCTGCCGGCCGCGGCGAAGATGTCGTGCCATGTGGTCTCGGTGTCGGCGAGCACGGTCGCCACGAACTGGCCGTCGTCGTCGCTGGGCGTGCCGACCTTGCCCGTGGTCTGGCTGCCGGTACCGCTGCCCGACGAGATCGGCGCGCCGCCCTCCATCTGGCTGAGCAGGTCGAGCGGGTTGATGCCGGCGACCCAGCCGACGATCAGGATGACCGCGATGGCGCCGATGCCGAGGCCGCCGCCCCCACCCATGCTCATGCGCGGGCCGCCGAGCCCGCCGCCCATGCCGCCGCCGGTCCCGCGGCGATCCTCGATGTTGGTCGACTCGCGACGTCCGCGCCATTCCATGGAAGTTTCTCCGCCAGCGGATGAACGGCCGAACCTAAGGGAAGTTCCCCGCCGCGAACAGTGACCGGCATCGCAGAGGGAAAAGTTGCGCGCCGATGAAACCTTGTGCCGGCTTCCCGCGTACCTGTGCCCGAGGGCACCCGCGCCGTCGTGGCGCGGCGGCCAGGGCGCAAGCCGCCGGCAGGCCCGCGAAGATGTGGGGGCGCCCTCTCAACACCGCGGGCGTCCTCGCAGGTCCCGCCCTCTCCCCCCGGTGAGGGCGGGATTTTCTTGGCTCCATCAGGCGCACGATGTGCGCTTCACAAGACGCACCACGTGCGTTATATGAGTCGTTGGGAGGCGGATAGAAATCAGACCAAGGACGAGAGACTTGCCCAGCCTTCCCTGCCCCTCGCGGCGCCCTCGCCTTTCAAGCATGGCGGCCGGCTGACATGGGCACCCTCGTCCTCCTCGACCTCATGGGCGGCGTCGCGCTGCTGCTCTGGGGGCTGCACATGGTGCAGTCCGGCATACTGCGCGCCTTCGGCTCCGATCTGCGCTACTTCCTGGCGAAGGCGCTCGGCAACCGCTTCTCGGCGTTCGCCGCCGGCCTCGGGCTGACCGCCCTCCTCCAGTCGTCGACCGCAACCGGCCTGATGACCGCGTCGTTCGCGGCGCAGGGCATGGTGGCGCTGGTGCCGGCGCTGGCGATCATGCTCGGTGCCAATGTCGGCACGACACTGATCGTCCAGCTTCTCGCCTTCAACGTCGCGGCGATCGCGCCGGTGCTGTTCGTCATCGGCCTCGTCGCCTTCCGCGCCGGCGAAGGCACGCGCGTGCGCGACATCGGCCGCATCGCCATCGGCTTCGGCCTCGTGCTGCTGGCGCTGCACATCATCATCGACCGGCTGGCGCCGGCCGAGAGCGCGCCGAGCGTCCGCGTGCTGCTCGACGCGATCACCGGCGACCCGATCATGGCGATACTGGTCGCCGCGATCTTCACCTGGGCGGCGCATTCGAGCGTCGCCGCGGTGCTGCTGATCATGTCGCTGGCGTTTTCGCATTTCGTGACGCCCGACGCGGCGCTGGCGATGGTGCTTGGCGCCAACCTCGGCTCGGCGATCAATCCGATACTGGAAGGCGCCAGGCGCGACGACCCGGCGAGCTACCGCCTGCCGGTCGGCAACCTGCTCAACCGCCTCGTCGGCATTGTCCTGGTGCTGCCGTTCCTCGGCCCGATTACGCACGCGTTCACCGCCTTCGCGCCCGACGCGGCACGCATGACGGCGTTCTTCCACATCGCCTTCAACCTGGCGCTCACCGTGCTGTTCATCGGCCTGCTCGATCCGTTCGCCGCGCTGCTGGTGCGCCTCTTCCCGGCACGGCAGAAGGCCGCCGACCCTTCGGCGCCGCGCTACCTCGACGAAAGCGCGCTCGACACGCCGTCGCTGGCGCTTGCCGACGCGGCGCGCGAGACGCTGCACATGGGCGACGTCGTCGAAACGATGCTGCAGAAGATCATGACCGCGATCCTCACCGGCAACCGCGCACTGGTCGCCGAGGTGAGCCGCATGGACGACACCGTCGACAAGCTCGACGAGGCGATCAAGCTCTACGTCACCAAGCTGACGCGCGGTTCGCTCGACGAGCGCGAGGCGCGGCGCGCCACCGAGATCATCTCCTTCTCGATCAACCTCGAGCACGCCGGCGACATCATCGACAAGAACCTGTCGGAGCTCGCGGCGAAGAAGATCAAGCGCAAGCTGCAGTTCTCGGCCGAGGGCGCGGCGGAACTCGCCGCCTTCCATCGCCGCATCCTGGAGAGTCTCAGGATCGCGCTCGGCGTCTTCATGTCGGGCGATCCGGTCGAGGCGCGCAAGCTGATCGCGGAGAAGACGGAACTGCGCAACGCCGAGCTCGCCGCCGCCGAGCATCACATCGAGCGGCTGCGCGAAGGCCGGCGCGAGTCGATGGAGACGACGTCGCTGCACCTCGACATCCTGCGCGACCTGAAGCGCATCCATTCGCACATCGCCTCGGTCGCCTACCCCGCGCTGAATGCCGCCGGCGTCGGCGGCGCCGCGGAAGCGAAGCCGGCGTCGTTCGTGGCACTCGGCACCAAGCCGGCACGGCAATGACCCCGGCGGCGTTCAAGGCGTGGCGGAAGGCGATGGGCCTGAAGCAGAAAGAAGCGGCGGACAAGCTGGGGCTGAAGAAGCGCGTCATCCAGTACTACGAGCACGGCGCCCGCGACGGGAAGAAGATCGAGATTCCGAAGGCGGTGGAACTCGCCTGCTATGCGCTCTCGATCGGCGTCGAGGAATACGACGGCAAGCCGAAGAGCCGCCGGCGTTAGGACGCGGCGGCGAGGCTCGCCGCTTCGGCCTGCGCGGCGCGCACCAGCGCGGCGCGCTCCGGCTCCGACAGGGCGGCCGTGATCAGCGTGTCGAGCACGCCGGGGAAGCGCGCCTCAAGATCGGCGCGGCGGAGCGAGATGTAGCGCGAGGTGCCGGCAATGCGCGTCTGCGTGACGCCCGCCTCGCGCAGCTTGGCGAGATGATAGGTGAGGTTCGTCTTGGAGCCGAAGGCCTGGAAATCGCCGCAACGCGTCTCGAACGGCTCGCCGTCGCCAAGCGCCAGGAAGGCGACCACCGCCAGCCGCGTCGGATCGCTCAAGGCTTCCAGCACGCGGGCCAGCTCGATTTCGTTGGTGTTCGGATGAGGCAGGGTTCGCATGGGTTGCAAATAGCTGTAATCGCAGGTAATTTCAATAGTACGAATATTTTTGAACTTCGCCGTTGAATGCGGTGCAGCATAGGCCTATTGTTCAAGGATCGTTGAACTAAGCCTTGAACCCCGGGGTTTCCCATGCTCGCCCGTCTCCTCTGGCTCTCCGTCGGCACCTTCGTCATCGGCGCGGAAGGCTTCATCGTCGCCGGCGTCCTGCCGCAGATCACCACCGACCTTGGCACGACGCTCGCCGCCGGCGGCCAGCTCGTCACCGCCTACGCCCTCACCTACGCCATCGGCTCGCCGGTGCTCGCCACCGCCTTCGGTCGCGCACCGCGCAAGCCCATGCTGGTCGGCGCGCTGGTTGCCTTCGCCATTGCCAACGCGCTCGCCGCCTTCTCGTCGAGCTTCGCCCTGCTGATGGCGGCGCGCGTGCTCCTCGGCCTGTCCGCCGGCCTGTTCATCCCGACCGCCAACGCCGTTGCCGTGCAGATGGTGCCGCCCGAGATGCGCGGCCGCGCCATCGCCACCGTCATCGGCGGCATGACCGTCGCCGTCGCGCTCGGCGCCCCGATCGGCACGCTGATCGCGACGCAGACGTCGTGGCGCGTGCCCTTCGCCGTGGTCGCCGTCGTCAGCCTCGTCGCCTCGCTGGGCCTCGCCGTCTTCATGCCCGGCAAGCTGCCGGTCGGCGCCGTCTCGCTCCGCCAACGCCTGGCGCTCGCCTCCGAGCCGCTGGTGCTGAAGACGCTTCTGGTCACCCTCTTCTGGGCGATGGCGACCTTCACGGTGTTCACCTTCGTCGCCCCGCTGCTCGCCCACGTCGGCGTCACCGGCTGGCAGGTGAGCGGCGCCTTCTTCCTGTTCGGCGCGGCCTCCGCCGCCGGCAACGCCTACGGCGGCGTCATCGTCGACCGCATCGGCTCGGCGCGCACACTGGCCGTCGCGCTGGGCACGCTTGCCGCCTCGCTCGCCGCCATCGCCGTCACCGCGACCTTCGCCTCCGGCACCGCCGCGACGGTGGTCGTGCTGGCGCTGATGGTCGTGTGGGGCGCCGCCGGCTGGGCCTTCTACCCGGCGCAATCCTCGCGCCTGATCGAAGTCGCGCCGGCTGCCCCAGTGGTCGTGCTGTCGCTCAACTCGTCGGCGCTGTTCTTCGGCCAGGCCGGCGGCGCGGCGCTGGGCTCCTTCGTCCAGACCGCGATCCCGCTGACCGACCTCGGCCTCGTTGGCGCGACGTCGGCGCTGATCGCGCTGGCGGTGCTGTTCTGGTCGCGGCGCAGCGTGCCGCGGCTGGCGGTGGCGCCGGCGGAGTAACCGTCGGGGCCAGTCGCTGAGCGCTAAGGCGCCGCGTGAACCGCAAAATTCACGAACTGCTTCTCCGCAAGCGCGAGCCGATTGGCAATGCCGGCGTAGCGCTCGCTCTTCTCCGCCACCACTCCAAACGCGGATGCTGAAGGAATTCCGCCGACGGCGACTTTCTCCATCACGACGGGCGAGACCGACGGCTTCCAATAAAGCTTCTCGTCCGACTGTGTGAGCAGCACGCCATAAAGGAAATTCTCGGGGAAGCGCATGCGATGGAGTGTGATCAACCGCACCGCGCCTTTGGCTATGGTGACCATGTGGATCAACCCAATCATCGGGCTGATGTGGATGAGCCCGGCTTGACTGTGATCGATCGTCGCCCCGGAGGCGTCGGACGACTTGTTGTCGTGATGGAAGGCAAGGGCATTAACGACGTCGGACCAGAAAATCTTCACCGCTGAACAGACGCACGTCATGTGCGGGTCGAACTTGCGGCGATAGAGATAATAATCCCCGAGATATTCCTGGACCGACGCATAGTTATAGGCGCCGTACTCGTCGTCCGCGACGCGCGCGTCACTCTTCTGCTCGAAGAACGATTCGAAATCGACACCCAGGTATTCGCAAGTGTCGATGATCGTTTGCGGGTGGACGCTCTGGCCGTTAATCATCTTGCGGATTGTCTTGGGATCGTAGCCCGTGTCGTGGGCGATCATGAGCTGAGTGATGCCCTTCATCATGATCGCGCGGTTGATGGCCGCTGTGATCTGCGAAGCAACCTCGGTCGGAATGGTGCTCACGGCGCTCCCCCAGAAACTTCCCGATCAGTTCCCCATTTCTCCCTTCTATTCCCCACAACCTACCGGTGCAACATGGTTAACGGATTCTTAACGCCGGATGGGGACGCGCACGCCGATGGCGTTCCGTCAGTTGGTTCGATTGCACTTTCCGGGTTTGGCAAAAGCAGTCGTCGCTGATCAAGCAGCGGCCCGACGAGACCAGCTCAAGTCGGTACCTCAACGTCCCAAGCGCCCACCAGCGCCGACGGACAGGCCAAACGCTGAAAAGGAACTGCCATGAAAACCTCAAGCAAGCTTCTTCTCGCCGTGACCTTCTCCGCCGTCGTCACTGCGTCCGCTCCCGGGCACGCAGGCGTCATTTGCGATCAGGTCTTCAACGTCTTTGGTAAGCTCGCCCACAAGACGTGCCACAACGTCTCGGATGTGGTGACTCCGCCCCTGCAGAAGATACCGACAACGCTGAAGACGATCGGCAAGACTGCAGCGGCGCCGCTCAACGAGGTAGGCAAAGTCCTGCTCGAAGGAAAGAGCACGCAAGATGCGCTCGACGATCTCGTTGACCAGGCGAAGGAAGGGCTCCGCGCCGCCGCTTCCATCCCAACGCTCACCGCTGGGATCGAGAACGCTGCGATTGGCACGGTTGGTGACGTGCTCGGCACCGGCGCAGCGTCGGTCGTTGTGGTCATGCACATGCCCACGCAGGTGGCGAACCAGCTTCCCGGCGTTTTGGTAGACAAGGCGATCGGGGCCAGCGAGGGCGAAGCAATCGGCGCCGAGGACATCGTGGCCGTGCCTCTCGACGCGATGCTCCGCCAGGCGAAAACGTACTATGAGCCTCTGGCCAAGCCGCTCCCGCCCCAAGTTCGCGTGCTTCTTGAGATTGGTGGTCATTTCAGCCGCGAGCAGCTCGACCGAGTCCGCTACATTGTTGATGACAACGCGGGCAACATAGCCGGCCTGATCAATCTCCTGCAGGACAAGCTCGGCGAAGCCACGACCACCAATCACGCCGTGACTATCGACAACATCATCGTTTTCAAAAACACGCCCGGCGCCAAGGGGGATCTCTTCTTCTGGGCCCATGAAGTTCAGCATACGGTGCAATATTCCAACATGGGCATCGACGAGTTCGCCAGTGCCTACGTGAAAAACTACAAGAACCTTGAAGACGATGCCGACCGCGTCGCCAACCTCGTCCTCACCAGTGCCCAGGATTTCATTGCGGCGCTCGGGTCTTAGGTAGCTCCGCACCGGTCGAAAAGGTTCGGCAGCCCCGGGGGATTCCTCGGGGCTGTCGTTGTTGCACAGCGTAGCCGAGCGAGGTCTGGTGCGGGTCGATCCCGAACCTCGGCTCTCGTCGCCGTCCCGGGGGTTCCGCCCCCCGCCCCTTTCCCCTATAAGCCCGGCCTAGCCTGAAACTCTGGATTCGCCCCGGCCGGACCGCCGCGCCGGGGCTTTGTTCGCGAGCCCTATGCCGAAGCGCACCGATATAAAATCCATCCTCGTCATCGGCGCCGGGCCGATCGTCATCGGCCAGGCGTGCGAGTTCGATTATTCCGGCACGCAGGCGATCAAGGCGCTGAAGGACGAGGGCTATCGCGTCATCCTCGTCAATTCCAATCCGGCGACGATCATGACCGATCCGGACCTCGCCGACGCCACCTACATCGAACCGATCACGCCGGAGATCGTGGAGAAGATCATCGCGCGCGAGCGGCCGGATGCGCTGCTGCCGACCATGGGCGGGCAGACGGCGCTGAACACCGCGCTGTCGCTCCGCAAGATGGGCGTGCTCGAAAAGTACAATGTCGAGATGATCGGCGCGACCGCCGACGCCATCGACAAGGCCGAGGACCGCGAGCTCTTCCGCGAGGCGATGAAGAAGATCGGGCTGGAGACGCCGCGCTCCGTGCTCGCCCACAAGCTCGGCGATGCGCTGAACGCGCTGGAGGTGATCGGGCTGCCTTGCATCATCCGGCCGAGCTTCACGCTCGGCGGCACCGGCGGTGGTATCGCTTATAACCGGGAAGAATTTCTCGAGATCGTCGAGCGCGGGCTCGATGCTTCGCCGACCGACGAGATCCTGATCGAGGAGTCGGTGCTCGGCTGGAAAGAATTCGAGATGGAGGTCGTCCGCGACAGGAAGGACAACTGCATCATCGTCTGCTCGATCGAGAACATCGATCCGATGGGCATCCACACCGGCGACTCGATCACCGTCGCCCCCGCCCTGACGCTGACCGACAAGGAATTCCAGATCATGCGCGACGCCTCGATCGCGGTGCTGCGCGAGATCGGCGTCGAAACCGGCGGCTCCAACGTGCAGTTCGCCGTCAATCCGGCCGACGGCCGGCTGATCGTCATCGAGATGAACCCGCGCGTCTCACGGAGCTCGGCGCTGGCGTCGAAGGCGACCGGCTTCCCGATCGCCAAGGTCGCGGCCAAGCTTGCCGTCGGCTACACGCTCGACGAACTGGACAACGATATCACCGGCGGCGCCACGCCGGCGAGCTTCGAGCCGACCATCGACTACGTCGTCACCAAGATCCCGCGCTTCGCCTTCGAAAAATTCCCGGGCGCCGAACCGACGCTGACCACGTCGATGAAATCGGTCGGCGAGGTCATGGCCATCGGCCGCACGTTCGCCGAGTCGCTGCAAAAGGCGCTGCGCGGGCTGGAAACCGGGCTGACGGGCCTCGACGAAGTCGCCATCCCCGGCCTTGGCCAGGGCGACGACAAGAACGCCATCCGCGCCGCCCTAGGAAAGCCGACGCCCAACCGGTTCGTCGCGTGTGCGCAGGCCATGCGGCTGGGGCTGACGGTCGAGGAGATCAACGCCGTCTGCCACATCGACCCGTGGTTCCTGCGCCAGCTTGACGCGATCGTCGCGGCCGAGGACGAGGTGCGCGCCAAGGGTGTGCCGGCGGCGGCCGGGCCGCTTCGCCGGCTGAAGGCGATGGGATTTTCGGACGCGCGGCTGGCGCATCTCACCGGCAGGAACGAAAGCGACGTCGCGAGTTTGCGGCGCAAGGCCGGCGTACATCCCGTGTTCAAGCGCATCGATACGTCGGCTTCGGAATTTGCTTCGCCGACGGCGTATCTCTACTCGACCTACGAGATGCCGTTCGCCGGCGCGGTCGTGGACGAAGCCGCGCCCAGCGACCGCAAGAAGGTGATCATCCTCGGCGGCGGCCCGAACCGCATCGGCCAGGGCATCGAGTTCGACTACTGCTGCTGCCACGCCTGCTTCGCGCTCGCCGACGCCGGCTACGAGTCGATCATGATCAACTGCAACCCGGAGACCGTGTCGACCGACTACGATACTTCCGACCGCCTCTATTTCGAGCCGCTGACCGCCGAGGACGTGCTGGAGATCGTGCGCGTCGAGCAATCGCGCGGCACCCTCCACGGCGTCATCGTCCAGCTTGGCGGCCAGACGCCGCTGAAGCTCGCCGAGGCGCTGGAGAAGGCCAAGGTGCCGATCCTCGGGACCTCGCCTGACATGATCGATCTCGCCGAGGACCGCGAGCGCTTCCAGCACCTGATCGAGAAGCTGAAGCTGAAGCAGCCGCGGAACGGCATCGCCAAGAGCGGCAAGGAAGCCCGCAAGATCGCCGAGGAGATCGGCTTCCCGGTCGTCATCCGCCCGTCGTATGTGCTCGGCGGCCGCGCCATGGAGATCGTCCACGATACGGTGCAGCTCGAGCGCTACATAACGGAAGCCGTGGTCGTTTCCGGCAAGTCGCCGGTGCTGATCGACTCGTATCTCTCCGACGCGATCGAGGTCGATGTCGACGCGCTCGCCGACGGCAAGAACGTCTTCGTCTGCGGCATCATGGAGCACATCGAGGAGGCCGGCATCCACTCGGGCGACTCGGCCTGCTCGCTGCCGCCGCACTCGCTGTCGCCGGAGATCATCGCCGAGCTCGAGCGGCAGTCGCGCGAGCTGGCGCTGGCGCTGAACGTCATCGGGCTGATGAACGTGCAGTACGCCATCAAGGATGGCGACATCTACATCCTCGAGGTCAACCCGCGCGCCTCGCGCACCGTGCCCTTCGTCGCCAAGACCGTCGGCACCGCGTTCGCCAAGATCGGCGCGCTGGTCATGGCCGGAGCGCCGTTGGCCTCGTTCAATCTGAAAACGAAGAAGCTCGATCATGTTGCGGTGAAGGAGGCGGTGTTCCCCTTCGCCCGCTTCCCCGGCGTCGATACGCTGCTCGGGCCCGAGATGCGCTCGACCGGCGAGGCCATGGGCCTCGACCGCGACTATGCCGTCGCCTTCGCCAAGTCGCAGATGGGCGCCGGCGCCGTGCTGCCGCAGGGCGGCACGGTGTTTGTCTCGGTGCGCGACAGCGACAAGAAGAAGATCGTCGAGGCGATGGCGCGGCTGGAGAAGCTCGGCTTCAGGATCATCGCCACCGGCGGCACGAAAGAATATCTCGCCGACAAGGGCATCGCCTGCACGCGCATCAACAAGGTGCTGGAAGGCCGGCCGCACATCGTCGACGCGATCAAGAACGGCGACGTGCAGCTCGTCTTCAACACGACCGACGGCGCCCAGGCCGTATCGGACAGCCGGTCGCTCCGCCGCGCCGCCCTGCTCCACAAGGTACCGTACTACACGACCATCGCCGGCGCGGTCGCCGCCTCCCTCGGCATCGAAGCGTACAAGCGCGGCGAACTCGATGTGCGCCCGCTGCAGGAATACGTCGGCCGCGGTGGCTGACCGGCAATCTCGTTGAGAAAGGACGAATAAAACACTACGCTGCTCGCTGCGGTAGTATTTAGTGCACGCAGGTGGCGTATGCGTTTCTTCTGGCGAAGCAAGGTAAGACCTGGCGCGGCGTCCGCGGCAGCCCTCCGTGAAACCTTTATTGGCCTACAGCGCGAGACGCAGCCGGATCTGTTTGTTGAGGTCGGCGCCTATGACGCAGCAACATCCGTCCAAATGCGCCGATCGCTGCCGCGATCGCGCATCGTCGCCTTCGAGGCGAACCCCTTCAACTACAAGCGCTTTGCCAAGGCGCGTGGGTTGAAAAAGGGCGACGTCGAATTCGTGCTCTCTGCGGTGGCCGACAATTCGGAGCAGCGAACCTTCACAGTTCTTGGCGACGGCAAACGCGCCAACAAGCGCAGTTCGCTACTCGGCAGATCCGGGACCGGGCACTCGTATGTCCATGTCGACGTCCCGTGTACTTCCCTGGACGAATTCTTTCGCGGCTCATCGCATCGCCACGCAGCGTTATGGATCGACGTGGAAGGGGCTGCTCGTGAGGTTCTGACCGGGGCCCAGCGGTTCCTCCCGACAGTGCAATCCCTGTTGATCGAGGTCGAGGAAGAATCCGTTTGGCAGGGGCAATGGCTGAAGCGAGACGTCGAGACCTTGTCTTCGCGCGGCGGGCTTCCAGCCAACCGATCGGGACTTTGAATTTCCCTCTCAGCACAACGTGCTGTTTAGGCGGAAGCGCCCCGACATGGCGAATAGTTGACGCTGGCCGGGATCGAGTCGCGAACTGGCGCTGAACGTCGTCGCTCTGTCGCTCTAATGAACGTCCAGCTCCGCGCGATGTGGGCCCGCTGCAAGCCTGCCTCGCACCGCCAGGTTTCGTGCGTGCAAGCCCGGCAAAGTGACCGCTCAGCGACCGCGCAGCCATCGGCGGATGGCGCGAACGGGCCGGCTTTCACGACCCATAAATTGCTCGAGCGGCGACCGCAGTGCCGCCGGAACCCGCACGATGACGTCGTCCGACACCATGACGAACGCGTCGGCGAAACGCGCGCGCAGGCGATCCACGACGGCACCGATGGTCGGCCACTGGTCGGCCTTGTGCGGTGGCGGCGGCGGATTGAGAAAGAGGCGCGCGTCGTCGATCAGAATCGCGTGCTGAAACTGTCCGGCATCAACGGCGTCGATCTCCTGGAGCAGCGGACACTCCATAGCTTCGCCCGCCGTGCCCTCGCCCGACCAGTGTGCGTCGAGCCAGATCACCGCCGGACCGCGCACGGTAGTAACTACCGGCACCAGCTCATCCTGGCTTTGGCCGAACCGGAGTTCGATGTTGCGCGACGAAGCAAGCATGCCGCGCGCCCGCTCGTAGAGGCGCCGGTCAGCTTCGATGGAAACCGCATGCTGAAAATTGCGGCCAGCCCAGGTGACGGTCCCTCCGAGGTTGGTTCCGGTCTCGACAAAATCTGCCGCTGGTAGGGCGTCGCGCAGCCACAGGGCCAGCCTGTGCGGCACTCCGGAATGAACAATACCCATGCAGTCCCCCATGCCGGCGGGCGCGTCGCATAACCCAGCGCGCGCCGCCATCGTAGCCCTTGAGCGGCATTCCGCCCAACCACATAACTATATGAAATATAAAAGCTTTTTTCTTGAAAGTAACAAGACGCTTGAAGGTAGCGGCGACATGACGGATGCTTGCAGCCGGCCGGGACGACACTTATCTCGCGCCTCGCCGGGCGCTTCGAGACACCGGCACAGTCGTAATCGCGTTCCCATGGTGGGGCTCCAGTCCGGAGGGCCCCGCCCGTTTTGGTATTGTGGTCGCTCGGAAGGCCGGACGGAAAAAGGTTGTAGTGCCATGGAAAAGATCCCGATGACCGCAGGAGGTCATGCAGCGCTGGAGACGGAGCTGAAGCGCCGGACGAGCGAAGAGCGTCCGCGCATCATCGAGCTCATCGCGGAAGCGCGTGGCCATGGCGACCTGTCGGAAAACGCCGAGTATCACGCCGCCAAGGAAGCCCACGGCCACAACGAAGGCCGCATCCTCGAGATCGAGGATCAGCTTTCGCGCGCCGAAATCATCGACGTGTCCAAGCTCAGCGGCAAGACCGTGAAGTTCGGCGCGACGGTGACGCTCGTCGACGAGGACACCGATGAGAAGAAGAAGTACCAGATCGTCGGCGACGTCGAAGCCGACGTGAAGCTCGGCAAGATCTCGATCTCCTCGCCGATCGCGCGCGCCCTCATCGGCAAGTCCAAGGGCGACAGCGTCGAGGTGACCACCCCGGGCGGCGCGCGGGCGTATGAGATTTTGGACGTCAGATTCGGCTAGTCCGCCGCGAAGTGGCGGCGGAAGAAGTCAGGCATCAACGCCTTCCGCCGTGCACTTTTGAAGTGAAGGATCGCCTTGCGCCGATAAGGCAGCATCATGGCCCAGCGGTGCGCCGGCGGCGAATAGTTGTATTCGCCGACCGGCAGCGCTCGCACGATGAAGCCGTTGTGCGTGACCGAGGCGGGCAACCTGAGGCGAGCGTCGATTGATACCATCGCGTTCAGCGCCATCTGGTCCGCCCACCAGTTCGCCTCATGCAGGAAACGACCACCTACCAGCTCGGCCAGCTCGCGCATGAACCGGCGGGAGACTTCCGGCCGTCGATTATGGATCAGCCGAACGCCCGAGTTGATCGGCATCGTCCGCTTCCGCCGGACGGTCACCGCCACGTCGAAATCGTCGGCGAACAACGAGGCGATAGACCGATTGATCAGGATATCGGTGTCAGCGAGCACGATCGGCCGATCCAACGGATGCTCGCTGACGTAGCGTGACTCGGCAGTGAGGCGCGCCAGCATCAGCGGAATATCCCGCAGGTCGTAGCGAACGATTTGCAAGGATGACGTCAGCGCGCCGAGATCAGTTGTCTCATCGGTCAGCACGACAACCTCGGCCGCCCCTTCGCGCTCCAGCGCAGATCGGTAGATCAGTTCGATCAGCGCCACCTCGCGCGCAACGTCCGATGCAACCGTTTCCCGACGGCGCTTCGCGTTGCCCATGAAGAACACGACGATGCGATACGGCGCTTGACCAGGTGTAGCCACGTATGGACTCTCCCACGGGCTTCTTTAGAGGTACAACTCAGCGTTCGGCTTCGTATCCGGGCCCCGATCAGCGGGAATATTCCAGTGAGTCCAACAATCAGCCTAGCGGGTCCGCCGACCACTGCGAAGTACATCGCGTTGCAGCGGACTCACCTCCAGCCCAAGGCAGCGAGGCTCGCAAGGCGGCTGTTTGGCAAGCGCCTCTTCGACCGGAGCCTATTGCCGTATTTCCTTTCGGCGGACCAGATTCTGGCCTCCTACAGTGACGAGATACGCGCAGAGTATCAGGAACTCGCAACCTGGCTTCCGCCGAAAGCGGCCAACATTCTCGACATCGGTTGCGGCCTCGCAGGGATCGACGTGTTTCTGTTCGCGCATTACAGCGTGAATTCACCCCACATCTACCTGATGGATAAGACGCGTACCGACGAGGCCATTCACTATGGGCACGAGAAGGTCGCCTCGTTCTACAACGATCTGGCGCTCGCCCAGCAGTTGCTGACGCGCAACGGAGTGCCTGCTGCAAATATTCACCCGGTTGAAGCCGAGCAAGGTGCGATCGCGCGCTTGCCTGCTCGATTCGACCTTATCCTCTCGCTCCTCTCCTGGGGCTTTCACTACGACTTGGTGACATATCTCGATGAAGCACTGAGGGCGCTCGCCCCCGGCGGCGCAATCATCATCGACGTGCGCAAGGACTCGCCGAGCTTCACCGAACTCAGCGACCGCTTCGGCACCCGCTACGACATCATCGCCGATTTCTCAAAGCATCGGCGCATCAGGATTGCGCCGTCGTAGCTTTCACTCGAGTCCACGATCCATGCGCATACTCGTCATCAATCTCGATCGCTCGCCAGATCGGCTGGCGCATATGTCCACGTCGCTACACGCCCTCGGACTAGAGTTTGAACGTCTGTCGGGCATCGACGGCAAATTGCTCGATCCTCAAGAGCGAGAGGACTTCGAAAGCACGCACCGCCGCGACGTTCCATGGTTGCCGGGCGAAGTGGGAATCTTCCTGAGCCACGTCAAAGCCTGGCGGCAGATCGCTGCGTCCAGCGATGCCTGGTCATTGATACTTGAGGACGACGTGCGGTTTTCGCCCGCGTTGCCATCGTTCATCCAGGATTTCGCGAGGGCAGATTTTCCGACCGACGCACTGATCAAGATCGAGACGATGGGTAACCGGGTGGCCCTGTCGCGCCGGCCCGTTGGGTCCGTCGGACCGATTGCTGTCCACCGCTTGAGATCGCCGCACATGGGCGCCGCCGGCTACCTTATCGCCCGGGAGATGGCGGAGACGCTGGCGAAAGGGCACAGCCGCATCAAGGACACCGTCGATGCGATTTGGATCCCGTCGACCATGAAGGTGTTCGGCGCGCGCCTGCTACAGACCCTGCCGGCGCTGGTTGTTCAGGACCACGCGGACGCTACGGCCGCTCAAATAGGTCTGCCCAGCGTAGTCGATGCCGACCGCCAAAGAGGGCACCGCGAAACATTTCGGCAGCGACTGAAGCGTTCACTACGCAAGCCGCTTTCGCGTAGGCTGGTGTTCGGCAGGCGCGTGCGCATCGCATTCGCCCGTTAGCCTGATCTCGTCACACTTCAGGCAGCAGCCGCGACCAATTCAGCCGCCGCTCCATCCGGTCCATGTTGGCGCTGTAAGCGGACATCGGCTTCTTGCGGTCCGCGTCTACCCAGATCGAAGCCCCCTCCACCACGCGCTTCCGCAGCCCGCGCACTTTTCGCCACATCCGCCCCGTGTCGCGCATCAGTTGCGGCGTGAACGGCCCGCCATAGAAGCGGGTCCTGTAGGCTGACAGTGCAGCCGCCCCGACAGGATTGTGGCCCTGATAGAACTGCTTTTCCGGATCGAGAGCCGGATCCATGTGGTCAACCGCGATTTCCGCAAACGTGCGCCGGATGAAACCGGGGCTGGTCGCGATGACATGAGGCGTCAACCGCCAGCGGCGGCGCCGGCTCGCATTGGAAAGTTGCACCTGCCCCACGCGCAGGTCGTTGAGCTGAGTCGCTAGATGGTCAGGATTGATGCGCCACGCCAGAAGCCAGTCGTCTTCGAGGTGCAGAAACCATTCCGTGGCGACCTCGGACCAGGTCCATCGGACGGCAGCGCCGAAACCAGGCACCTCAGGCCGGCGGATATCTACAACCTCAAAGTACTGGCGGCATATTCGCTCGACCTCGCGATCGTCCTCCTCGCTCCCCCACGCCGGATCGATGTTGATGATCAGGCGCGGCGCCCGGAGCCGGCGAAGCAGGTTGAGATGGAAGGATCGCAGGGTCAGTTCGACAAGCTGCGGACGGCGCGTCGCCACCATTGTGACGTCCAAAGAACCGGGCCCGGTCCGGGCGTCGCCGCTAGTCACGCGCCCAGTACTCCCGAAGCCACGGCGCCGGTAGCGTCGAGCGCCACCATGCGCCTCGGTAGCCTTCAAGCGCCTCCTCCATCTTCGGCTTCCCGTGAAAGCACATGACGCGTGTCCCTGGTGGGAGCTTCGGCTCATGGAAGTAGTTGAACGGCGGCCAAGGAATCGCGTTGCGCTTGAAACTCGCGATCCATTGCGGCGGAAAGAACGCGAAGTCGCCATGCGCCTGCGTCGTCATCGACGTGTATTTCTGCTCCGAGTATTTGGCGCGCGCCGCGGCCGCGAACGGATGCGCGGCAAACTCTTCGTAGATATAGCCGTGACGGATGGGATCGTAGCGGAAGACCGACCCATGGCCGCCCGGCTGGCCGCGCCGTGCCTCGCGCCATTCTTCCCGCATGCACATCTTGCCGGGCGAAAAATCAAACAGGTCGTCCAGCGAGCCGGTGATGGCGACATCGATATCGAGGCCGAGGATCGGACCCTGCATGTCAGCGAGACCCGGCTTGAACAGGCTGATCTTGCGCCACGCGCCCTTGCGTTTCGGCTCGGTCATCAAGCGCGCCATCTCGGCTTCGAACGGCTCTACCGGCAGCGGATGAACCTCGACCTCGGGCGAGATGCCCTCCGACCTTTCGGTGAAGCATAGAAAGCGGAACGGCCGCCGGAGGAAACGCGCAACGCCGGCATGGAGGCGGTTGACGTAGTACGGCGGGTACTTGTCACCCCACTTGATGCAGACAACGTTGGCGACAGCCACTAGGCCCGCTCCTGCGCAGCCACGCCCGCCTTGCGATAGAAGGCGGAATCCGGAGCGACGAGCGTAAACTCGCTGCCGCCGGTATCGGTACCAAGCAGCAGACCGCCCGGACGCACGAGCCGGCCCACGTTGTCACGCGCATTTTCCCGTAGCCGATCCCGCACACGGCCGACAACGGCGAAGGCAACGACCAGATCGAACTTGCCGCGGTATGGCGCCAGCCGCACGGATCGCTCCTCGCCGAGATCGGCAACCACGGTGTCCACCTTGTGACCGCGCACGCCTTGAGCAGCTACCCGCACCACGCGGGGATTGATGTCGATGAGGGTCAGCCGGAACGGGATGTTGCGAAGCGCTGCCACCAACTCCATGGTCTCGTAGTTTTCGTAGAAGGCGTCGGGCATTGGCACGCGCCGCACCCCAGCCTCTATGCGCCGGAAGAAGTCCCACCCAGGCATGTCGATCGCCGAAAGGCGGCCCAAGTACTTGACCGCCAGCCCCGGCCCGACATTAGCAACCTCCAGCGGCCGCCCGGACGAAGGCGCCTCGACGAAGCGCTGCAACGTGTTGAATATGTTGGCACGGCGCCGCGGACTGGTCGTTGTTTTGAGGTCCATGATGGTCTCAAATCGCACTTCTCACAGGCCAAAGCCAATACAATATCCATGACGGGACGTCAGGCCGGCGACGGCACACGGCGCGTGGGTGGCCTGTCGCCTCCTCAAGCCCTATTAGAGACGCGGGACTGAGCAGATGCGGGTGCAAGCCGGGCAAAACGGGAGCTGATACGTGATTGTCGTGCATGTCCTGGGCGGTCTCGGCAACCAGCTCTTCCAGTATGCGGCCGCGCGCGCGTTGGCCCTTCGCCGCGGTACGACGGTCGGTATCGATACCCGCTACTTTCGCAAGGCCCGCCCGCGCGAACTTGAGCTGGCAAATTACGAACTCCCCACCGCCCCGATCGACCGACGGTCGCTGCCGCCCAGAAAACGCCACCGGATGCGGCGCGCGCTTTGGATCGCACTGCGGTCCAAGCCGGTGGTCTTCCGCGAGGAAAGCTTGCGATTTGACAGTCGGGTGCTTTCGCTGCCCGCCGACACGTATCTGGAAGGGTACTTCCAGAGCGAGCGCTATTTCGAAGACGCCGCGTCCGCGATCCGGGCGGACCTGACGTTGCAGCGCCCCCTGCAACCGGCAAACGTCGAATGGCGGGCGCGCATTCGCAAGGGCCTTGCCGTGTCGCTGCACATTCGTCGTGGCGACTATGTTTCGAACCCGGAAACCAACCGCGTGTTTGGCGCGCTCGACCTGAACTACTATCTCGCCGCCGCGGACGCCATGCACGAGCGGCTACGTGAACCGTTGAGATTTTTTGTCTTCTCGGACGAGCCGGAGTGGGCAAAGGCAAACCTGAAGCTCCCCTACCCGACCGAGTTCGTTGACAGTGATGGCCCCGCCGTCGAGCATCTCGCGCTGATGTCCGAATGCCGGCACCACATCACGGCCAACAGCAGCTTCTCGTGGTGGGGCGCATGGCTTAACCCCGCCGCCGACAAGCACGTCATCGCGCCCAAGCAGTGGTTTCTCAGCCCGACGCTGGATGCTTCAACGCTTGTACCGGATCGCTGGCAGCGCCTCTAGCGAGGCGGGAGAAACAGCACGTCGCCATGCCGCGGTGGCCGCGACATCGGCACAAATCCCCGCTTCTTCAGGAATTTTCGCACATCGCCAAATTGGGCTCCACCCTGATAGAAGCGGCCGCGCGACACCTCCGAGATGACCGCGCGCGCGCTTTTAAGAACCTGCTCAGCCCCCTTAAGCGCCAGCAGTTCGGCGCCCTGCACATCCACGATCAAAGTGTCGATGGCACCGAGCAGGCCATACTCCTGCGCTATACTATCCAATGTGCGCGTTCGCGCTTTCTCCCGCGTGCCGGTCTCGGTGACACCACGGAAACTCGACCGGTGCCGCGAACCTAGCGGGAAGAGCGAGCTCGACATGCCGTCGTTGCTAGTCTGGCGGAGTTCTGCCTCTTCCCCTTCGCGGTCGCTGACGAGCGCGCACACGGCACGCTGCCTGCACGTGGCATTCGCGGCCTCGGCGCCCAGAATCTCCGATAACCGCGCATAGACAGCGGGCGATCCCTCGATCCAAAGGACGTCGCGGTACCCCATATCCTCGTATCTCTGGCGCTCCTGGGCGAGATGCGCGCCAACGTGAACGAGAGTTCGGAACGGTTTCTCATCTGCAGTCAGCTCAGCGAGAAGCCTCAGCGGGTCGGACTCGCGCGTGAGACGCCAGAGAGAGGGAGGCCAGAGCAACGACACAAGCGATACCCGCGATGATGTTTCGGGCAACGTATACACGAACCCTGTATCACGCCACCGGCACCGCCGGCTCGTCCTTGATGCGCCGCAATACCAGAGCGGTGCGGACGCTGTCGACATTGGGCGTCTTGGTCAGTTCCTCGATCACGAAGTTCTGGAAGGAAGGCAGGTCCGGCGCGACGCACTTCAGCACGAAATCGATCTCGCCCGAGGCGAGGTGGCATTCGCGCACGATCTGCCAGGAGCGGATCTTGTCCTCGAAGGCGACAAGATCGGCCTCCGCCTGGCTGGCGAGGCCGATGAACACGAACGCGGTGAGGTCGAACCCGAGGCTTTTTTCATCGAGCAGCGCCCGGTAGCCGCGCACGATCCCGGCCTCCTCGAGCGCCCGGACGCGACGCAGGCACGGCGGCGCCGATATGCCGACGCGGCGCGCCAGTTCGACGTTGGTCATGCGGCCGTCGGCCTGCAGCTCGCGCAGGATCTTCCAGTCGATGGTGTCCAGCCGGGCTTTCAATGCAGGGCCTCTCTGCCTATCTATGCGCTGTCGGCTTACCGGGCGCGGGGCGAGCCGTTCAGCTTTCCTGCGCCATATGGAAAGAAAAGTTCGCGGGAACGCAATAGTTGACCGCGGCCCCGCCTTGCAACCCTCCCCGGCACGCCTACAATTTCGGCGAATTCGGGCGAATCTGACGGACGTTCTCCATGCACGCCAAGGCCATCATCGTCGGCTCCGGACCCGCCGGGTATACGGCGGCGATCTATGCGGCCCGCGCAATGCTGGAGCCTATTCTGATCGCCGGCGTCACCGTCGGCGGGCAGCTTACGACCACCACCGACGTCGAGAATTATCCGGGCTTCGCCGACATCATCCAGGGCCCCTGGTTGGTCGAGCAGATGAAGGCCCAGGCCGAGCATGTCGGCACGCGCTTCGTCAACGACCACATCCTGTCGGTCGACCTGTCGCGCCGCCCGTTCGTGCTGAACGGCGACAGCGGCACCAAGTACACGGCCGACACCCTCATCATCGCGACCGGCGCCGAGGCCAAGTGGCTGAATCTGCCCTCGGAGCAGCAGTTCCGCGGCTACGGCGTTTCGGCCTGCGCCACCTGCGACGGCTTCTTCTATCGCAACCGCGAGGTCGTCGTGGTCGGCGGCGGCAACACCGCCGTCGAGGAGGCGCTGTTCCTTACGAACTTCGCCTCGAAGGTGACGCTCGTGCATCGCCGCGATCACCTGCGCGCCGAGAAGATCCTGCAGCACCGCCTGTTCGCCCACCCGAAGATCAGCGTCGTCTGGGACTCGGAGTTGCAGGATGTGCTGGGCAACGGCACCGTGCCGCCCGCCGTCACCGGCGCGCGCATCCGCAACGTCCGCACCGGCGCGACCACCGACCTCAAGGTCGACGGCGTTTTCGTCGCCATCGGCCATGCGCCGGCGACCGCGTTCCTCGAAGGGCAACTGAAGCTTCGCCCGTCCGGGTACCTGTGGACCGCGCCCGACTCGACCGCGACCTCGATCCCCGGCGTGTTTGCCGCGGGCGACGTGACCGACGAGACCTTCCGCCAGGCGGTCACCGCCGCCGGGCTCGGCTGCATGGCGGCGCTGGAGGCGGAGCGCTGGCTGGCCGAGCGCGAGATCACGGCGGAAGCAGCGGAATAGCGGCACCCTCCTTGCTTTCAGGCGGGGATAGTCGATGACGGGGAACGGGGACGGCTGGCCGCGAGGAGGCGGCAACCGGATGGACTGGGACAAACTCCGCATCTTTCAGGCGGCGGCGCAGGCGGGATCGTTCACCCACGCCGGCGAGGCGCTGAACATGAGCCAGTCGGCGGTGAGCCGGCAGGTGAGCGCGCTCGAGCAGGATCTCGGCGTCCCCCTCTTCCACCGCCACGCCCGCGGCCTCATCCTCACCGAGCAGGGCGAGGAACTTTTCCGCGCCGCAAGCGACGTCCTGGTCAAGCTGCAGTCGGTGCGTTCGCGCCTGACCGAGTCGGAGGAGAAGCCGAGCGGCACGCTGCGCATCACCACCACCGTCGGCCTCGGCTCGACGTGGCTGACGCAGCGCGTCCACGAATTCGTCGACCTCTATCCGACGATCAGCCTGCATCTCATCCTCGACGACGACGAGCTCGACCTGTCGATGCGCCAGGCCGACGTCGCCATACGCCTGCGCCAGCCGACACAGCCGGATCTCATCCAGCGCCGGCTGTTCACGGTGCACATGCATGTCTGGGCGGCGCCGTCGTACCTCAAGCGGTTCGGCCGGCCGGAGAAGGTCGCCGACCTCGACTCGCACCGCATCGTCACCTTCGGCGTGCCGGTGCCGGCGTACTTGCGCGATCTCAACTGGCTGGAGCTTGCCGGGCGCGGCTCCGACAACCCGCGCGACTCGGCGCTGAAGATCAACAACATCTTCGCCATCAAGAACGCGGTGATGAACGGCACCGGCCTCGCCGTGCTGCCGAGCTACATGGTCGAACCGGACTCCGGCCTGGTGAAGCTGTTGCCCGAGGAGCAGGTGCCGAGCTTCGCGACATACTTCGTCTACCCGGCCGAACTGAAGAACTCGGCGCGTGTGCATGTCTTCCGCGATTTTCTTCTGAGCAAGGCGCAGAACTGGTCGTATTGAGGTTGTGGTTTGTTTGTCACAACCTGCAACGATCTTTGGCAATTCATGCAGTGCCTATTTGCGCGGCAATGAACATTGCTCAAGATGATCGGGCTGATGCGGCGATTCGTTCGTTACTTCCTCCCTCCGAACGAATGTCCCCATTGAGCTTGTTCCCCTCTGGAAGGCGTATGCCGCTGGCCATGCCGCGGCAAAACCTTGCCGGGTCTCCTAAGACGGGGCCCGGCTTTTTCTTCGCCTTCTTCCGGAACGCATCCCGCTACTTGTGAATCGGGTCGACCCAGCGGACGTCTTCCGGCTTCTCGACCGGCTCGATGTCGAGGTTGACGACCACCGCCTCGTTGTCCGAGCGCACGACGACGCACTCCAGCGGCTCGTCGGTCGAGGCATTGATCTCCTGATGCGGGACGAACGGCGGAATGAAGATGAAGTCGCCCGGCCCGGCCTCGACGACATATTCGAGATGGTCGCCCCAGCGCATGCGCGCCCGGCCGCGCATGACGTAGATCACGCTCTCTAGCGCGCCATGATGATGCGCGCCGGTCTTGGCGTTGGCCTCGATGCGCACCGTGCCCGCCCAGATCTTCTGCGCGCCGACGCGGGCGTAGTTGATCGCGACGGCGCGCTGCATCCCGGGCGTCTGCGCCGTGTTCGGGTCAAGCCGGTCGCCGGGGATGACGCGGACGCCGTTGGTCTTCCAGTCGATTTCGTGCGGGTGGTGGTGCGACATCGGATGACCGCGGGGTTGGAAGGATCAGTTTCGCCCCGCGGCCGGGAATTGCAACACCGACCGCGGTCCGCGGCGCGGCTGGCGTCCGGAAGGACGTATGGCGCCGGCCGGATGCGACAAAACCTTGCCGGGTCCTTGCGACGGAGATTTGGTTTTTCTCGCCTCGACTTGAGTTTCGCACAAAAATGTGCGACACAGAAGGTCGTGAAGAGGGAACAGCTTTTCTCGGCATTGCGCCGCTGGTGCCGGAAGAATCACCGTTCGTTCTTGGTCGATACGGTCGCCGGCAAGGGTTCACACGTGAAGGTCTACGTCGGCGACGCTTCGACGGTAGTCAAGTCGGGCGATCTGTCGCCAATCTACGTCGGCCTCATTCTCAAACAGCTCGGCCTTCCAAAGGATGCCGTATAGCCATGCGCTACATTTTTCCTGCAAGGCTCGAGTCGCATCGCGGCACGGTGATCGTTTCCTTCCGCGACCTGCCAGAGGCCATCACCGAAGGACGTGACCGGACGGCCGCATTGCATGAGGCTATCGACTGTCTCGACACCGCGCTGCTTTTTCGCATCAAGGAGGGCGCACCCATGCCTTCGCCCTCGCGACTGCGCGCGGGAGAAGTCGCAGTGGCTGCCTCGCCAAGCATCGCCGCCAAGGCCGCGTTCGTGCGCGCCTTTGCCGAGTCAGGCTTAACTCGGGTTGCTTTGGCGGCCGCTCTAGGCGTACGCGAAACCGAGGTTCGGCGAATGCTCGATCCGGATCACGGGACCAAGCTCGATCGCTTGAACGAGGGCATGCGTGCCCTCGGCCGCCAGTTCGTCATCGTCGACCAACCCGCCGACGCGGCGTAGCCCCTAGCCCCCAATCGCCGCAACGATCTCCGCCGTCGGCCGCGTACGGCCGAGGCGCGGGAAGATTTTCTCCACCGCGAATTTGTGGTTGTCGGCCGAAGCCGCGGAAATCGCGTCCTCGGCGAAGACGACCGCGTAGCCGTGCTGCCACGCCTCGCGGCCGGTGCCTTCCACACCGAAGTTGGTGGCGATGCCGGTGAGGATGATCGTGTCGATGCCGCGGCGGCGGAGCTGCAGGTCGAGCTCAGTGCCGTGGAAGGCGCCCCACTGCCGCTTGGTGATGACGACATCGGCGGCGAGCGCCGCGATCTCCGGCACGAGGTCGGACCAGTTGGCCGGCATGCCGCCGGGCGGCACCTGCATCTGCTGGTCGGTCGGCTGCGCCAGGCGGTCGGCGCCGCCGGCCGAGAAGGCGACGCGCACCGGCACGATCAGGCCGCCGCCGGCCTTCAGCGGCGCGGCGATCTTTACGGTATTGGCGATGACCGCGGCGGCAGTGTGCGGCGCGACGTTCATGCCGGCGACGCCGTGCTGGAGGTCGATGATGACGAGCGCCGTGTTCTTCGGCGTGAGGGCTAGGTCGGCCATGGCGGTCCCCGGTTGGTGCGACTCGGCTCAAATATAGAGCGGCTCGGCGTCCATTCCCGCGTAGAGACCGGCGACAAATTCGCCGTAGCCGTTGAATGGCAGCGTCGGCATCGCCTCGCCGGTGGCGAGGTCGTGCTCGCTCGCCTGATGCGGCGTGGCCGGGCTGACGTTCGCCCAGAAGCCGAAGCGGGTGTCGAGCTGCGGCCAGAAGGTCGCCGGGCGCGACTCCACGAAGGAGAAGCGCACGATCGACTTGATCGACTTGAAGCCGTACTTCCACGGCACGGCCAGCCGGATCGGCGCGCCCATCGATTTCGCCGCCGGCTTGCCGTACGCGCCGGTGACCAGGAAGGCGAGGTCGTTGCCGGCCTCGGCGAGCGTCAGCGCCTCGACGTAGGGCCACGGATACCAGGACTGCTTCTGGCCGCTGGCGATGTCCGGCGCATAAAACGACTCCATGCGGAGATATTTCGCCGAACCGAGCGGCTTCGCCATATCGACCAGCGCCTTCAGCGGGAAACCGGTCCACGGCACGACCATCGACCAACCCTCGGCGCAGCGGTGGCGATAGACGCGCTCCTCGAGGCTGACGCGCTTCAGGAGATCGTCGATGCCGAGCGTGAAGGACGACGCGACCAGCCCATCGATGCGCATCTCCCACGGCCGCACCACGAGATTGTGCGCCGGCGCGACGATGTTCTTGGCCGCGCCGAATTCATAGAAATTGTTCCAGGTCGTCGCCCGCACCTCGGGCGTGACCGCGCGCGCGACGGCGTAGCGCGGGCTCCGCGCCGCCGGATAGAGGCCGCGCGAGGGATCGCTGGCCGCGGCGCGCGATGCCTCGATCTCGGGATCGCGGCGATTGAGCAGCACGCCGCCGATGGCGCTCGCGCCCGCCAGCACGGCGGCGCCGGCGATCAACGTCCGGCGATTGAGATAGATCGCCTCCGGAGTTGCCCGGCCCTCCGGCAACTCCCAGCCGCCACGCGTCCTTACCGACATCCGCTCGACTCACGCACGCACCGCCGCCGCCAACTGCGAGAGTGAGAGTCGCGATGGTGGCGAGCAAATCACGATCGGCGTTGGTCCACATGGAACTCGGCCTGGTCGCGCGGGAGCGTCAGCATCGCCGCGCGAGAGGAGGAGGCACACCCCTCCCGCCGCAACAGGATCGCTACGCCGCGACCGCCCTCGCCCGCTCCACGATCTGGTCGGCGACCTTGCCGCTGAGTTCGGCGAGATGATCGAAGCGCGCGCGGAAGGTGCCGACGCCTGCCGTTGCCGAGCGGAGCTCCACGATGAGGTCGCGGATCTCCGACTGCGGGATCAGCGCCTCGACCACGTCCCAGCCCGGCCAGCCCGGCCGCGCGTCGAAGCCGAGCAACTGGCCGCGGCGCTGCGAGACGATGCCGTTGACGCGCGGCGTCGCGTCGGAGGGAACCGCGACCTCGACCTTCAGCACCGGCTCGAGCAGCACCGGCTTGCACTGCGGCATGCCCTCGCGCATGCCGATCTGCGCCGCCGTGCGGAAGGCCATGTCGGAGGAATCGACCGAGTGGTAGGAGCCGTCGGTGAGCGTCACCGACAGGTCGACAACCTGGAAGCCGAGCGGCCCCTGCGCGAGATATTCGCGCACGCCCTCCTCGATCGAGGAGAAATAATTCTTCGGCACCGCGCCGCCGGTGACCGTCTCGGCGAACTGGAAGCCGGAGCCGCGCGGCAGCGGGCTGATGTCGAGCACCACGTCGCCGAACTGGCCGTGGCCGCCGGACTGCTTCTTGTGGCGGCCGCGGATGCTCACGGCGCCGCGG
This sequence comes from Bauldia sp., assembly GCA_037200845.1. Classification (NCBI taxonomy): domain Bacteria; kingdom Pseudomonadati; phylum Pseudomonadota; class Alphaproteobacteria; order Hyphomicrobiales; family Kaistiaceae; genus Bauldia; species Bauldia sp. The sequence continues at coordinate 2,620,284 of JBBCGQ010000001.1, forward strand.
ATGGATTCCTTGTAAGGCACTGTCGGCTCGTGGGTTTTCACCCCGATCCCGTACTTGCCGGTGAGCCGCTCCAGCGCCACGCGGAGGTGCATCTCGCCCTGCCCCTCGATCAGCGTCTCGCCGGTGTCCTGGCTGTGGCTGACGCGGAGCGATGGATCTTCCTCCACCGCCTTGGCGAGCGCGGCCGACAGCTTCACGTCGTCCTTACGCTCGGCCGAGGCGACGGCGGTGCCCAGCACCGGATCGGGCGGGGCGAGCGTCACGATGTCGGCGACCGGTGCCTTGCCGGCGACGAGCGTCATGCCGGTGCGCGCGGTGTCGAGCTTGCCGAGGCCGACCGTTTCGCCGGCCTTCGCCGCGTCGCGCTTCTGCGCCTGCTGGCCGAAAATGCGGAAGACGCCGGAGACACGGCCGACCGGCCCGCCGGTGCCGGTGAGCTCGGCGCCGTCGCCGACCGAACCGGACAGGACGCGGGCGATGGACAGCTTGCCGCCGTGGCTGGTGTGCAGCGTCTTCAGCACCTGCACCACCGCCTCGCCATTCTCCTTCACCTTGAGGCGGGCGCGAGTGTCGGCGATGCCGGGAGACTCGTGGCGGATGGCCTTGAGCAGCCGGCCGACGCCGTGGCCGTGCTCGGCTGAGCCGATCAGTACCGGGCAGATGACGCCTTCGCGCATCTCCATGGCGAGGTCGGCGAATACGCGGTCGCGTGGCGGCTCGATCTCGGAGAGCAGTTGCTCCATTAACTGATCGTCGTAGTCGGCGAGCGTCTCCAGCATGTGGAACCGCTCCTCGGTCTCCGCCGCCTTAGCCTCGGTCGAGATGTCGATGACTTCGCTCGGCGCATGTTCGCGGTAGACGAAGGCGCGTTCCAGCGCGAGGTCGATGAAGCCGGTGACGGTGTTGCCCTGCCGGATCGGCATGTGTCGGAGCACCAGCGGGATCGCGCTCGCGCGTTGCAGGGTCGCCAGCGTCTCGCGGACGCCGCCCTCGATCCTATCGACCTTGTTGAGGAACAGGACATGCGGGATGCCCTTGTCCTCCAGCGCCTTCAATATTACCTGCAGTGCCGGCACTTTCTTCTCGTCGGCTTCCGCCACCACCACCGCCAGATCGACCCCGGCGACCACCGGCTCCGCCTCGAAGGCGAACTCGATCGAGCCCGGGCAGTCGATGATCGTCAGCCTGTCGCCCATGAATTCGGTCTCGGTGACGTTGACCTCGACGCTCATCTGGTGCGCCCGCGCTTCCGGGCTGGCGTCGCCGACGGTGTTCTTTTCGCCGACCGTGCCCTGCCGCGTCACCGCACCGGTGCGCGCCAGTATTGCCTCGAGAAGCGTGGTCTTGCCGCTTGCGAATGGCCCCACCAGTGCGATGCACCGGGGGCCGCCTGCTCTGCTGCCGTTACCCATGGCCGTGCCTCCCATGGCTACTTGTTGCCACGCGAAGGCCGCCGCCTTCTGCGCGGGGATGGCGGATCGTGTTCCTGAACGGCGGTGGTGACAAGGGTTAATCTTGTGCCGCGCCGAGCGTGGGAGAGACACCCTCTCCGAAACCGCGACGCGGCTTCGGCCCTCCCACAAGGGGAGAACTCGTCGCGCTGCTAGACCCGATCTCCACTTGAACCCTCCCCTTGTGGGAGCGTCAAAACGCCGAAGGCGTTTTGGGGAGGGGTGTGGTGAGGGAAAAGACACTGTTGGTGCGGCATCGTGTGCCCCACTGCCCCGCGCGCCGCGCTTGATCGGCGACCGGCAAGGGTGCATGTCCGTCCGGAAAGGGCTGAGCGAATGCTGACTGCGTACCGTCTGAGCGAGAAGGGTCTGGAGGAGGTCGTCGCGACCGACCCGGCGGCGTTGCCGCCGGACGTCGCGTGGGTCGACCTGCACCAGCCGACGCTCGACGAGGACCGCACCGCCGAGCGCTTCCTGGCCGCCCAGATCCCGAGCCGCGAAGAAACCGAAGAGATCGAATTTTCGAGCCGCTTCTATGCCGAGGACGGCGCCGTGTTCATGACGGCGACGCTCTTGACCGGCATCGATACCGGCAAGCCGATGCTGGCGCCGTTTACCGTCGTGGTCGCCGGCGACCGCATCGCCACGGTGCGCTACGACGACCTGCGCGCCGTCCGCCAGTTCATCAACCGCGCCGCCAAGCCCGGCAGCGCCTGCACGACGACGCCGGCGATCTTCCTCGGCCTGATCGAGGCGGTCGTCGACCGCACCGCCGACGTCCTGGAACGCATCTCCAAGGACGTCGACAAGATCAACACGGAAGTCTTCTCCAAGCAGGACATCAGCCGCCAGACCGTGCAGAGCGGCCGCCGGCTGGAAGGCCTGATCAGCGACATCGGCCTGCAGGGCGACCTTGCCGCCAAGGCGCGCGAGTCTCTCTCCTCGCTCGAGCGGCTGGTGCAGTACGCCGGCCTCGCCCTGCCGCTGATCAACGCTAAAGGCTCGAGCCGCTCGCGCCTCAAGCTAGCTGGCCGCGACATCAAATCGCTCGAGGACCACGTCACCTTCTTGTCGGGCAAGATCACGTTCCTGCTCGACGCCACGCTCGGCCGCATCAACGTGCAGCAGAACGAGGTGATCCGCATCCTGACGGTGGCGACCACCGTGTTCTTCCCCCCGACCTTGCTCGGCACCGTCTGGGGCATGAACTTCCACGCCATGCCGGAACTATCGTGGAGCTATGGCTATCCGCTGGCGATCCTGGCGATGATCGCCTCCGGCATCCTGCCGTTCCTTTATTTCAAGCGGCGCGGCTGGCTCTAGAGCGCGGGCGGGAATCGCCCCATAATGCGCTCCAGGAGCCGTCGGCCAATGCCTCCGGAAGAACAGAGGGAAGACCTGCCCGAGGGGCGCGGCGAGCGCCTGCGGGTTGACGCGTCGAAGGTGGACGTGGCGCGGCTGCGCCTGTCCGCCGTCGACCGCATGGTCTTCGGCGCCGAGCGCCGCCACGCCGTCGAGGACCACGACCGCCTGATGAAAGAAGCCGTGATGGGGCTGTTCGGCCATGGCTGAGCCCGCCGTCCGCCCGGTCGAACTGCCGCCGTGGAGCCTCGCCTCGCTCGCCGACGAGGCCAACTTCGACCGGCTGGTCGACACGGCCGCGACCGCGATCGCCGACCGTTTCACGCTGAAGGTCCACCAGAACACCGTCTCGCGGCGGATGGCCTACACCACCTTCATCGACAGCCTGGCGACGGAGAACCTGCCGCTCATCGACTATCGCGCCTTCGTCGCGATCTGCGGCAATCTGATCGCGGCGATCGCGCGCCACCGCGTCGTCTCGTTCTCGGCGATGATCCGCGATCCCCGCGACCGCATGATCGGCGTCATCCTGAAATATCCGAACGAGGTGACCGCACTCGCCGCCGGCGCCGCGCTCTATTCGCTGCGCGTGCGCGAACTGACCGGCGAGGGCGCCGCCAGCGGCCTCCCCGCCATGGTCGTGGAGAACGCCGCCGCCAACCTCAACCGCCACCCCGAGGCGGCGGCAAAATTCCGCGAGCTGCTCCAGCTATCGACGCCGTGGACCTGACGGCCTAGCGCAGGTTGGCGCAGAAGCGCTGGATGCGGTGGCAGGCGTCTTCCAGCACCGCGTTCGACGTGGCGTAGGAAATGCGGAAGAACGGCGCCAGGCCGAAGGCCGAGCCCTGCACCACCGCAACGCCCTCCTCCTCCAGCAGCGCCGTGACGAAGTCTTCGTCGTTGGCGATGACCTTGCCGGCGTTCGTCTTCTTGCCGATCGTGCCCTCGCACGACGGGAAGACGTAGAACGCGCCCTCCGGCCGCGGGCAATGGATGCCCGGCGCCTGGTTCAGCATCGAGACAACCAGATCGCGCCGGCCCTTCATGATCTCGGCGTTCTTGGGGATGAAATCCTGCGGCCCGTTGAGCGCCTCGACTGCCGCCCACTGCGCGATCGACGACGGGTTCGACGTCGACTGCGACTGCAGCTTGGACATCGCCTTGATCAGCAGCGAGGGGCCGGCGCCATAGCCGATGCGCCAGCCGGTCATCGCATACGCCTTCGACACGCCGTTCATGGTCAGCGTCCGCGCCTTCAGCGACGGCTCGACCTCGACCGGCGTGGCGAACTTGAAGCCGTCGTAGACGAGGTGCTCGTACATATCGTCGGTCAGCAGCCAGACATGCGGATGCTTGACCAGCACGTCGGTCAGCCCCTTCAGCTCGGCCGCATTGTAGGCGGCGCCCGACGGGTTCGACGGCGAGTTGAGGATCACCCACTTGGTCTTCGGCGTGATGGCGCGGTCGAGCGCCGCCGGCGTCACCCGGAAACCGGATGCCATCGTCGTCTCGATGAACACGGGCTTGGCGCCGGCGAGCGCCACGATCTCCGGGTAGCTCACCCAGTAGGGCGCCGGGATCACGACCTCGTCGCCGGGGTTGAGCGTCGCCATCAGCGCGTTGAACAGCACCTGCTTGCCGCCGGTGCCGACGCTGACCTCGTCGATCGTATAGTCGAGATGGTTCTCGCGCTTGAACTTGGCGACCACCGCCGCCTTCAGCTCGTTGATGCCGTCGACGTTGGTGTACTTGGTCTTGCCCTCGCGGATGGCGCGGATCGCGGCATCCTTGATGTTCTCCGGCGTATCGAAATCCGGCTCGCCGGCGCCGAGGCCGATCACATCGTGCCCCGCCGCTTTCAGCGCACGCGCCTTGTCCGTGACCGCAACGGTTGCGGACGGCTTGATGCGGGCGAGCGAGTCGGCGAGGAAGGCCATGACGTCAGGTTCCGGCTGAAAAACGCGCGGAACCTAAGCCCCGGAATTGCGAGATACAAGGTCCGAAGGCACCCCTTTCGGTTTCGTAGCGACCTGGGAAAGCGTTACTCCACTACGCGTATCGTGCAGGCTTCGCTGCAGGCGCCATGCCCGTTGTCAGGGCCCTCGTCGCATTGCTCGCCTTCGTCTGGGACGCCATCGCCGCAATATCCCTCAGTCACGGGCGTGGGAGGGGTGCAGGTCCCGCTGATGCAATGCTCGCCGGTGGTGCAATTGCGGTCGTCAACACAGGTCCCACCGCCCGTGCTGCTCGAACCGCTGCCGTTTGCCTTCGCCGCCAGGAGATCGAACAGCCAGTTCTGCGGATAGCCGGTGCGCCGGCGTTGCAGCAGCGTCTTGCCGGTATCGCCGAAGTAGACGTTGACGCCACCCTTGACGACCGAATAGCCGCCTGCCCCGACGCGGCCTTCGGCAAAAACCGACACTGGCTTATCGTCATCGACCTGCAGCTCGGCGCGGCCGACGGCGACGTCGGTGCGGAACGAATGCCGCCAGCCGGCGGAGAGGCGGAGATTCTCCGTCGGATACAGCGCAGCATCGACCGCAGCGAACCAGTCGCTCGGCCCGCCGGCCATCGAAGCCCAGCCCGCCCACGCCTCGATGTTGACGTTGTTGATGTAGAGCTCGACCTCGGGGCCGATCCGGAAAATCTGGCCGGTGCCGTGTCCGGCTTCGTAGGAGGCGCTTGCGCCCAGCAGGTACTTCGCCGGATCGCGGTAGAACAGGTGAGCCGCGACGCCGCCCCACGTCCCCCCGCCGGAGCTGGTAAGCGAGCCGTCGGCCTGCAGGCCGAAAGCGCAGCCGAGCGGCACCGAGTACGACCCGGTCAACTGTGCGAAGTCGGTCCTGCCCGTGTCGCCGTTGACGTTGTTCGCCGTGCCTGCCGCGCCGCCGAGCTTGCCGTTCGGCGCCGAAACCGCGCAGCCTGCAAGCGTGTCTTTGGGGAGGGGATCGGCAGCATACGACGCAGAAAACAGTGCGGCGGCGGCGAGCATGCCGGCCGGTAACCAAACTCGGGGACGCATCGGAGAACTCACACCACGCAGCCGCGAATGACGCTTAGCAAGCTCAGCTACCGAAGGCTGTTGCCCGGAAACGACAATCGTAGGGAAACCGCCGCGCGCGGCGCGCTTTTCTCCATTGCGGAAACAGCCTACGCCGGCAGAGCCGGGCGACGCTCCATCAACTCACCCCGTCAGCGATTGGCGAGGAACAGGGGCCGGCATCTCGGGGCAGCGCCGCGGCCGATCCATCGGGCCGGCTGATCGTTTCCCGCAACGTTTCGAATTGGACGGCGATGGCGACGCCCGATATGCCTCAGCTATGACGGGCGCGTACACCCTCTATTCGATGCAGGAATCCGGCAACGCGTATAAGCCGCGCCTGCTGATGCATCTCCTCGGCATTCCGTTCCGGCTGATCGAGACGGACCCGCGCAAAGGCCAGACCCGCAACGCCGAGTTCCTGGCGCTGAACCCGAACGGGCGCGTGCCCCTGCTCGTGCTGCCGGACGGGCACAAGCTTTCCGAGTCGGGCGCGATGCTGCTCTATCTCGGCGACGGCACGAAGTATGTGCCGGCGGACCGCTACGAGCGCGCGCTGGTGCACCAGTGGCTGTTCTTCGAGCAGTACGACCATGAGCCCCAGATCGCGGTGGCACGCTCGTACCTGCATACGTATCCCGAGCGTAAGGCGAAGGTGACGCCGGAGCTGATCGCCGGCTGGCAGGCGAAGGGCGGCCATGCATTGTCGGTCATGGAGCAGCGCCTCGCCGGCAACGACTGGCTGGTCGGTTACGGCTACACGATCGCCGACATCGCGCTCTATGCCTACACCCACGTCGCCCACGAGGGCGGCTTCGACCTTGCCCAATATCCGGGCATCAGCCGCTGGATTGCGAGGGTCGCCGCCGAGCCGCGCCATGTGCCGCTGGAGTGGCGGCCCGAGCCGCTGCCCTAATTCCGCCCCGACAACTGTCCGCACGCGCCTTATTCGCGACCGATACCGGCCGCCTTCCGGCGCGATCCTCTCCTCATCGGACGGAGGGACACCGACATGCGCGACGCTTTTTCGGACATTCCGCACTATCAGGACGAGCCGCACGCCCGCGGCGATGGTTTCATAGTCGGCGCCGTGCTTTGCGCCGCCGTCGTCGTGGCGCTGTTCGCGCTGCACGGCGCGCCGAACCTGCTCGGCGACCGCTTCAACGCCGACGCGATCACGTATCAGGCGCACTGACGATTTGACGGCGCCGCAAGCGCGGCGCTAAGCCGGGTCCGACCTCCACGCCGGACCTCAGCGCATGCCGCAGTTCGCCAACCAGACCGAAGGCCTCCGCTTTCGCGTCGTGCTCGGCCCCGGCATCGCCATCGGCCCCGGCAAGGCCGACCTCCTGCAAGCCATCGACGAGACCGCATCGCTGACCGCCGCCGCCGCGCGTTTCGAGATGAGCTACAAGCGCGGCTGGACGCTGGTGCAGGAGATGAACCGCGCCTTCGAGACGCCGCTGGTCGCGACCGAAAAGGGCGGCGCCGGCGGCGGCGGCCGCGCCAAGCTGACGCCGCTTGGCCGGCGCGTGCTGAAACGCTTCCGCGAGATGGAGGCGGACGCGACCCGCGTGGTGGCATCGGGCGTCGCCGATCTCAAGCGGCTGCTGAAGAAAACCGGTGCCCCCTCTCCGCCTTCTCCGCGCAGGCGGGGATCCAGGGAGTGAGTCTGAAACAAGCTAGGCTGGCATAGGCCCTTCCACCTGGCCCCCCGCTTTCGTGGGGATGAGCGGAGGGAGAGATCGGCGCAAGGATTCTTCCTGCTTGCCAATCCTCCAACCCCCGGCCACATACCCTCGCGCGTCCCGCCAGGAGCCTCCCATGTCCGTCGCCATGTACCCGATCTCCGTCCCGGTCTTCGACCGCCGCCTCAAGGCGCACGCCGCCATCATCGACAAGGCCGCCGCCCACGCCGAGGCGAAAAAGATCGATCCGACGGCCTTCATGACCGACCGGCTCTATCCGGACATGTTTCCCTATTGGCTGCAGGTGCAGTCGGCCTGCGACCACGCCAAGAATTCCACGGCGCGGCTGACCGGCGTCGAGATGCCGATTTTCGACGAGACGGCGAAGACGTTCGATGGCCTCAAGGCGCGCATCGCGCAAACGCTGGAATTCGTCAACGCCAAGACGCCCGCCGATTTCGACGGCGCCGCCGAACGCATCCTCACGCTCACGCAGAACGGCCGCGAGCGGCAGATGACCGGCCTCGACTATTTCCTCAACTCGGCGCTGCCCAACTTCTACTTCCACCTGACGACGGCCTACGGAATCCTGCGCCACAACGGCGTCGAGATCGGCAAGCGCGATTTCATGGGCAATCCGCAGGTTTAGCGCCGCTGTCGTCCCCGCGCAGGCGGGGACCCAGTACACGCCGCGCTGTCATTGAATACTGGGCCCCGCCTTCGCGGGGACGATAACCGGGGCGGCCGACCGGCGTTGATTCACGCACCGATCCGTGGTGAAACAGCCCCGATATTTCCATCCGTACATATCGAGGTGACCCATGCTGAACCGCCGTTCGCTTCTGCTCGCCCCCGCCCTCGCGCTGGGCCTCGCGCTTGCCGCCCCGGCCGCGCCCGCCTTTGCCGCCGACGTCATCGTCTTCGCCGCCTCGAGCCTGCAGAATGCGCTCGACGATGCGGTCAAGGCCTACACCGCCGACACCGGCAAGACCGTCACCGTCAGCTACGGCGGCTCCTCCGCGCTCGCCAAGCAGATCGAGCAGGCGGCACCGGCCGACATCTTCTTCTCCGCCGACCTCGACTGGATGAAGGACCTGCACGACAAGAACCTGACCGTCGCCGACACCGAGAAGTCGATCCTCGGCAACGAGATCGTGCTCGTCGCGCCGAAGGATTCGACCGCGACCGCCACCATCGCCCCGGGCTTCGATCTCGGTGCGATCCTCGGCGCCGACGGCAAGCTCGCCATGGCCAACGTCGACTCCGTCCCGGCCGGCAAGTACGGCAAGGCGGCGCTGACCACGCTCGGCGTCTGGGACAAGGTCTCGGCGCAGGTCGTGCAGTCCGACAACGTCCGCGCCGCCCTCGCCTTCGTCGCCAAGGGCGAAGCGCCGGCCGGCATCGTCTACCAGACCGACGCCAATGCCGAGCCGGGCGTCAAGGTCATCGGCACGTTCCCGACCGACTCGCATCCGCCGATCGTCTATCCAGTCGCGCTGCTCGCCTCCTCGACCAACCCGGACGCCAAGGACTTCCTCGCGTACCTGGAGTCCGACAAGGCGGCGCCGGCGTTCACCAAGCAGGGATTCACGATCCTCAAGTAGCAACTCTGACTCCACTTTTGTCATTCCCGCGTAGGCGGGAATCCAGTATCCGCAGTCATGGCGTAACTGCACCGACGGCGCATACTGGGTCCCCGCCTTCGCGGGGACGACAAGCGGAGTGATCGTGTTCGAGCCACTGACCGCGGCGGAATGGACGGCGATCGCGCTTTCGCTGCGCGTCGCCACCGTCGCGGCCATTGTCTCCCTCCCCTTCGGCATCGGCGTCGCCTACCTGCTGGCGCGCGGACGCTTCCCCGGCCGCGCCCTGTTCGATGCGTTCGTGCACCTGCCGCTGGTGATGCCGCCGGTCGTCACCGGCTACCTGCTGCTGCTCCTGTTCGGACGCCGCGGGCCGATCGGCGGCTTTCTCGAGCACACGTTCGGCGTCGTCATCGCCTTCAAGTGGGAGGGCGCAGCGCTCGTCGGCGCGGTCATGGGCTTCCCGCTGATGGTGCGCGCCATCCGCCTGTCGCTCGACACGGTGGACCGGCGGCTGGAAGCCGCGGCATCGACGCTGGGCGCCAGCCGCATCTGGGTGCTCACGACCGTGACGCTGCCCCTCGCCCTCCCCGGCGTCCTCGCCGGGCTGGTGCTGTCGTTCGCGCGCGCGCTCGGCGAATTCGGCGCCACCATCACCTTCGTCGGCAACATCCCGGGCGTGACCCAGACCATGCCGTCGGCGATCTACACCTACACGCAGGTGCCCGGCGGCGACCTCGCCGCGCTGCGCCTGACCGCGATCGCGGTGATCATCGCCTTCGCCGCGCTGCTCATCTCCGACGCGCTGGCGCGGCGGGCGACGCGCCGGGTGCTCGGCCAATGACGATCGCCGTCGACGTCGACAAGCGCGCCGGCGAATTTTCGCTGTCGGTGAAATTCGAAAGCGACGGCCGCATCACTGCGCTCTTCGGCCGCTCCGGCGCCGGCAAGACGACGCTGGTCAACCTCATCGCCGGGCTGATGCAGCCCGACCGCGGCCGCATCGCGGTGAACGACACAGTGCTGGTCGATACGGCCCGCGGCATCGCCGTCCCGACACACAAGCGCGGCATCGGCTACGTCTTCCAGGAGGGGCGGCTGTTCCCGCATCTCTCGGTGCGCGGCAACCTCGGCTACGGCCGCCGCTTCGCGCGCGAGCGCAGCGGCCCGCCGCTGGACGAGATCGCGGCGCTGCTCGGCATCGGCGCCCTGCTCGACCGGCGCCCGGCCGATCTTTCCGGCGGCGAGAAGCAGCGCGTCGCCATCGGCCGCGCGCTGCTCGCCAACCCGCACCTGCTGCTGATGGACGAGCCGCTGGCGTCCCTCGACCGCGAGCGGAAGGCCGAGATCCTGCCCTACATCGAGCGGCTGCGCGACGAGATGAACCTGCCCATCGTCTACGTCAGCCATGCCGTCGAGGAAGTCGCGCGGCTGGCCGACACCGTCGTTGTGCTCGCCGATGGCAAGGTCGCGGCGTCCGGCCCGACTGGCGACATCTTCGCCCGGCTCGACCTCGGCGACGCGGTCGACCGCGACATGACCGGCGGCATCCTCACCGCCCGCGTCGTCTCGCACGACACAGCAACCGGCACGACGCGCCTCGATCATCCCGCCGGGCCGATTTTCCATCCCCTGCTCGATGCGCCGCCGGACGCAACGGTGCGGCTCCGCGTCCGCGCCCGCGACGTGGCGATTGCCGTCGGC